>DATNMU010000209.1:0-6130 GCA_035602195.1 Candidatus Acidiferrum sp.
GCGGCGCTCGGCGGGCGGAAGATCTTTGGCGTGCACAGTATTCGCCGGGCGAGAAGTGTTCTCCGGACGAGCGGAGGGTTCGTTGGAGCGAGGCTGATTTCGCACACCGTTGGCAGCGGCGCGATTGGCGGGTGGATGATAAGGGGCTCCCGCCTCTTTGGCGGGCACCGCTCGATCGTGAAAGGCGCCCGGCCTTTCGGTGGCCGCGATGGGCGGGCGGCCTTGATTGGCGGATGCACGCAGTTGCGGATCGCGTCGAGCCGCTTGCATGTGCTGACTTTGGGCGCTGACCGGGCCTAAGTGCCGTTCGCGCAAGGCCGCTTCCTGTTCGCCCGTGGGACGCGCGTTGATGCCGCCATTACCACCGTTGTAGCTGACGCGATTTTCTCTGCCTTCATGGCCTCGAGATTCGTAGACGTTATGGATGTTGCCGGAGTTTACGTTCCACACCGCGCGATTGTAGAAAAAATGTCCGTGGTCCCAGCGGCCACCTTCGAAGCCTTCCCCGAAGTAGCCAAAGCCGTAGTTGATGCCGCCATAGAAGCCAATGCGCGGACCCCAGTAGCCTTCATGAAAAATAAATCCCTCGCCGCCCCAACCCCACCATGCGGGAGTCCAGAGGTAACCCACTTCGGGCGCCAGAACCCAGGTGCCGGGCACCCAATAATAATCGTCAGCGTCTTCGTCCCAAGCCCAATAGCCGGGGGTCCAGATGTAACCATCACCGGGGCAGAGTGGCTGCTCGTAGACGGGAAGAGCCGGAGGCGCAAATGAAACTGATATAGCAAGTTGACCGAATGACGCCGCCGACATTGCCAGAGCGAGCATGCTCAGGAACAGGCAGCGATGGAGGAGTGATTGAACGGGGGATTTCATGCTTGCGAGTTTCCTTTCGTCTTGTCGTCTTGCGACCGCCAAGCCTTTAGGGCGTGGCTGGCTTAGGTCGAAATCGAAAATACAAATTAACTTCGAGCGACAAAATTACAGATAACGCTCAACCATTTGGTTGCGTCGATGAATCCCCCTGTCTCTTCTTAAATTTAAGTTTTCTTACATCCTGCTGATTCTGATGTAGCGGCGCAGGTCCGGGAGAGAGCTGAGAATCACATCCGGCCATAAGCAGGGTTGCGGCACCGAACACCGTGGTGATGGTTGAGACTGCTTTCTTCACGGGGATCTCCTTCGTTCGTTTTGTTAATTGCCCCGAGGTTGGATGTGTTTCAAGGAAGAGAGGTAGCCTGGCGAATGCCGGGGTAACGAGGCTTGCACATACAGGTTTCGCCCTATATGCCGGCGCGGCGGGCACGATCAGAATGATGGGGCTGTTGTATTCCGCCAAGCAGCTTTTGAAGGTCACCGCTCAATATTCTCATTTTCGTTTGCTTTTCTTCTTTTCTCCCAATCGCAAAGAGTGCGCGTAGAAAGATGTGACATGTCGGTCCCAGGATGGTTGAGTTTTGCACTGCTGGTTGCTGCGACTATGGCAGCGAATGGAAATATCCGAGCCCGATATTCTCCGCAGATCCTTGTTTCCCGCAACGATGTTGTGGGCAATGTAGCCTCGACAGAACCGAAGGGCGGGCTGCTATTTCGCAGCACGTTGCAAGATGCGGCTGACGACAGGCCTCAGATGTCGATGGAGAAGTGGGATACCTCGCGTGCGCCAGCAATTCCCCATGAGGAGGAGCGCACGACAATCTTGCCCGAGGCCGGCAGCGGAATTCTGCTCAGTATTGGCCTGATAGCCGTGATCGGCGTCGGGCGATTAAGAGTCGCTGGCTAAGAGTGCTGGATTTAAGCTACGGCTGTGGCAGTCGCAATTGTCTCTTCCAGGGTGTTGGTCTCGGACGCACCGGTGTGGCGTAATACTTCCCGGGCCCACAGAGTTTTCGCGTTCTCGTCACAGGAGACATAAACCAAAACTCCCAGGCGAGCGAGCTGATTCTCAAACCGCGTGGCCTCATCCTCAGAGAAGCCCAGACCCACGAGGGTACGGGCGTTTCCGCAAAGCGCGGGAGTCTCCCGAGCTACCATCAGCGCGTGGAGAAAAACTCGCGATCGAATGAAGAAACCCACGGTAGGAATGAGCACTGCACCGAAGGCGGAAAGCCAGCCAATCATGCCTGCGCTGGCGGCGGAGTTCTCGCGATCAGAGCTGAAAAGGCTGGCGTCGCGAACCACCGAAGCAATCGGATGAGTAGGCGCGAGCATCATGCAGATGTCTTCGTTCTCAAAACCGGCTTGGTTCAGGTTGCGCACGATGTCGGTGAGTACGGCATTCTGGGAATAAACTCCGTAGGCGGCTGCGTTGGTGACTGCCATGGCACATGCTCCAAGGTGGCGGTTATTGTTTTGCCGGTTAAAACGAAGCGGCGTGTGGTGGAGGAACCTTGTGGACAATAGCAACTTACACGGCAATGCGCAGCCTGAAACTCGGGTAAACAATGTAGATTGCGGAGGTTTTTTTGCACAGTTCCACAGGCCAGTAACCAAGGCGAGACTTTTATACTGATGCTTAAGAGTCACAGCCAGAGCGGGTGTTTTTGTCTTATCGGGCCCTTTGCGGCCCATAGCGGAATCAATCGGTTAACAGGGTTTTTGCAGTATTGTTCCGGCACGATTCTTGAAATAGAACCAAACTGGAGGTTCACATGCAAAGCATCGATTTCCGGTCACTATCGGCGAGATTACTGCCGGCGGCGGTTACGATCATGTTACTGATGGCGTGTTCGTCGTTGGGCGCGCAACAAGCCGATTTACGATCTTCCGCGAGCGCTCCCGAGAGGACGAATCCGTCGGTTCCGCAGGCGCAGCAGAATGAATCTCAAATGCCAGCCTCTGGCGAGGTGACGACTCGCGACGCGAAGACATTTACCGGCCGGATCGTCAGAGAAAATGGGCAGATCGTTCTAAAAGACCTGGTGACCAAGGTCAGCTATAAGCTGAGCGACGCAACGAAGGCGAAACAGTATCTGGGCCGGCAAGTGAAGGCGACCGGAAAGCTGGATATGAACAGCAACACCATTCTGGTGCAACGTATCGAGCCTGCTTCGTAACGTTTCTGCATTTTTCTAGCCCTCTTGCAGGCGCTGGACACGTCAAGGAATGATAACGTTCCGAGAAAACATAGTCGCATCAAAAAGCCGCCGAAAGAACTGGCCATGTTTACCTCTGCAGCAAGTCCACAGGCGCCGTCACATCGTGCACGCGGAAATACTTAGCCAGCGCAAGATACTTCCGCGCCACCGCCTCACCATGCGCTGCGAAGGGACCACGTTGTGCAGGTAGTGCTCGAGCGCCCGCTCCAGCACAAACCGCTGCGACTGCCCGTTCTCTTTGGCAAAGAAAACGAGTTCCTAATAGGGCTTGGCATCAATTTCTGGAGCGATCTTGACGGTGCGCGGCATGGGCGGCTCTTGATCAGATTCTAGCTGCGCGGCGACCGGCAGGATCAAGATAGATCTAGAGAAGGCTAGGCATGGGGCTGCCGCGATTGCGTGGATTAACTTCGGGAATGGAAATGGTGCGATCCTGTGCAGATTGACAGCGATCAGCGCAGCCAGAAGTGAAAAACCAGCATAATCAACGCCACGATTGAGCCGGCCTTCAACCAGACCGAAAGGACCTGGGACCAGTTTGTCGGCTTCTTTTCTCGGACCACAAACTGCTTGCTACCCTGTTCGCGGGAGAAGCGATATGTGGCGAGTGGTATCAGCGGGAAGTAAAATACCACGCCAAAAACCGTTGTGTCGTATTCTTCGCGGGTGCCGATGGTTTCAATATTGGTTCGGCCATACGCACGGCGTCCGACTCCGTGCGGGACGACTAGGACCAGGTTTCCTAAGTTGATGTCGTCGAGGTGCTGGTGATAGCGCCGTTCAGCGACGAACTTTGTCAGCTCGTCCGGTGAATCCAATTGCCGCTTCTTCAGCTCGGATGATAGCGCTGAGCGTGCATCAGGAGTGAGGGACTCAGCGTCTAGTGCGATGTGCAACAATTCTTCATCCGTTTTGGTCGCGTAATCAGGCGAGAATTCGGTGCCCATCGGTGTCTGCGAACCATTTAGATTTTACGCAATGTCACGATCCTAGCAGACAGGAGATTAACCTCTTCGGACACAACAGTGAAACCGCTGGGCGTTGACTACCGCAAGGCCGTCACTTCAATGCCTCGATGATCTCTAAGATTTCTGCGACCGCCCTAACCGCAGTCTCAAAGGGCACATCTCTGCCGCTGCCTATTCCGCTTGAGGTATGTTTCAAGCCGTTTACTTCGCAGTGCACTTTCCTAACGCTCTCATTTGCCCAGGGGATCTTGCGAGCTTCTTGGTAAAGTTTATCCGCGCAAGGCCCGAGAACCTTCAGCCCCTTATTATTGCTCTCCTCATTCCCCGTCAGAATCTTGAGAGAGCGATGATAGACGGCAGACGTCCGGAACAGAGCGTTATTGAAATAGAACCCTGCCGTCCATTTTCCCTCTGTGCGTAACTTCGATAAGGCCATTTTTCTCGCCCTGACAAGGACGTTCTGGATGTCTTTCGGGCCCAGGGGCTGTGGCCTGCTATCGAACTTGTAATGCTTGGCATACATCAGGCTGTAGACAGCTCCGAGCAGATCATCGAGGCAGGCCTGCAATGACGTCTTGATGGGCGGTTTGGAACCAAGGAGTTGGGCGATGCGCCCGGCGAGCGCAGTCAGTTTCACGAACTCCGGGTCATTGCGGGTCCGCTTTCTAACCTTCAGGTAGATCTTTTTCATGGCGAGGCCACAATCGGTCATTTCGCGGAAGGTAGGGGACTGTACTTTCGCGACCACCCCTCCACCAAAGCCGAATACCTATCATGGGGCGGCATCGGATGGGTAGTGGAATATTGCTTGAACACCGCGCTGGACGTAATACGCTCGAAGTCGTCCCGGTCATCCCGCGAGCGGGAGACCGCGAGCGCAACCCAGAGTGAGGACACGATTACTTCCCTGAACGGTTCGTCCGTGTCCAGAATTTCCGTCGCGGTGTTAACGATCTCAGTCTTCCATCGCTCTCGGAACTCGATCAAGCCCTGATCCGTGGGTTCCGTGCAGAAGAGGTAGCTCCACACGCAGGTTGCCATACGCTCCCCGTCATCGCCGTCACATTGCTTGTGAAGGTAGATGATGGTGCTTAGTTGGGCCAGTTTGTATGACTGTTCATAGGCTTTCCCGGCCGAGTATGCCCCTGCCAGTCCGATAGCGCGTTTGAGGAAACCGAACATACTGCCCTTCTACCTCTGCAGCAAGTCCACCGGCGCCGTCACATCGTGCACGCGGAAATACTTAGCCAGCGCAGGATACTTCCGCGCTACCGCCTCATACATCGCATAGGCGACGTTGCGGTAGGAAACATGTCCCGCCGGCGTGGTGCGTAGTTCAGAAATGTAGACGGCCTCGGCGAAGTCCATCTTGAAAAGGGCGCGCTTGCGGTAGGCAAGCGGAATCGCATACTGCGAATTCTCTTCCGCCTCTGGCGCGTTGCGCGCAGCGAGATTCTCAATGGCCGTCTGCACGCGGCGCATGGCGGCATCGTAGCGAGAACGCATGCCGGCATCTTCCACGTCGAGCAGCATCTCGTAGCCGTGCTGCGTGGTGAACCCCTGCATCACCTGGATGCAGCGGCGGTGACGGTGCATGTCGCGGAAGCCGCCCGTGTCCATGAGAATATCGAAGCGGAACTGCTGCCCCGCCCGGAAGCCGCGCAACATTTCGTCATGCTTGCCGCGATGCCGCAGGCCGAGGTCGATGATCTCGCGCCGAAATCTTTCGCCGGAAACCTGCAGCGCCTGCCGCACTTGCCGGTAAGAATGGTGGCAATGCTCATAAAGTAACGTAGTCGCGATTTCGACTTCGAGCGGCTCTTCGTCGAGCAGATCGACAATCGCCTTCGACGGCGCGACCGGCTCGCTCTTCATCAACTCGCGCGCCGCTTGCCGCAGTTCGCGCCGCGTTTCCATCTCATACGGATTTGGGTCCGCATACTTCACCAGCGTTGGGGCGACCCGGACTTCATGCAGCAATTCCTGCTCGGCCCGCGCGCCCAACTCCGGACTCATCTTCCGAATCTCTTCCACCAAATCCCGCAACGACTCGGCATTCACGTT
>DATNMU010000210.1:0-29297 GCA_035602195.1 Candidatus Acidiferrum sp.
GTTCCGATCGACCCCAAGAACTGGGAGATCATCACCGACGCAATGGCGGATGTGGTGAATCCGGGAGGAACAGCGGCGCTTTCGCATCTGCAGAATATCGATTTTGCCGGCAAGACCGGTAGCGCGCAAACCATCAGTAACGCCTTGAAGGCCAGGCTGGGAGCGGCCGGCAAGGCAAACTTCAAGGACAACGGTTGGTTTGTGGGAGTCGAGCCACGGCGCAACCCTGAAATCGTAGTGTGCACGCTGCTCGAGGAAGGCGAGCACGGATACTTGGCTGCCCGCACCGCGGCGAAGGTGATCAAAGCGTTCGTTGATAAGCAGCAACGGCAGCCCTCAAAGATGGCGAAGGGGCCGACGGGAAAAGGCGGCAAAGTTGAAGTCGGAGCGGTGTGGACGACGCCCGACTCCGATGGTGATGGCGACGAACAGAAATTGCAGAGCGGTCACTTCTTTGTGGAAGCTGCAAAGAAGGGGTTGGTAGTGGCTACGGCGGCGCCAGGGATGCAATGAGAGCGCGTTGGGGAATGAGGACGCCTTTTCGAGCCTGCGGCAATGTCGAGCTGAAAGGGGCCCTTCGACTCCGCATGACGGTTCGCCTTGCGAACCATCATGCTCCGCTCAGGGTGACAGTTTGAAACTGAGAACATGGGAACTTAGAACTGAGAACTGATGTCACGCTACGTTTCATTTCGCGATTTTGACTGGCTGTTGCTGATCTTCGTGCTGATGATCTGCTCGCTCGGAGTGATGGAGATCCAGAGCGCCACCCTGCATACCAAGTTTGCCGGCTCGCACATTCGGCAGATCTACTGGATATTGGGTGGTGTGGGCGCCATGTTTGTGATCAGTGCGGTGAACTATCAGGCATTATTGGACCAGATCCACTGGTTTTATATCGCGGCGGTCGCCTCCCTCATGGCAGTGTTGCTGCTGGGACAGAAATATCTGGGAGCGCGGCGCTGGATCAAGATGCCCGGCGGAAATCACTTTCAGCCTTCAGAGTGGGTAAAGCTGATCCTCATTCTGGCTGTGGCGAAATATTTTGCCGACTTGCGACACCGCGAACTTTCGTGGGCAGACTTCATAAAGGCCGGGGCAATCGTCGGTATTCCCATGCTGATGGTGCTGGCACAGCCTGATCTTGGCACAGCCCTGACTTATTTCCCGATCGCCGTTATGGGGGTGTTCCTGGGCGGAATGCATTGGAAACAAGGGCTCGTAGTCGTGCTGTTGGCTGCGGTCGGAATTGGCGCAGTCTTTTACACACCTCGAGTGCACGTTCTGAAGTCGTACCAGAAGCAGCGGTTGACTAGCTTTCTGGAGCCGGACGCCGATCCTCAGGGGTCGGGGTACCAAGTTACGCAATCCCTGATCGCGGTGGGTTCGGGAGGGCTGTGGGGCGGTAAAGGCTCGCAAACACACGGGGCTTTCCTGCCCGTCCCACAAACGGACTTCATTTTTGCGGCTTTCGCGGAAGAGCATGGATTCGTGGGCGCTCTGGGAGTTCTGCTGCTATACTTCATAGTGCTGATGCGTTTGACTCAGAACGCGCAAACGGCGCCCGACCGCGCTGGCACGTTCGTGGTGATGGGTGTGGTGGCTGTGCTTAGCTTCCATATTCTGGTCAATGTCGGCATGGTGGTCGGTTTTATGCCGGTCACTGGAATACCTTTGCCGCTGATGAGTTACGGCGGGTCTTCCGTGTTGTTCATGTTCCTGGCGCTGGGGATGGTAATGAACGTTCGTATGCGCCGTTTTGTGAATTGACCGGCTGAGCCGGTTAAGTAACAGATTTAATACCAGGTTCTTGAACCGGTTGACAGGAAGACAACAAAGCAGTCGCTGCGCCGATGGCGCAGCCTAAAAATATCGATCGCCCTCGCGTAAAGGGGGCATTTCACCGGCCAGTCGAGCAGTAGGAGGCCGGGCAGGATTGAAGCTATAAGGCTGCCGGCAGGGAAACGGCCCCCCGACCCGAAACGGTCTGAGAGTGCGGTCACAAACCCGGCGGCTAAAAAGCGAAAAGTGCAGAAGATACCCAAGCTTGTGCAGCGGACTCGGATGGGAAGAAACCTTCCCCGCCCCAGCCGTCCCCTATACGGGGCCAGTATCGCGACGCTCGATTCTCCCGTTTCCTTCCTCGTTCCGCCCCGGTGAAGCCCGTCCGATTCTCTTAAATGATCGGTGCGGGACCGGAGTGTCCATGAATAAAGAGTTATTTGTCTCTTCCACGCCCCACGAAACCAAGGTGGGCCTGGTGGAGGACGATCTGCTCGCGGAAATCTACCTCGAGCGCGAAAATGAATACACCCTCGCTGGGTCCATCTACAAAGGCCGCGTAACCCGCGTGCTGCCCGGCATGCAGTCCGCTTTCGTTGATATCGGACTGGAGCGCGACGCCTTCCTGTATGTTTCCGACTTTATGGAGTTGGAAGAGCACGACGAGGATGTCACCGACGTAGTACCTGCAAATCGCGGAGTAGAGGACATGCGCGTCCCTTCGCCGCACAGCGAAACGTTGCCCGCCGAACCGCAAGCGCATGGCGATGGTCATGCGGCAGACTCCATGACGGAGTTTGAGAACGAGGGCAGTTTTAACGAAACGCAGCAACGGTCGGAGACCCGGTTTTCGGAGGCGGCTGCGGACGGTCCAGAAGGTTCGAGCGGCGGGAGTTCACCCGACCGCGAGCGAGGCGGGTATCGCGGACGCCGCCGCCGCAGGGGCGGACGTCGGGACGGACGCGATCGAGCTTCTGAGCCGCGCATCGCTGCGGCTCCTAGCGAAATTATTGCCTCACCGGTTGCCGCCACCCCTCGGCCGCGGGAGTCAGGCAGATCACAATCGGGCGGCCCACCAGCGGGATATCAACCCATTCTGCTGCCAGGGGAGTCGATTTCCAAGTACCGGGGGTTGACGCCGACGTCTACGGTCCCGCAGCGTCCTTCGCAAGGCCGCGACGTGTACGCGACGGAACCATCGAATCCCTCGGTACCTGCATCTTCTCGTTTTCCGGATGACGAACCCATCTTCGCCAGCAATGTCCCCGCGTTTGAAGAGCCACACGAGCGGCATCAGGATTCCGGGCATGGGCAAGGCAGCTATGCAGAAACGCCGGCTGCCTCGGTATCTACTTCGACGGATTGGAACCAGGAATTTCGACTTCCTGAACCGGTGAGTGAAGCTCCGGTGGGGCACCAAACGGAAGCAAGATCGCAACAACAGTTTGTTGAAGAAGAAGAAATGGTCGAACCTCAATCGGCCGAGCCCCAGTCCGTTGAAACCAGATCCGAGCCTGGGAATCGAACGCGACATCAGGCTCACGAACCTGAGACACCTTCTTTTGCGGCGCCGGGAACGTTGGAAGAAGAAACCATCGACGAAGACGAAGCAGATACCGTCAGTTACGAACAGTCCTCCGATGAGGGATATGACGAATTCGAAGAGGAAACGCGCGCCGCAGGTCAAGGATTGGAAAGCGGACTGCCGCGTGAGTTTTCCGATGTCCGCGAAACTGTAGCCGAGATTCATATGTCGTCGCTGGCAGATTCCGGTGCGCCGCATCCCGAGGGCGCTGTGCCGGAAGGCGAAGAGGACACTGAGGAATTGGAACTGGAAGAGGCGCAAGCCGAAGCTGAGGCGATGCTGGATGCGGAAGCCGGAGGCAGCGGCACGGCAGAGCGTGCCGATGTTCGAGCTCCGGCGGCTACGGCTGGTTATACGCAGCGGGCGCCGCGTCCACGGCCCGGTTTCGATCGCCAGCGCGGCGGACGCCGCGGCGGCGGACGCCGCTTTCCGCGCCGCGAGCAGCGTGAGATTCCAAAGATCAGCGACTTGCTGAAGGAAGGCCAGGAAATCCTGGTGCAGATTGCGAAGGAACCGATCGGCAAAAAGGGCGCGCGCATCACCAGCCACATCGCGCTACCCGGGCGGTTTCTGGTTTATATGCCAACTGTGAACCACACCGGAGTCTCCCGCAAGATTGCCTCTGATGAAGAGCGGCAGCGTTTGAAGCGCATCGTCATGAGCGAACGCGACAACGGCCACGGCGGTTTCATCGTTCGCACCGCGGCCCAGAACGCGGGCGAAGAGGAACTGCGGGCGGATATCCGGTTCCTGAAGGGCTTGTGGAACGATATTAAAACGAGAGCCGAAGCTTCCAAGCCGCCAGCGCTGATCTATCACGATCTCAACGTGGTAGAGCGCGTGCTGCGTGACCAGGTCACTTCCGATTTCTCCGTCATCTGGGTTGATACCGAGCCAGAGTACGAGCGCATTCTTCGTTTCTTCAATCGCTTCCAGCCGGGTCTGGTGAAGCGGGTGAAGCTTTACACCAAGGAGACGCCGCTGTTCGAGCAGTTCGGCCTGAAGGAAGAGATGGACAAGGCGCTCAAGTCGAAGGTGTGGCTGAAGAGCGGCGGCTACATCGTCATCAACCAGACTGAGGCGCTGGTCGCGATCGACATCAATACCGGCAAGTACGTGGGCAAAACATCGCGCCTCGAAGATACTATCGTCAAGACCAATGTCGACGCGATCAAGGAAATTGTGCGACAGATTCGCTTGCGCGATCTGGGCGGCATCATCATCATCGACTTCATTGACATGGATGAGCGCCGTAATCGCCAGCGCGTGATGCAGGCTCTGGAAGAAGAACTCCGCCACGACCGCGCGCCGTCAAAAGTCCTGCAGTTCAACGATTTCGGCCTGGTCGCGATCACTCGCAAACGCGTGAAGCAATCGCTCGAACGCACGATTGGTGCCCCTTGCCCGTATTGCCAATCTACCGGGTACGTGAAATCGCTGACCACTGTGGTAAATGAGATTTACGTGGAGATGCGGAAGATCGCAAAACATCTGGAACGCGAAGACGTCATGCTGCGCGTGCATCCGGATGTGGCCAAAGAATTGAAAGGAAATAATGGCCGCCTGCTGAACGAGATGGAAGAACTGACCAAGCGCACCATCATCGTGAAGAGCGACCCCGCGGTGCACCAGGAGCAGTTCGACATCAACTGAGCTAGCTGTCGGCTTTCAGCCGTCAGCTATCAGCTACTGGCTCATGTGGGGACAGCCGCCCTCGGCTGTCCGCCGGGCGTGCGAGCATATGTGAGCACTGTTCTTAGCTCTGGAAACCTAGCCAAAAGCTGAGAAGAGGCAACTGAGAACTGAGATCTGCCCCTAGCTTCCCGTGTGCGCCATCGCCTTTACCGCCAGATCGGTGCGCATCCTCAGCTTCTGAGCGGTCTCGTCGATGGCTATCGACCAGGCTCCGTCTTCACTCTTTTCCGCTGCCTTCGCGACCCCTCCGGCTGCTTCGGTCGTGGTGCTGGCGATGTCGAGCAGGATAACGAGCGCGTCCGCGTGAAGTTTCCACAGCGACGATAAGCTTTGGCTGCGTTTAAGTTCTTCCAGTTCTGTATTGACTCGGGCGACGCACGAAACCAGGCGGATCAGCGTACGGGCGACATCGGCGCGCAGGCTCTTCTCCTCAAGGAATGCGGCATTGTAGGCCTCGGCTTCGGCTGCACTCAATGTGAGATTGAAATACCGCATGGGCACGATCCGGCGATATTTCGGATCAGCCACGCGCACAAACACTCGAATCGATTCCTCCACCCGGCGTAACTTGCCCTCTTCCGCGGAGATCTGCTGTGCCGTAACCACGGGAGGCTGGAATGCCTGAGGCGGAGCGGTCGGCTTGGCAGCCGCACTCCGCGCCGCTTTGGCAGCGGTGACCGCGGTCCCCGAAGAAGGTAGAGCGTTACCGGCGCTGGGCGCGAGCAGCGACTTGCGAATCGGCGGGCGCCGGTCCAGTTCTTTTTTCAGTCGCGATACCCGCCGGAATTTTTCCAGAGCTCCGCCGTACTCGGCCTCGAGCATCTCCTTCTGCTCGATGGCAGCCACATGCTCGACCGTGACTTCCACGCCGTCCACAGTGCTGAGAATGCTGCCTCCCATTTCATCCAGTGCCTGGGCGAACTGTTTGATCTCTCCCAGCGCTTTAGCGAAGAGATGGTCAAAGCGCTCGCCGAAGGCTGCATTGTGGGCAGCCACGGTCGCCAGCACACCGGGATGGTAGAAAGAGGAATCCAGACAACGTTTCAGATCCCGCACCCGCGACACGATGCCGGAGTCCATCAACGCATTGAAGTCGCGGTATCGAGAGATTTCTTCCCGCAGCGGATCGAAGTTCCGAAGTAGTTGCACGTGTTCTTCGGGCAGCGAAGGAACGTCAGTATCGGCAAGAATTTCAATCAACGCAATTTCGAATGGAGAAAGGGGCAGCGATCCATCCAACCCATAACCGTGCTGCTGCCACTGGCCGGGGACTCGGGGATGGCGATAAAGGAATGTTGAAATCAGATCGGTTTTGTCGCGGTTGACCTCGCTGGGTTCCCTGCGGCGCACAAAATACCGTAGCAACGCCTCGGCAACTTCTGAATCTGTCTCGGGCGTGAGCGCCTGCCGCAACATCGCCGGCGTGATCGCCATATCCAGCATATGCAGCCAGCGATACATCCGCGAAAGCGTTTCCGGAAGATTACCTTCCGCCTGGCGCAGCGAGGCCTCATCCAGCCCGCTCGGGATCGGGACATCGCCCCCCAACGAGTCTCGCATCAGCTTCTGGTAAAAACCCTGGACCGTTGCCAGGATCGACAATTCAAACTTTAGGTCCTCGGCCAAGAAACACTCCCGCGAGCGAAGATCTCCCCGTCGATTGAGAGAATCGTTACTGCTGCTTAAGTAAAGACGAAAGTCACCTCACTCGCAAGTTACTACCGGAACCACGGATGTTGGTTGGCATGAAAAGTGTGGAAACCGTGATGCCCGCAAAGTCTTGCAAGCTTGGGACTTAAGGAGGCGATGCCGCAAGACAAGAGTGGATTGGTTCGCCCCCAAACAGTATCCCGGATCGCTGTGACGAGGGAGCCATCTTAAATGGCTTCGAGCTATAATTGGGAGTGAGCCCGCCGTAGGTAGGCTTCTAGGTCGGCGTCTTATTTGTTGCAAACCTTAGAAGCGGTTTTGGCATCTTTTTTGCGAGCTATCTTCAGATAGTGGGGCGACGCTGTCGGATATCAGACAACTCACGGAATTGGTCTGTCTGGCAGCGGCTCGTTTTCTAAGATAGTTGGGAACAAAGCATGGCCGAACAGGCAAGTTACTGGTCAGGATGGCACGAGCGCATTTCTGCTCTAGGTAACGTTCCGGCTGTGCT
The DNA here is from genome assembly GCA_035602195.1 of Candidatus Acidiferrum sp. Lineage (GTDB taxonomy): Bacteria > Acidobacteriota > Terriglobia > Terriglobales > Acidobacteriaceae > Sulfotelmatobacter. Next base: position 7,224 of record DATNMU010000210.1, read on the forward strand.
GAAGATCGTATGGGACTCGGGTCCCGGAGTTGTAATCTTCGGGCTGATCTCCCGCTTATTTTCGTCTCTCCTGCCTGTGGTTCTCCTCTGGATTACCAAGCTGATTGTGGATCGCATTGTGCACGCGGTCTCTACGCATCAGCCAGTTCAGCCCGGATTCTGGTGGCTGGTCGCGGCTGAGTTTGCGCTGGCCGTGCTGAACAGCATTCTCCTGCGCAGCATTGACTACTCGGACTCGCTGTTAGCCGATAAGTACACGCGTCACGTCAGCATTCGGGTCATGAATCATGCGGCCAGCCTGGATCTGATTGCCTATGAAGATCCGGTCTTTTACGACCGCCTGGAACGGGCGCGCGTGCAGGCGACTGACCGGCTGGTCATGATCCAGGCAATCGGGCGTCTGGTACAGCAATCCATAACAACGATTACGCTATCTGTATCGATCATGTTTTTCTCTCCTTGGTTGATGCTGTTGCTGGTTGCCGGTGTGCTACCTGCCTTCTTAGGAGAGAGCCACTTCGCCTTTCTGGGGTATGCCAAGAATTTTCGCCAGACCCCGATGCGGAGGCAACTGGATTACTTGCGCATATTGGGCGGAAGCAAAGAAGCGGCTAAAGAACTCAAATTATTTGGATTGAAGAATTTTCTTTCGGAAAGATTTACGCGGTTATCCGATGAAATTTACGATCAAAACGTGCAGCTGAATCGGCGCAAGTTGATCGCGGGCGCGGCGCTGTCGATGCTCGGGACCGCGGGTTACTATTCGGCCTACGTCTACGTAATTTGGCGCACTGCTATTGGCTCGTTGAGCATTGGCTCAATGACCTTCTTGACCCTGGCAATTCAGCAGGCCAGCAGCAACATCGAACAAATTTTCTCAACCATTGCGGGTATTGGGGACCAGGCGCTGTTTCTAACCGATCTGCTTGCATTCTTCGAAATGAAGCCGACCATTCAATCCAAGCCAAATGCGCTGCCGGCACCCCGGCCGATTGTTCGTGGGGTGGAATTCCGAAACGTCTCCTTCAGCTATCCGGGAAACTCGCGGCGGGTTCTCGACAATATTAATTTTGAGCTTCATCTCGGCGAAAGGCTCGCGCTGATTGGCGAAAATGGTCAGGGCAAAACCACCATCGTGAAGCTGATTACCCGCCTCTACGATCCGACAGAAGGACAAATTCTGCTGGATGGTGTCGATCTTCGCGAGTACGACCTGGAAGACCTGCATCGCGAGATTGGCGTGATCTTTCAGGATTTCATGCGCTATGAAATGACCGCTCTCGAAAACATAGCGGTTGGGCGGGTCGAAGCTATCGGAGATTTGGACTTGCTGAAGAGTGCGGCAAGAAAAAGCATGGCAGATCAAACCATCGCGAGATTGCCCTTGGGTTACGACCAGATGCTCGGCCGGCGTTTCGAGCAGGGCGTGGATCTTTCCGGTGGGGAATGGCAAAAAGTTGCGCTGGCTCGAGCTTACTTGCGCGACGCGCAACTTCTGATTCTCGATGAGCCGACCGCGGCGCTCGACGCCCGCAGCGAGTTCGAAGTGTTTCGCCGCTTCGCCGAACTCACCACGGGAAAGATGGCGCTCTTTATTTCGCATCGCTTTTCAACCGTTCGTTCCGCCGACCGCATCCTAGTTCTCGAAAATGGAAGGATTGCGGAGGAAGGCACTCACGCCCAACTATCGAGTCTGGGAGGGCGTTATGCCGAAATGTTTGAGATGCAGGCATCGAGTTATCGCTAGGGAAAATAAAAAATGACACAGAGTGGTCATCTAGAACTTTTCGGTGCAGAAACCGAAATTGTGCGGCACCCGATAGGTGAAATGGTACCTGACACTGCCCATCTGAATTCGAGCGCCACCGAACTGGCACGCCAGCTTCGATGGTTGCCGGAGCAAGTGACCGATCAGCCTTTTGGCGATCGTTGCCAGAGAATGATCGCCGCCATGAAACCGCTGTTGGCGGTCGCTGCCGAACGCCCTTCCGAGGAGGACTCGGCGGATGTGCGCGTATTGCATGAAAATCTTCTTCTGATTGAAGCGGAGCTTGCGGATGTCTGCGGAGCTTCGAACGCTCCACAAAGACATCCTCAGGTGCGCACTTCGGACGGCGGCATGGTGCCTAGAATTGCGGCCGTTGCTGCGGGATACCTGGCCGCGACTTCTTATGAATTTGACGTTGCGACCTTCACTGAATACCTGCAGACGTTTCAGGACACCACCGTTCTCAACCTGGCCGAGCTGTGGGCGCTGATTCCAATTCTTAAACTGGTTTTGCTCGAAGAGATTGCGGAGCGGGGAAAACGTCTGCTGGAAAATTTTGCTGGACCCCACGATTTGCGAACTCCGATACTCAGTCTGAAGGAGATGAAACAAACCACCTGGAAGCTGGCGATCGAGCCGCTGATCCGCTTTGACCGCCTTCTGCGCGAAGACCCAGCTGGGGCCTACGGCAAGATGGATTATGAGTCCCGCGAACTATACCGGCAAAAGCTGATTAACGTTGCGAACCATTCCGACTGCAGCGAAATCGAAGTCGCGCGTGAAGTGCTGCGGCTCGCTCGTGCTGCGCGGAAGGAGACAAGTTCGGATCCGCGGGTCAGCTTGCGTCGTTCGCATGTCGGCACCTATCTGCTCGAAGAGGGCGCGCGTGAACTGGAACAGCGGGTCGATTTCCGAGCTCCTTTTTCCCAGCGCATGCGTGTTTTTCTGCGCAGTCACCCTGACGAATTTTATTTGCCCGGCATCGCCGTGCTTACGTTAACCATAGTTCTAGGGGTGGTGCTGATTCTGACCGATCCCTCGACCTCGCTGGGTTGGGTGCTGCTCTCCACGCTCGCCGTGCTGCTTCCGAGTTCGCAGAGCGCAGTCCAGATCATGAATTATCTGGCGACCCTTCTGCTGCCTGCACAGATTCTTCCCAAGCTCGATTTTTCAGAAGGCCTCCCGTCGGATTGCGTGACCGCAGTAGCGGTTCCTACTCTGCTCCTGAATGAGAAGCAGGTCCGGAAACTGGCCGATGATCTCGAGGTTCGTTTTCTCGGCAATCATGACCCGAATCTCCACTTCATTTTGCTTACCGATCTGCCTGATGCTGCCGAGAAACCCGCGGAGCGCAACGCTTTGGTCGACTTGTGCGCCGACCTGATTCGCGGCCTGAACGAGAAGTACAGCGGGGAGGAAATGGGATCGTTCTTCCTGCTTCACCGAAATCCCGTCTACAACCCGCGCGAAAGACTTTGGATGGGCTGGGAACGTAAACGCGGCAAGTTGATGGATCTGAATAATCTGTTGCGCGGCCAGTTTGACAGCTTCCCGCTTAAGGTAGGCGATCTGTCGATCCTCTCGAAGATTCGCTTCGTAATCACGCTTGATTCCGATACTGAATTGCCGCGGGGTTCGGCGCGCCGCATGGTCGGGACTTTAGCGCACCCGCTGAATCAGGCGATTATTGATCCTGATAGACGGGTCGTAGTGACAGGCTACGGCATTTTGCAGCCGCGGGTTGGAGTAAGCGTTCAAAGTTCTGCAGCCTCAAGGTTGGCGAGTATTTATTCAGGACAGACTGGTCTCGATATCTATACGCGCGCGGCATCTGACGTTTATCAGGACTTGTTCGGAGAAGGCATTTTTGTTGGCAAGGGAATTTACGAAGTAGAGACATTGCATCGCGTTCTGGATCGCCGCTTTCCACGCAACGCCTTGTTGAGTCATGATCTGATCGAAGGCGCCTACGCTCGCGCAGGCCTGGTTAGTGACATCCAGGTGATCGAAGACTATCCCTCGCATTACAACGCTCACAATCGGCGCAAACACCGCTGGCTGCGCGGGGACTGGCAGATCGCAGAGTGGATTAATCCGATGGTGCCGGAAGAGTCGGGACAGAAGGTTCCGAATCCTTTGTCGGTGGTGTCGCGGTGGAAGATTCTGGATAACCTTCGCCGCAGTATGGTCGAGCCTGCATTGTTCCTGCTCCTGCTTCTGGGCTGGCTTTGTCTGCCGGGCGGCCCGGTGAATTGGACGCTAGCCACCATTGGCATATTGTTTCTGCCCGCAGCGTGTCAACTTCTGTTCGGCTTGGCAAATGCGGCGGCGCAAGGAAAAGTTTCTGTCGTCCTCGATGCCATCAACGGATTTCTGAACGAAACTGTAACGGTGTGGTTGATGGTCACATTCCTAGCGCATCAAGCATTGCTCTCGATGGACGCAATGGTGCGAACTCTGGTGCGCCGCATGATCACTCGCCAGCGGCTGTTGCAATGGGAAACCGCCGCCCAGGCGGAACTCTCAGGATATAAGCGCACCGTGCTGGATATTTATTTGAGCTGGACGCCCGCGCTCGCGCTCGGAGTGTTCGCCATCCTGTGGTTTGGACGCCGCAGTGCGGTGGGAGCGGCCTTGCCGATTCTTTTATTGTGGGCATGCAGCAAGCCCATTTCGCTGTGGTTGAACCGACCGCCGCGGGCGCCGCGCAAACAAGAATCCGAGAGAGATCGGTGGTTGCTGCGTCTCGTGTCCCTTCGCACCTGGCGCTATTTCGCTGAACTCAGCAACGAAAAAAACAACTGGCTCATTCCCGATAATTTGCAGCAGGGCGAAAACGGTTTGAAAGTTGCGGAAAGGATCTCGCCCACCAATCTTGGCTTGCTTTTCAATGCCCGCCAGATCGCGTGCTCGTCGGGCTATTTGACGGCGCCGGAATTCGCCCAACAGACCCTTCGCACCTTAACCACAGTGTCGCAATTGCAGCGCTACAATGGCCACTTGCTGAATTGGTACGACACGCAAACGTTGGCCCCGCTGATTCCTAGATTTGTTTCCAGCGTCGATAGCGGGAATCTTGTGGCTTCCCTCTGGACGCTACAGCAAGGAAGCCTCGATCTTCTTGAACAGCCCCTGCTACAGAAAGAATTGCGGGAAGGCATCCTCGATCATCTTTACCTTCTGGCGACCGACCGCGCTTTGCCGCGGCGAAAATTCGCCGCGCTGAAGCGCCAACTCAGCCACCCCACATGGCTAAACTACCTTCTGGATATTCCTGAGGCTGATGTCAAGGCCATTCAGCAATCATCTTCAAACCCGAAGCACGCGAATGCGCTGTGGTTTGAAGGGCAAGCCGAAGAACGGATCAGGCAAGTCGGTCGCCTGGTTCAGCTCTATCTGCCCTGGTTGCTGCCCGAGTTCGCGGCGCTGAGAAATGATCCTGCAATTTATCCGAATCGCAAGGCCAGGTACGTTCCTCCCCTCAATCGGATGGTGGAATACATCGACACGCTTTTCGTTCGATTGAAGGCTGCTGCGGATTCCACCGAGCCCGGAAAAACTCGCGCACTCTATTTGCAAGTGATGGCGTTGTTGCCGGACGCGCGTGCGCAAGCCGTCCAACTCGTAGCTGACCTTAAGAACATCGTTGACCAAGCTGGCACGCTCGCGGAGGAAATGAGTTTTGAGTTTCTCTTGAGTCCGAGCCGGGGACTGCTCTCCATTGGCTTCGACGTGGAAAAGCAGGAATTGCATTCCGCGTGTTATGACCTGCTGGCGAGCGAATCGCGAATCGCCTTGTTTGCCGCCATTGCCAAAGATGACGTTCCGCAGGAAAGCTGGTTTCAGCTTGGCCGCGCGCATGCTATCGACCAGGGAATTGCCGGCCTGCTCTCCTGGACGGGGACGATGTTCGAATACCTGATGCCCGCGATCTGGATGCGAGTTTATCCCAACACGCTGTTAGAACGCGCAGTCACGGCGGCGGTGCAGGCGCAACGCGCATACGCCGACGACTTAGGTATTCCGTGGGGCATTTCCGAATCTTCGTGCTTCGCTTGGGATGATTGCGGCAATTACCAGTATCACGCGTTCGGTGTGCCGCAGTTGGCGATTCACAAAGTTGACCAGGACGGACCTGTGGTCTCGCCATATTCAACGTGCATGGCGCTTTCGATTGACCCCGGCGCCGCGCTGAAAAATTTGCGCAAATTGGAGCATAAGCGCGCTTTGAGTACCTACGGTTTCTATGAAGCGTTGGACTACAATCCCGGCCGAGTTCATTCGCGGCTTCGTCGCTTCGAGTTGGTGCGCTGCTGGATGGTGCATCATCAGGGGATGAGTTTGCTCTCGATTGCAAACTTCCTGCATGCGGAGCTGGTGCAGCGGTGGTTTCACAGTCACCCACGTGTGCAGGCAACGGAATTGCTGCTTCAGGAAAAACCATCGGGCCACGCCCGTACGCCCAGGCCGCGGTCGAACGTGGCATAATCTGGTGAGGCTTGATGCGGGTCTCATCGGGAAAACTGCAGCACTGTAGTTCGTGCACCGACGTGAAAGCTATGCGATGCTGGCGTCTCCTCGGCTTCACCATCTTTCTTTTGTTTTCAATAAACGCCTCGCACGTCGAGGCGTATGACAGTCCTGCCTCGGAAGTTGTTGTCATTGACGCATCTGCACCAACGCATCCTCTTCCGCATTTTTGGGAAGAAATGTTCGGCTCGGGGCGCGCGATATTAAGCTTGCGTGAGAGCTATCGCACTGATTTGCGATCGGTGAAACAAATTACTGATTTCAACTATGTTCGCTTTCACGCCATCCTCAACGACGAAGTGGGCATCTATGGCGAAGATGATCAGGGCCGCCCCGTTTACAACTTCTCCTACATCGATCAAATTTACGACGGGTTGCTGGCGAATGGGGTACGCCCTTTCGTTGAAATCAGTTTTATGCCTTACAAGCTGGCAGCCGCCAGTTTGATTCATCCATTCTGGTACAAGCCCAACGTTTCTCCGCCCAAGGATTGGGGCCGCTGGGATGATCTCGTCGCCGCATTCACCGGTCATCTGGTGGAACGCTATGGCATCGAAGAGGTTGCCAAATGGTATTTCGAGGTGTGGAACGAGCCCAACCTCGATTTTTGGGGAGGAAAGCCGAAGCAGGATACTTATTGGGAACTGTACGACCACACCTCACTTGCAATCAAAAAGACGAATTCGCGACTGAGAGTGGGTGGCCCTGCGACTGCCCAGGCGGCATGGGTAGACGCGTTCATTTGCCACTGCGCCGAGAAACATGTTCCGCTGGATTATGTTTCCACCCACGTTTACGCCAACGATACCGCTCATGACGTTTTCGGCACAGACGAAAATATTCCTCGCGACCGCATGGTATGCCGTGCAGTCGATAAAGTTCACAATCAGATCAAAGCATCGAGCATGCCCACCTTGCCTTTAATCTGGAGCGAGTTCAACGCCAGTTACAAGAATGAACCCGATGTGACCGATGCGCCCTATATGGGCCCATGGCTTGCGGACACGATTCGTCAATGCGATGGCTTGGTCAACATCATGTCCTATTGGAGTTTCTCCGATGTTTTCGAAGAACAGGGTGTGGTGAAAACCCCGTTCTACGGCGGCTATGGGCTGATTGCGGAAGACGACATTCCTAAGCCGGCGTTCAACGCGTTCAAGTTGTTGCACAAGTTGGGTGACGAACGGATCCAGCTCGATTCTGATTTCGCTTTGCTGACTCGCAGGAAAGACGGAACCCTGGTGTTGGCAGTCTGGAACTATGCGGCGCCGGAGGAGGCGGGTTCTCCAAAAACAATTTCGCTGCGGCTGGAAAATACCAAGGTGAGCCGTGCGTTGATTTCACGAGTGGATCGTGATCACGGAGATGTGCACTCGACTTACGAGAAGATGGGCTCGCCCAACTATCCCACGCACCAGCAAATTCAGGAGTTGCGTCAGGCTGCGGAACTGTCTGGTCCAGAAGAGCAACCAATCACCAACCGAGAGTTTAAGTTGACCCTGCCTGCGCACGGCTTGGCCGTGATTGAACTCAAGTAGCAGAATTCTGTCATAACCTGTATAGACGATGAGTCCGTTTCAAGTCTTATTCGTAATGGAGGGTTCATACTTCTTGAAGCCAGCGCGGTCCATGCCGCGCTTGGCTTCCATATTTTTCATGAAAGTATCCCAGACAAAATTGCTGCGTAGATTTTCCGCCATCAACATGGTTATACCTGTATCAATTCCCACCACGTCCGTGTCGTACCAGTTCTTGAGCGGATTGAAGGCATTTACGAATCCGTAGCGGCACCATGCGCGAGCATAATGATCCTTGATGTTCCTGAGAACGCGCAACACAGATTGAGGCAGAAACGGAAGCGACCCGGCGGATGCGCTCGGCACCACGGTTCCATCGATCGGCCCCATCATGGGTGGCCCCCCCCAAATTACGTAGCCCTTCTCTGAATCGGAAGCGGTAATGCCCCACAGGTCGTCGCTGTAATCGGGAAACTGCTTGCCAAGCTCCAGACAGAACCGGCGGTGAGCGTCGGTGGCTAGTGTGGAGTTTTCGAAGTAATCCGCGAAAGCATCGCGTTTGCCGCGAAAATCAAACCAGGCCTGCGAATATTGATGAATAAATAGAGGCGCAAAAGAACCAATGTAGCGGAAGCCGTCGAATTCAAATTTGGTACGCTTCCACGCCGTCCACGCCTGTATCGGTAAAGGATGGGGCAGCGATCCCAATCCCAGCAGGTAGATCATCATCATCTCGCTGTAGTAGTCCCAGCGATAGGGTAGAAAGCCGAGTTCCGGCGTCCAGCCGTGCGGCAAAAGCGAAGTATCTTCGGAGAGCCAACTCCAATCCACGCGATTAAAGATCTCGTAAGCCAGAAGACTAATTTCGGAATGCTCCTCGAAGTGTTGCCGGCAAGTAAGAATTCCGCAAAGCAGGATGGACGTGTCGACGGAAGAGACTTCGGAATCCCACACGCGCTCGCCAGTGTTGATATCGGCAAAGTGGTAGAAGAAACCTCGATGGGTGGGCATCTTCTTCCACAGGAAACGCAGGGTGGTGAGAACCCGTTCCCGCACGTCGTTAGGCGGAATGAATCCGCGCTTTTCTCCAATGCACAAAGCGGTCAGGCCAAATCCCGTAGCGGCAATACTGCCGACCGTGGAGGGACTATTAGCCTGGACGTTGCATCGGTCCTTAACCAGTCCGGTTTGCGGGCTTGCCTGCTCCCAGAAATATTGAAGGTTCAGTTTTTCCAATTCATCCAGAAACTGATCGTCTTCCTTGGACAAGGCGGTCGTACCGGGCGTGATGTGAGGAGCGACCTTATCATCCTGGAAATCCACCAGTGAAAATAAATTCGGACGACCAATCAGACTCCAGAGTCCAATGCCGCCTGCACGCAGCAACAGTTCGCGTCGCGAGAGGGAACTCGCACCAAGGTGCTTCTTCTGGTTGTGCATTCAGTAAATTTTAAATGCTTCTCGTGCGATTGCCTACCTCAACAATCAAGCACGGGCGCTCAGTTAGTCATCATAAAATCCTCGGACGAAGCCGCAACCTCACTTTCCACCGGCTAAATTCCATCTTAAAATATCAGGCAAGGAGCTCAATGACCAAGGGCAGCAAAATCACGATTTGGATTATTGTCGGGATTGCGGCGACGGCGGCGATCGTGGCGCTTACGCACCGAAGGCAACCCGTAACGTTGCGAGGTTCGGTGCTGCGGCAGGACGCCGACGCCAACAAGCAGTTGCCGCTGGGTGACGTTGAGATCACGGCCCTCAATGAACTAGGAAATGCAAAAACCAAGTCGGACGCGGCGGGCTATTTCAGTTTGACTCTTCCCAAAGGCCTACGCCGCCGGCAACAGGTTCTCTTGCAATTTCGGCGCAAGGATTACAAAGCTCTGGATTGGAATGATTACATTGCAGACAAACTGTATGTCGCGCGAATGACCCCGCTTCACCAGGAGACGATTGCCGAATCGCGCACCGACGCGGCAGTTTCGAACGCCCGCATTCGATACTCGGTGAAGTCAACTGCCGAGGCCAACATCGGTAGCGCGGTAAAGGCGTTTCAAGTCATCAATAAAGGCAATCTGCCTTGCGATAATCGGCCCCCATGCGGGCCCGGTGGAAAGTGGAAGGCAACGATCAACTCTCAATCGATCGATGCCGGCGCGGGCAACGAGTTTCGTAACGCAAGAGTTTCCTGCATTGCTGGGCCATGCTCGTTCACCAGAATCGAGGCGGAAACGTTTTCGCAGGATCGACGCCACTTTAACGTGTCGATCCGCAACTGGTCTGATACGACTACTTTCCTGTTCGAAGCAGAGGTGGTTCATCCCATGACCAGCGATCTGGTGCGCGAGACCTATCCGGTAATATTCGGACGCGCATTGAACTTCAGTTTGCCGGCATCGGCCGAGGGGCCAAGTATCGAAGCGGAAGTGGGCGGAGAAGCTATCGTCTTTCCTCTGGGGCCCGACCTTTTCTTGCGTTGGGCAGATTGCCACATGGTTCCCGACCGGGACCAGTCCAGAAATTATCGCTGCGAACTCAAGACCGGCTATCAGTTCCGGTGACCGGGGCAGACTCGACGAGAGTTTCCGAGAGACCTGCGAGCGCCAAGAGCGCCATCTCGTCATGATAAAACTGAGTTATGGCTTCCGACACGCGTGATCCTTCACCCGCGCGCAATATCTACGCCTTTGGATTCACTTCATTTTTGAACGACACCGCTACGGAAATGGCGTACTGGGTGTTGCCGGCGTTCTTGGCGTCACTGGGGGCGGGCCCGGCCCAACTGGGATTAATTGAAGGCGTGGCTGAAAGCGTGGCGTCCTTTGCCAAACTTTTCTCTGGCTATCTCACCGATCGTATCGACCGCCGCAAGCCGATCGTGGTCGCGGGATACTTGGTTGCGAATGCGGTGAAGCCGCTGCTCGCGATCGTCACGTCGTGGTGGCACATTCTCCTGATTCGCTTCACCGACCGGCTGGCCAAGGGCGTGCGCGGTGCGCCGCGAGATGTGATGGTCGCCGAGTCCGTGCCGAAAAATCGGCTGGGCTCGGCCTACGGTTTGATTCAGTCCATGGATTCGGCTGGCGCGATTGCTGGACCCCTTGTCGCGCTGTTTCTGCTTTCGCGATTCGGAATCCGCAGTGTGTTCTGGGCAGCTGCAATTCCAGGGGTATTATGCGTGTTGGTGGCGGTGGTTGGGATTCGCGAAAGCAAGCCTTCGTCTGCAACTTCGGACGAAGGCGCGAAGAAGGTGATGCAAGTCTCGTTAGCGCGAGAGCCGGAGAAGAGTGTCAAACTTCCTGCGAACTTCTATTTTGTCGTGGTCGCAGTGACCATTTTTTCTCTTGCCAATTCAAGCGACATGTTCCTCGTGCTCCGGGCACAGAATATTGGAATCCGGGTCACGCTGGCGCCGCTTTTGGGGCTAGTCTTTAATATTACTTATACGCTCGCATCCTGGCCTGCGGGCTGGCTTAGTGATCGCGTTTCGCGACGACTGGTAGCCTCGGTAGGTTATTTGGTTTTTGCCGCGGTCTATTTTGTTTTCGGGCGTGCGCCTTCCAAGCAGGCGATCTGGATTGCGATGGCAGTCTATGGTATTTATTACGCGCTTACCCAACCTGTTCTGAAGGCGCTCGTGGTTGAAACCGTCGGCGAGAGTGTGCGCGGACGTGCGTTGGGAATTTACTTTTTCGCGACTAGTGTAGCCACATTGGCCGCCAGTTTGATTACTGGGGAACTTTGGAAGCACTATGGGGCGGGAATTCCGTTCTATTTTTCCGCGGTACTCGCGCTGGTATCCGCGGGACTGCTGCAGGCAGGCAGTCCGGCGCGAGTGAACAGCAAAGCTGACGCCTGAAGGCCACTGTTTTTCGAAGCTGAACGTTAATCTTGATTCTGGTTTGTGCGATGCTGCTGAAGCTGTGCTCTTTCAAGACCGTATTGCAAACCATCAGGTTCTGGCCGCATTCCACGAAGTCTTACTGACATTCTTCACCCAAAGGAAAATCAAAATCTGTGCCGCCACTCCCGCGCAAGTGTCCAGAACCACGTCCTCCCACCGCCCGGTGCGTGAGGGGATGAAGCTTTGATGCCACTCGTCTAGGCTGGCCACGAGCGCGGTTCCCAGCAGAGCGCTTGTGGCCCAGCGTACTGTCCACTTTGTATTACTCATTGCAGGCAGTGTTGCGCGCCACGCGCGGAACAGCAAAATGCTCAAAATAGCGTAGCCGACCACGTGGCCGCCTTTGCGAATGTAGAAGTGGAGATGTTCAAACCGCTCCATCCCTACACCGAAAAGATAATGCAGCAAGGGATATAGAATGCGGCTGGTATTGTTGGACGAGAGCATGGCCGTGGACTCGATAGAAATGACGATGAGCCACAGGATCGCGGCCGCCCACGTCTTTAGAATATTTTGTCGGTCGGAGTTCAATTGCGCGGACTACTCGACTCCATAGTTGGGTGCCTCGCGAGTGATCATTACATCGTGGACGTGGCTTTCGCGAAGTCCGGCTCCGCTAATGCGCACGAATCGGGTTTTCTGCAGAAGTTCGGCGATGGTGGCGGCGCCGCAATATCCCATGCCCGACTTCAATCCCCCGACCATCTGATGCACGATCATGGCCACTGAGCCGCGATAAGGAACGCGGCCCTCGATTCCTTCAGGAACGAGTTTGCCGAGGCGGTTGGATTCTCCGTCCAGAGAAGAAACGGCGGCGGAAGAATCTCCTTCGACATTCTGGAAGTAACGTTCACTGGAGCCTTGTGCCATGGCTCCGATAGAGCCCATGCCGCGATAAGATTTGAACGAGCGGCCCTGATACAGGATTAATTCGCCGGGACTTTCGTCGGTGCCGGCAAAAAGAGATCCGATCATGACCGCACTAGCGCCCGCAGCCAGCGCCTTGGTGATGTCGCCCGAATACTTAATGCCGCCATCGGCGATGATGGGAACTCCCGCATCTTTGGTTGCGCGATAAGCTTCTGCAATGGCGGTGATTTGCGGCACGCCCGCGCCGGTGACCACGCGAGTGGTGCAGATAGAACCAGGACCAATGCCGACCTTGATACCGTCGGCTCCGGCGCGCGCTAGTTCGCATGCGCCGTCGAAGGTTGCAACATTTCCCGCCAACAGTTGTATTTCAGGCAGCTTCGACTTTACCAGCCTTACCGCTTCAAGCACTTTTGTGGAGTGGCCGTGAGCGCTGTCGATGGCGACTACATCTACTTTCGCTTCGGCGAGTTCCTGTGCACGCTCCAGAAAATCTCCGGTGGCGCCAATGGCCGCGCCGACGCGCAGGCGTCCTTGAGGATCTTTGGCGGCGTTGGGATATTTCAGCTTTTTCTGAATGTCTTTTACGGTGATCAGGCCCTTGAGGTTGTACTTATCGTCGACGACCAGCAACTTTTCCACGCGGTGCTCGTGCAGAATTTCTTCAGCATCTTCCAGCGTGGTGCCGACCGGAACGGTGATAAGATTTTTCTTGGTCATCACGCGATCGATAGGAATGTCGAAGCGGGTTTCGAAGCGGAGATCGCGGTTGGTGAGGATGCCAACGAGCTTTCCATGCTGAGTGACGGGCACGCCGGAAATTTTGTACTTGCGCATCACATCGAGCGCATCGCTCACTTTGTCAGTCGGCGACATTGTGACCGGGTCAACGATCATGCCGCTTTCCGACCGCTTAACTTTGTCCACCTCATTGGCCTGCTGCTCGATGGTGAGATTGCGATGGATGATGCCCAGGCCGCCTTGCTGGGCCAGCGCAATCGCCATGTGCGATTCCGTGACGGTGTCCATGGCGGCGCTCACGATGGGAATGTTCAGGCTGATGCTGCGCGTGAGCCGTGTCTGAGTCGTCGCGGTTGCGGGGACTACGTCGGAGCGAGCGGGTAAGAGAAGAACGTCGTCGAAGGTGAGAGCTTCGGGTACGGGAAAATGAATCATAAGTATCTCGGGAAGAAACTCTTATTCTAGAGAGGGATGATGGTTGAGGCAAATATTGAGTACCGGGTCCAATCCCTGTAATCGTCGTTACGAGCTCTTCCTAATGTTGTAGCTTCGGTTAAGAGAGATCGGATTTCGGCGTCTGGTCGTCCACGGTTTGTCATTTACCCCCTTTCCGGCGTATATTAGAAAACTGGAACTGTTGTGTAGTACCGGCATTTGGCGAGGCACACCAGTGGGCGCAAGCCCACTTTTTCGTTGGACAGGAATTCGCCGCGCGAACCGAGATATAAGTTGTTGGATGCATGGCACTTGATCTTGATCGGGTACGTGAGATCGCGGAGCGGGTAGCGGCCTCCAACGGGCTGGAAGTGGTCGACGTTGAGTTGCGCGGGAGTGGCAATGGCCGTATGCTGCGCGTCTTTCTGGACAAGCCAGGCGCGGCGAGTGGCGATCCCTTGGCGGGAGTTACGCACGGAGATTGCGCGAACTTCAGCCGCGAGTTTGGCACCATTCTCGAAGTTGAGGATGCGATGCCGGGCAGCTATACGCTGGAAGTTTCATCCCCAGGGTTGGATCGTAAGCTGACCAAGCCCGCCGATTTTGAACGCTTCACGGGAAGCCGGATGAAGCTGATGACGCGCAATCCGGTAAACAATAACCGGTACTTCGAAGGACGGCTGGAAAGTTTTCGCGAAGGAATGCTGACGCTGGACTTGAGCGTCGCAAGCAAGAAATCAAAGAAGAAAATGCGCACGGCGGTAACGGAGCAAGCGCAAAAAATTGAAGTTGAATTCGCCAATGTAGAGAAGGCGAATCTGGTACCGGAAATCTGAAGAGAAAAGTTTCAGGGTTTCAAGGTTTCAAAGTTGAAGATCTTCGGCGACACGGTTTTTGAAACCTTGAAACCTGTTACGCTGCAGTCTTCATAACGGAATACGTCATATGGCGAGTGAGCTTTACAACACGATCGACGCGTTGAGCCGCGAGAAGGGGATTGATCCGCAAATTGTGGTCAGCGCGGTGGAAGATGCCATTGTGATGGCTACGCGCAAGTACTACAAGACGCAGGAAAATCTGCGCGCCGAGTTGGACAAGGAAACCGGCAAGATCAATGCCTACGCGGTGAAAACCGTTGTGGAGACGCCCGAGCAAGTGGAAGATCCTCTATTGCAGATCACTCTCGAAGATGCGCGCAAGGCAAATCCAGCGTTGGAAGTGGGCAGCGAGTTGCGGATTCCGAAGGTTACGGAAGGAATTCTGGGACGCATCGCGGCGCAACTGGCAAAGCAGGTGATTTTCCAGAAGGTTCGCGAGGCCGAGCGCGACACGGTTTACAACGAGTACATCGGACGCGTTGGCGAAGTTGTGAATGCGACCGTGAAGCGCGTGGAAGGTCCGGATGTGATCTTCGACATCGGCAAGGCGGAAGCCCGCATGCCCCGCAAGGAGCAGTCGCGGTTGGAATCGTTTGCCATCAGTGAGCGAGTGCGGGTGGTAATCGCGCGCGTAGAAAGAGCTTCTAAGGGGCCGGGTGTCGTTGTATCTCGCGCCGTGCCCGATCTCGTGCAGCATTTATTCCAGACCGAAGTGCCGGAGATTTACGACGGCACGGTGGTGATCCGTGCAATTGCGCGCGAGGCCGGCGAGCGCACGAAGATCGCAGTCATGTCGAAAGACAAAGACGTCGATGCCGTCGGCGCCTGTGTCGGCATGAAGGGAATGCGGGTGCAGTCGATCATCCGCGAGTTGCATGGAGAAAAAATCGACATCATCGAGTATCACGAAGACGCGGTGACCTTCGCGGAGAAAGCTCTGCAGCCGGCGAAAGTGAGCAAGGTCACGGTGGTCGACTCGGGAGGCAAGCATCTCGAGGTTGTGGTCGACGACAGCCAGCTTTCCCTTGCTATCGGCAAGAAGGGGCAGAATGTTCGTCTCGCCGCGAAGTTGCTGGGCTGGAAGATCGATATCAAGAGCGAGGAAGAGAAGCGCCAGGAAGTAGAGCAGCAGATGTCGGCGATGGTGCCGCAAACCTCCACGCCTCTGGAAAGCGTGCCGGGTTTGGGCGAAGGGCTGGTAGAGAAGTTGGGAGCCGCGGGCGTGACCACGGTAGAAGCCTTGGCCGACATGACGCCGGAGCAGCTTGAGGCGATCGAAGGCATTGGGCCGAAGACGGTGGAAAAAATCAGTCTGGCGGTGAATAATTACTTCGCTAGCCTCGAGGGTGTCGCGGTCGAGGGCGAAGCAGTAGAACCCGAAGCCACTGCTGCTGGATCCAGTAGTGAAGGCGGCGAAGTCACCGAAGAAGTGACTGCAAGTGAAGAAGGTGTCCAGGCCAATGAATCCGCCGCCGAGCCGGACGCTGCTGCTGCAAGCGAGAGCGAAGCGCAGGCGGAGAATTCTCAAGAAGAGCCTGCCGCGGAGGCTGAGAAAGCTTCCGAAACCAGAGAACAATGATGGAACGCTGGCATCAGTTCGATGGCGTAAGACCAGGGAAATTGACTCCGTGAGGTCGCAATGAAGACCTAACTACAACGCGGAGAATCGAAAGGCCGGATGAGTAAGGTTCGAATTAACGATCTCGCCCGCGAGCTCGAAGTAAAGAGCCGGGCAATTCTGGACACGCTTCCTTTAGTGGGAGTGACGGAGAAAAAAACGCACTCCAGTTCTTTGGAAGAACACGAAGCGGAAAAAGTACGTGTGTACATCCGTTCTTCGGCAGAGGGTTCCTCTTCCGCCGGAAAATCCAGTTCGCGCATCTCGCGCGGTGAAGAAGAAATCAAAACAAAAATCGATCTCTCGAATATCTCCCGGCCGGGGGACGTGCTGAGGGCGATTACGCAAAAGAAGGAAACCGCCGCACCGCCTTCAGTCGCCGCGCGTCCAGCAGCGCCTCCGGCAACACCGCCTGCAGCTGAAAAGCCAGCGGCGGCCCCGCCCGCTGCGGTTAGCCGTCCTACGACCGTTGCACCTGCGGTTACAAAGCCTGCGCCGCCTCCTACACCACCGGCAGCAGCGCCTCCCGCGCCTCCGGTCGCTGCACGACCGGTTGTTGCACCCCCAGTGGCAACGACGCCGGTTGCCGCGCCAGCACGTCCGGTTCCGCCGGCTCCAGCCCCACCAATGCCACCGGCGGCAGCGTCTCCATCTGCTTCTGCGCCGAGTTCGGTGCGGCCACCGACACCGCCGCCGGCTCCGCGCATGATCGTTCCACAGACGGGTCCAAGACCTGTATACAAGGCGCCGATACGGGCCGTGCCGCCGCCGGTCCAACCGGGAGTTCCTATTGGCGGCGCAACGCGCC
Organism: Candidatus Acidiferrum sp.; assembly: GCA_035602195.1. GTDB lineage: Bacteria > Acidobacteriota > Terriglobia > Terriglobales > Acidobacteriaceae > Sulfotelmatobacter. The sequence goes on from DATNMU010000210.1 coordinate 24,296, forward strand.
CCACGCCCGGCCGTCCTGTACCCGGGCAGCCCATTTTTCAGCGCCGTCCACCTGCTGCGGGCGGAGCTCCAGGTTCACCGCGTCCGCCGCTGCGTCCTGGCGAGCGCAGGCCAATGCATCCCACTCGCTCAGCTCCTGCTGGAGCGCGTCCGCTCGGCGTTGGTCCCGCGCTGCCGCCTCCTGGAACCACACGTCCTGGCAGCCGTCCTGGCGGTCCGGCGCGACGGCCCGGTCAGCGTTATGTTCCGCGCGGGGTAAAGGAAGGCCCGATGAAGGGCTACACGCCTCCGCCGCGCATGGTGGTGTCGAATGAGCCCTTGCCGATAACGCGCAGCATCACGATCGCGGAAGGCATCAGCGTAAAAGATCTGGCGGAAAAACTTGAGGTCCGCGCCAAGGATTTGATTTCGCGGTTGCTCTCAAAAGGTGTCTTCGCGACGATTAACCAGACGCTCGATGCCGAGCTGGCCGGCGAAATGGCCCGTTTCTTCGGAGCGGATACGAACGTGATCACGTTCGAAGAGCAGACTGCAAAAGAAATCGATGCGGCTGCTGCCAGCGAAGCGCTGGTGCCCGAAACTGGCATCCGTCCACCCGTGGTTACGATCATGGGACACGTCGATCACGGCAAGACCACGCTGCTCGATTCGATTCGAATCACGAATGTGGCCGGGGGAGAAGCCGGCGGCATCACGCAGCATATAGGCGCCTACAAAGTTCGTATCGTCGATAAGGAATCGCCGGCTTATGGGCGGGAAATTGTTTTCCTTGACACTCCAGGCCACGAAGCTTTCACTCGAATGCGTTCCCGTGGAGCGAAAGCGACCGACATTGTTGTTCTGGTGGTCGCGGCAGACGACGGCGTAATGCCGCAGACTCTCGAAGCCATCGACCATGCCCACGCAGCTGAAGTTCCGATCATCGTCGCGGTCAATAAGATCGACAAGCCGGATGCGTTGCCTGATCGCGTGAAGAAGCAGCTGGCTGACCGCGGGTTAGTTCCCGAAGAATGGGGCGGCAAGACAGTGTTCGTCGATGTTTCGGCGAAGAAGAAAACCAATTTGAATCTGCTGATGGAAATGATCTGCCTGGTCGCCGATCTGGGTGAGCTGAAAGCTACGCCCGAGCGCGCGGCGACTGGCGTAGTGCTCGAAGCGAAATTGGATCGCGGACGCGGTCCTGTGGCCACCGTGCTGGTGCAGAATGGAACTCTGAACGCCGGCGACAACTTTGTCGTCGGCAATGTGTACGGCAAAGTGCGTGCGATGTTCGATGATCGCGGCGCGCAGTTGCAAACCGCGCCGCCCTCGACGCCGGTTGAGATAATCGGCATTGAAGCCCTACCGCAGGCTGGCGATCAGTTTGTGGTCGTGGCGGACCGCGATAAGGCTCGCGGCATTTCTGAATACCGCGAGCAGAAGTCGCGCGAAGCCGCGCTGGCCAAGAGTTCCCGCGTGTCGCTGGAAGGTCTTGCAGAACAGATCAAGGCCGCCGGCACCAAGGAATTGAACGTAATTCTCAAAGGTGACGTACAAGGATCGGTGGAAGTCATCACTGATCTGCTCACCAAGCTTTCCAATGAGAAAGTACGGCTGAAGCTGCTGCGCTCGGGCGTGGGTGCGATTACAGAAACGGATGTTCTGCTGGCCTCGGCGTCCAATGCAATCATCATTGGCTTCAACGTGCGGCCGGAACGCAAAGCACAGGAAATCGCCGAGCAGGAGAAAGTCGATATCCGCCTGCACTCGATCATTTACGAGTTGCAGGACGAGATCAAGCGCGCGATGAGCGGCTTGCTCGAACCGACGATCAAGGAAAATTATCAGGGCCGCGCCGAAGTGCTCAACGTTTTCCGAATCCCGAAAGTTGGTACGGTTGCGGGTTGCCGCGTAAGCGATGGCCTGCTCAAGCGGGACTCCGAAGTCCGCTTGCTGCGCGACAACGTGCAGGTGTTCAAGGGCAAGGTGGGATCGCTGCGGCGCTTCAAGGACGACGCCAGCCAGGTCACGAACGGCATGGAGTGCGGCATCTCGATCTCCAACTACGGCGACATCAAAGTCGGTGATGTAATCGAGGCCTTTGTGACCGAACGGATTGCCGCGGAAGTAATTGCTTGAGAACCGTCGTTGGTCGCTAGTCGTTGGTCGTCCGCCTAGTCGGTGAGCCAAGTGGGGTTTGCCAACGACTGACGACCGCCGACCAACCGCTGCATGATCGCCTTTCTTACCCTCGAACTTCACATCGAAGCTGCGCACTCACTCAAAGACAAGCGGCAGGTCGTGCGTAGTCTCAAAGACCGACTCCGCACTAGTTTTAACGTTTCTGTCGCTGAACTAGAAGCCAGTCCAGTATGGAATCGCGCCACCATTGGCATTGTCAGTGTCTCCGACTCGCGCGATTACCTCGACGGATTGATGAAGAACGTTGAGCGGCAAGCCACGCGCATCGCCAACAACCACGGAGCGGACGTGGCCGATTCGTTCGTGGAATATTTTTAGCGCAGTTCGTAGCGCTATGACATTGTTACCTCTGTACTTACCTCGATCCCTCCTTTGTGCGCAACAATAGCAGTTGAAAGCCAACACTTGCGGTCGGTTTTCTGATATTCTCATGCGTTTTACTTCGAGGTGAATGGTGGAGAAGCGCGCGGTTAAGTACCATCGCGGGCGGTTGGGCGAGGCCTTGCGTGAGGAAATTGAAACTCTGGTCGAAGGGGAACTGGCCGATCCGCGCATCGGCTTGGTCCGGGTGACAGCGGTTCATGTGGCTGACGATGGCCGTTCCGCGCAGGTTTTAGTGGACGTGGATGGCGACGATGAAGAAGCGGAGCGCAGTCTCGAAGGCCTGCTCGCCGCTAAAGAATATATAAAACATGAATTGGTGGAGCGCTTGCGGAGAAGACGGGCGCCAGAACTGTATTTCCGGCTGGACCGTTCGGAGCGGGAGAAAGCCCGGGTGGAGGAATTGTTGGCCCGGGCGAAGAAAAGATTGAAGGCCCGTGCCAAGCCGGGCGATAAAAGGGTGTAGCGAATGTTGCGAGATGTACTTCAGCAAATCGAGCAGCGCGACCGCTTCGTGCTTACCTCGCACGCCCGGCCCGATGGCGACGCCATTGGATCGGCGCTGGCCTGCTGCCAGGTTTTGCGCGCCATGGGGAAGCAGGCTGATATAGTTCTGCACGATGGCGTGCCGCGAATCTATCGCGCGCTGCCCTTCGCCGATCAGGTGTTGCAGGCGGATCGTGTTCTTGGCAATTACGAGGCCGCGATTATTCTCGAGTGTGACAGCATCCACCGCACGCGCCTGGAAGGTCTGGAAAATCGTTTTCTGATCAGCATCGATCATCACCTCAGTGGCCGACCGTTCGCCGACGTGAACTGGATCGACCCCAAGGCTGTGGCCACTGGAGAAATGGTTTTTCGCCTGGCGCGCGAAGCAAACACACCTTTCTCTCCGGAAATTGCGACCTGCCTCTACACTGCGCTCATGACCGACACGGGATCATTTATGTTTCAGGGAACGAACGAACACACCTTTGCCCTGGCGCGCGAACTGGTTCTGGCAGGCGCCGATCCTTCTCACTGCGCGCGCAGCATTTATTTCGCGCACTCGGTGGCCAAGATGAGGTTGTTGGGAGAGGCTTTGCGCAACCTGAACACCGAGGGCAATATTGCCTGGACTTGGGTGACGCAGAAACAAATGGAACGTTGCGATGCGAAGGAAGAAGACTGCGAAGGCCTGGTAAATTACGTCCTCTCGATCGGCGAGGTCGAGGTAGCTGCATTCTTTCGCGAGCTTCCCGACGAACGCTTTCGAGTGAGCCTGCGCAGCAAGGGCAAACTCGACGTGGCCCGCGTGGCCGAGGACTTTGGCGGCGGTGGTCATGAGTGCGCCAGTGGTTGCTCGGTCGATGGGCCTCTGGTCCATGCCGTGCGCCAGGTGCTGGATCACATACGGCGTGGTCCTTCCGTACAATAAGCTGACATCCATCAAGCTTTGATCATTCCGAACGACAGCTTGCATCAATTAAAAACATCCCCCGACACTTCACCGATGACATCCGAAGCGCTCCAACTCACAGCCGCATGACTTCTCGCACTCGCACCGACGCGCTGCTGCTGGCGGGCTTCTGCGGCTTTCTCTTTTTTTACGGGCTGGGGCAATTTGGACTCATCGGGGCTGACGAACCACGCTACGCGCAGGTAGCGCGCGAAATGCTTCAGCGGCATGATTGGATCACTCCCGTGCTATACGGCAAGCCCTGGCTGGAAAAGCCGCCGTTGTACTACTGGCAGGCCATGCTCGCGTACTCGATTTTCGGCGTCAGCGATTGGGCCGCGCGGTTGCCTTCTGGGCTGGACGCTACTTTGATGGTGTTGGCGATTTATGCCTTTCTACGCCGCTTCCGTCCCGGTTCTGAAGTAGATGGCGCGCTTATCGCAGCTTCCTCCGCTGGGATCATCGGTTATGCGCGCGCCGCATCCATGGATATGGCGCTGACCGCGCTTTTCACTGGGGGAATGCTTGGATGGTGGGCGTGGAGAGAGACTGCAAAGAAAATTTTCCTCGCCATTTTTTACGGTTGTGCGGCGTTCGGAATGCTGGCGAAAGGCCCGGTCGCTCCGTTTCTGGCGGGCGTGGTGATTGTTGTATATGCCACTGCGGTTCAAGACGCTCGCTGGATTCTAAAGACTCTTTGGTTGCCAGGAGTGCTGTTGTTCAGCGCGATCGCGTTGCCGTGGTATTTCGCAGTGCAGATGGCTAATCCAGAATTCTTTCACGCGTTCATCATCGAGCATAACCTCGATCGTTTCTCAACCAACCTGTACCATCATCCCGAGCCCCTGTGGTATTACTTGCCGGTAACCGCGTTAGCGCTGCTTCCCTGGACCGCCTTCGTGATAACGGCCGTCATTCATGGAATTCGATTGCGGCGGGGAGAAAAATCAGCTGCGTCGGTCCAGAATGATCTGGAAAATCAATTCGTCATATTCGCCTGCTG
>DATNMU010000211.1:0-2209 GCA_035602195.1 Candidatus Acidiferrum sp.
TCTGCCCCGACTTCCAACGACGCCACACGTCGCTCTTCTGCTCTGCTGAAAGCCCAAACCGTTTTCCTTGTTTCATAAACACCACCTTTGAAAACAGCTTTATACCAGATGGTGTTGCATCGACCGTTTGAACCGACACGCGTTACCGGAGAAGTGAAATTCCCGATCAGCGATGGTGCAGTACATCTCCGACAGACACCCCAAGCTGTAGAGTAGTAGCATTGTCCCAAGGGAATGGTAAAGGAAATGGACGAATCCGAATTTACAGAACTTCGCAGACTGATCGGCCGGCACGAGAAGCTGGTCTTCGAAGCAATCAAGGCGGGAATCGTGGCCGAACTTCCACATGAGAGCCAGCTCTATGCGCAGGCGGTGCAAGAGCACATGCACTTAAAGCACGTTCACAATGCTCTCGAGTTCGCAGACCTACGTGAAGGAACGCCATACGAGATCACGCTAGAAGGCGAACCCGTGAATCCTCTCGCCCACGTCACCACGCATGCGGCCGTCAAAGGTCAGCTCGAGCAGGATACTTTGGTAAGGGCTGCGTTTGAAAAGATGGTAGCCACTGGGACCTCAGGTCATCACGCCGAACACGTTCTCGGTGCATTATTCTTGGAAGCAGAATGGGAAACTGCCCAAGCCGCAGATCGGAAAGAAATGGAGAAAGCACAGAAGATTTACATCCGCAAACTTCAAAAACTCATTCAGGATTCCGCCTTTCGCAAAAAACTCACTAGACAGTTCACGGCCGATCATTCCGCGTTTGAATAGGGCACATGCTAAATCCACACATTATAAAAGGGGCGCCCTTTTATATTGTCGGGTAGGGCCTGCGGCCCGCGAAATCTTATGAAAATCGGTCAGAGTTAATATACTCAACGGCTCGGAGCGGCGAGATCGACGACGCAATGGATAAGCCGAGACCGATATATTGTCTGATCCGGAGCATGCGTGTTAAGCGAATAATTGAGCGTCGCCGCGTTTTTCCCTTCGGGGAAGCGGCGATAGCTCGCGACCCTGACTAACGTACCTTGAGCCATGCTCTCCGCTCCCGCCACAAGGAGGAACGATGCCTTATAAGGTAGCGGGAATCGATGTGCATAAGAGAATGCTGCACGTAGTTGTCTCCGACGTCCAAGTCGATGGGGAGTACGACTTCACGCGGCGTGTTTTTGGCAGCTTGCCCGAGGCACTGCGCTCACTGGTGGCGTGGCTGGTCGAGCAGCAGGTCGAGGAAGTGGTGATGGAATCGACCGCACAGTACTGGAAACCCGTCTGGGGAACCCTGGAGCGGTACTGGAAACCGATCTGTCAAACGCGGGAAGGGGCACTCGCGACTTCGGGAACACTACATCTTGCGCTGGCGCTGTCGAACCGCGGGCGACGCGGGCGCAAGAAGGATTTCCGCGATGCCGAACGTTTGGTGAAGCGGCTGGTGGCCCACGAGCTGACCCTGAGCTTCGTGCCCGATGTCGAGCAGCGGCTATGGCGGACGATCGTGCGCACCAAGTATCAGCTGACGCGCAACCGAGTGCAGTTGCAGAATCGATTGGAGGCTTTGTTGGAAGAAGCACACATCAAGCTATCCAGCCTGGTCTCCGATCTGCTGGGAGCCAGCGCACGACGCATGCTCGAGGCTATAGCGGGCGGGGAGATCAACCGAGAGACTCTTGCGGCCCTAGCTGACCGGGGCTTACGTGCCACACAGGAGCAGTTACAAGACGCGCTCGGCGTGTGCCAGGAGTTGAACCCGGTATACCGGAGACTAATCAAGATGGTGCTGGACGAGGTGGCATCAATTGACAAGCGGATTGACCAACTCAACCAGGAGATGGCCAATCTGCTCCGTCCGCACGAGGATCAAGTCAAGCGACTGGCGGAGGTGCCCGGGCTGGGCGTGGACTCGGCGCAGCAGATCATTGCCGAAGTGGGTGCCACCGCAGCGACCTTTCCTTCCGAGAAGCATCTCTCCTCTTGGGTAGGTGCATGCCCTGGGGATGAAGAGAGCGCGGAAGTGAACCACAGTCGCCGGTCGCCGCAGGGCAACCGTCATATGCGGCGGATTCTGAATCAAGCTGCCAATGCGGCGGCCAAACACAAAGGAAGCATCTTCCAGATTCTCTATGGCCGCTATGTGCCGCGTCTGGGACACAATCAAACCATTGGAATAATTGCCCACAAACTTTGCCGCTTGGTCTGGAAGATC
>DATNMU010000212.1:0-4151 GCA_035602195.1 Candidatus Acidiferrum sp.
TAGAAGAGGCCCCAGTTCGCGCGTGAAGCCAACCGCGACCAGGTCGATGACGTAGTGCATCGCACCCAAACGGCGGAGTTCGGATGCTCCCTGCATGGCAAGGATGAATCCGCTGCAGACCGCCATAAGTCCAACCATCGGTAGTGCTGAAACCCCAATCTGCAGCATCTGGGCCACGGATGTTTTCCAGCGATATCGATTCCCAACGAAAGGGAGCGATGCTCCCATGGCACGCAGGGCTGCCCACAACTGAATGCTGAGACCTCCCACGTAGTCGAGTTGGTTGAGCGTTTTCTTCCCGACGCCTTCGATAAGAGTTGCCATCACTGCGCCTTCGGTATGGAGGGAGCACTTACGGGGCCACAATTCTCGAACAAGGACAGCAGGCCCGTGACCTCGAATAAGTATCGCGGCCGATCGTGCAACCCCGTTAATTGGAGTCCAGTCTTGCGGCTACGCGCAATCTTCAGAGCTTCCAGCAGGGTGGCAATACCGGAGAGGTCCATGTAGGGTACATTCGACAAATCGACCGTTAGGCCTTCTAATGGCTCTCCGCTGAGCAGCGCAAGGAGTTGTTCCCGAAGCTCCGGCGATGAGTCGATTGTGATGCGACCACTCAAGCAGAGTTGCGCCGCTCCTTCACTGCGAGTGACTGTGATCTTCAACAAACTGTCGATCTCTGCGGCTTGAGTAATTGCTCACTCCTCTGTCTTTCGAAAGTGGCTCTCGATGCTGTCTCTAGGCGGTAAGCGGGCAGGCTTCGTGGTCACACTGACATGCAATCTCGACTTCTTCCGATCCCGCTTCCTCACAGCCTGGACCGCAGTATTTTTCGCCAGCCAGCACGGTACAGCGACATGGCATGTGCGCACACTTGTTCTGCTCACGTGTTGGTATCCCTTTCAGACTCACAACATTCCTCCTCTAGGAGACGGATCCAACCAGGGATTGGCTACGATCTCGCAGGCAGTTCCGCGTATGCGATGCCCGTCAGGTTTCCTTGAGCAACGAGCAACGTCTTCTTGTTCGATCCATCGAGGTTCGCGCTGTAAACGGAACCGCCGAAATCGGTTATGAACATACGCCCACCTTTCAGGTCCAACGACAAACCAATTCCTTCCATCAGATGGGTAAAGACAATCTCCGGCTCTTTGCGATTCCCAGGTGCAACATCCATGGGCGCTCGGTTCACAGTGTTACCTCGCGGGGGGTCCCCACGATCCGTCCAGTACATCATCCGATTGGGCAGATCGAGGTCCAGATCGATTGGCTCGGGCAGACCATCGAACAGCACTTCGATGTCGTTGCGGTTCGAGGGGGTCTGCCCCTTCGGGATTTCCAGATTGGCGCGAAAAATGCGGCCCTGTCCGGCGTTGTCATTGCCTTTCTGCGTCCAATAAAACTTGCCTCCGTCAGCGTCGACGGCGATACCCACGCACCATTTTCTCGCGTCCTTACCGGGGCGGGACTCGCCCTGGCTGGTGTCAACGAGGGTTTCGACATCGGAACCATCCAGATTGGACCGCATCACGCGCATGCCTTCCCGATCGGACCAATAGAGCTTGCCATTTTTCTTGTCGAGTTGGATTTGCTTGGGAGTAAACGTGCCACCCGCCGGAATGATGGTCGTGAGATTCTTCCCATCGATATCGGAGCGATCGATGGAACCATCATTCGCGTTGGGGTTTCCCATGTTCGTCCAGTAGATGTGAGCGGCTTCGACGTCGACAATTAGCCCGTCGGGAAGTTTTCTACCTTCGCTGACGATGGTTTTAAGATCGGAGCCGTCGGGGTTCGCTGACATCACGCGGCCACCGCCGAGATCCAATAAAAACAGCCGGCCTGAAGTGGTTTTGGAGCCGGAATTTGTGAGCTTCGGTTTGGTGACAGTCGGCGACATTCTCTTGCTCCTTATTGGGAAAACTCAAAACTTGATCTTCGTTGGCTAGCCGTGTTCCGTGCTCTCTACACAAAGGCGCTGAAACCAGTGATGGCTTTCCCAACGATCAGATTCTGCATCTGGAATGTACCTTCGTAAGAGTAGAGGGCTTCCGCGTCCGCGAAGAATCGCGCTACGTTGTAGTCGGCCGCAATGCCATTGCCACCCAACAACTCCCGTGCCCATGCGACCGTCTCACGGCACTTGGACGTGGTGAACGCCTTCGCCAGCGCCGCGTGGGCGTCCGTTAGCTTGCCTTCGGCCTGTAGTTGAGCCATACGAACCACCAGGCATTGCGACGCTGTGATGTTTGCGAGCATCCTCGCGAGCAGGTCCTGTACCAACTGGAATGAGCCAATCGGCTTTCCGAATTGCAGACGCTCCTGGCAGTACTTGAGAGCATTTTCGTAGGCGCCCATCGCGCATCCTGTGGCCTCCCATCCAACCAAGTAGCGGGTCATCTTCAACACTCTTGCAGTGTCACGGAACGATTTATCTCCCTGAAGACGATTCTCCTCCGGCACCCGGCAGTTCTCCATCGTGATCAAGCCGTTCTGGACTACCTTGAGCGCAATCTTGTTCTCGATTTTTTCCACCTTGAAACCAGGCGTGGTTTTGTTCTCTACGATGAATGACTTGACTTGGTTGTCTGCCAAATCGCGCGCCCAGATGATGGAGATATCGCACCAGGGGGCGTTTCCGATCCATTTCTTCTGGCCGTTGAGAACCCAGGTGTCGCCCTCGCGTTTCGCCGTCGTCAGCAGGCCGCCGGCCGCTCCGGAACCCACCAGCGGCTCCGTGAGCCCGAAGCAGCCGATCTTTTCCATGCGAGCCATCGGCGGAAGCCACTTCTGTTTTTGTTCTTCCGATCCGCCCAGGTAAATGGAACCCATCGCCAGCCCATTGTGGACGCCGAAAAATGTCGCAATGGACACGTCGACGCGCGCCATCTCCATTGCGACCAGGCCAAAGAGCAGAACGCTTCCGCCTCTGCAGCCGTAGCCCTTCATTGCAAGGCCACCGATGTTGAGATCCTTCACGCTGGGCAGTAGTTCAAAAGGAAAGGCATCGTCGATCCAATATTTGTTGATGATGGGCGCGACCTTCGTTTCCAGAAAGGAGCGCACCTGCTTCACAACCGCCAGATCTTCGGCGGACAGGGTCTCGGCAAGTTCGTAGAAGTCGCTATTTGGAGCCGGGAGTGTTGCGGTCTTCTTGCCACTTTTCGCCGCGTCGATTTCCTGCGTTGCAGCTACCATGAAAGCCCTCCGAATCGGAATGCATGCTGTTGTGAGTGTGTTGTCAGCGAGAGAGCGCTATATCTTTAGGTCTTTGCGGTCTTAGCGGAAGCCGGAGATACTTCGGCGTGCTTGCTACGCAAACCGAGCAATCCCAGCAACACGTCATCGCGTTCCCGAGCCAATTGATCGAGCGAGCGGCCTCCGGCTTCTTTTATTACGCCGTCGATGATGGTTTGCTTGACCTCGGGGCTAAATTCCGTGATCTTCCCAAGGTCTTTCCACCAACTGGCTGTCGGGCCGGAAAGGTGATCCATAAAATGCTGAATCCCTCCTTGACCACCACCCAGATGAAACAGGAGGTTGGGGCCCATAACTCCCCAACGCAGTCCAGGTCCCCAGCACACAGCAGCATCCGAATCTGCGACATCCAGCACACCCTGCTCAATGAGATACACAACCTCCCGATAGAGCGCGGCTTGGAGGCGGTTCGCGACATGGCCGACCATTTCTTTCCGGACATGGATCGGCTTCTTTCCGATCGAGGCGTAAAACGAGATCGCCTGTCGGACGGTTTCAGATAATGTTTTCGCACCAGCCACCACTTCGACCAACGGAATGACATGCGGAGGGTTGAAAGGATGGCCAATCACGCAGCGTTCGGGATGCTTGCAGGCTGACTGCATCACGCTCATGGTTAGCCCCGATGAACTCGATGCGATGATCGAATCTAGGGGAGTAGCGGCGTCCATATCCGCGAACAGCTTGATCTTAAAGTCCTGCCGTTCCGGCCCGTTCTCCTGCACAAAGTCAGCGTCCGAGAGCGCCTTCTTCATGTCGAGAGTGAACTCAAGATGATCGCGCGATGCTTTCGGCGAGAGCCCGAGGACAGTGAGGTCTTTCCAAGCGGCATCAATGTACTGACGCAGATTGGCTTCGGCGTTTGGCGCTGGATCCGTGGCGACAACATTGAA
>DATNMU010000213.1:0-12913 GCA_035602195.1 Candidatus Acidiferrum sp.
CGAACATCCTGCACCCAGTTCAGATCGAGAGGAATTCCAGCATTTGGCAGTAGAGGGCGACCGCCGAAAATTGCGATGGACGCGCCTTCAGCGCGGTGGGCATCCGAGGGCTCAGCAGCAATTCTCGAATTGGGTTCGCCAAGGTTACGATTTACCGGCACTGATCCACCTCGATGGAGGTTACCTTGCGTGTAATTGTACGGCAGGAAATGTCGCAACGCGAATCGCGGGAGCTTTATGCATAGCGGATTCGACCGATGGAAGAAAAAAATCTGAATCGTTTGACTGGGGTTTACAATTGCACTCGATTTTGGCGTCTCACCTGAACCTTTTTGCTTATGTCGAAAAAAGTAATCCCTGCAAGCATGCAGGCAAAATTATTGCAATCCGCACAGAGAGTGATGAAAAACGCACACGCGCCCTATTCCAAGTTTAGGGTGGGCGCAGCGATTCTTCTCTCGAACGGGAAGATTTTTTTAGGCTGCAATGTTGAGAACGCCTCTTATGGCATGACCAATTGCGCGGAGCGTACTGCGATATTTTCGGCGGTCGCACAGCTGGGGCCAAAAATCGAGATTCTGGCAGTCTCGGTGGTCAACGATCAAGGTGTACCGTGTTCGCCTTGTGGGGCCTGCCGTCAAGTCATTTACGAATTCGGTCCGGATGCGACCGTCTTCTTTCAGGGCGCTGACGGGCCTAAGCAAGCTCACATCACAGAATTGCTCCCGGAAGGGTTCCGACTCCAGTGAATCCTCCTTCAGAAACAGTGGAGACTTTCCGAGCTATCGATGTGATTCGCAAGAAGCGGGACGGCGCTGAGTTGGCTGGGAACGAAATCGAATCCCTGGTCAATGCGTACACTCGCGGCGACATTCCCGATTATCAGGTTTCGGCGTGGCTGATGGCGGTGGTGTTACGCGGCATGACGCGCGCCGAAACTGCCGCGCTGACTGACGCAATGCTGCACTCGGGCGAAGTGCTTGACTTATCCTCCCTGGCCGCGAAAAAAGTCGACAAGCACTCGACTGGCGGGGTGGGTGACAAGACTTCGCTGGTGTTGGCGCCGCTAGCCGCAGCGGCTGGCGTGGCGGTACCGATGATCAGCGGCCGTGGACTTGGGCACACCGGAGGCACGCTCGATAAGCTGGAGGCCATTCCCGGTTTCAACGTAAATCTTCCGGTGAGTGAATTTCGGCGCGTGCTTGAAAGTTGCGGGTGTGCCATGATCGGGCAGACAGCGGAGATTGCACCTGCCGATCGCAAGCTCTACGCGCTGCGCGACGTGACCGGCACTGTGGAGAGTCCCTATCTGATTTGCGCTTCCATCATGAGCAAAAAGCTGGCGGAGGGCATTGATGCGCTCGTGCTCGATGTAAAGACGGGCTCGGGTGCGTTCATGAAAAGTGAAAAAGATGCTGCGTTCCTGGCCGAACTTATGGTTGAAACCGGCGAGCGGATGGGTAAACAGGTCGTGGCGCTCATCACCGATATGGACCAGCCGCTGGGAAATATGATTGGCAACGCGCTGGAAGTGGTGGAAGTGGTAGACGTCCTGCGCGGAAAAGGACCCGAAGACTTGCGCCAGTTGTGCATCGAGCTTGGGGGTTGGATGTTGCACCTGGGCGGAGTTGCTGAGAGTGTGTCGGCCGGGAAAAAGCAGAGTGAGAGACTGATTGCTTCCGGCGAAGCGCTCGCCAAATTTCGGAAGATGGTGGAGTTGCAGGGCGGGGATCCGCGAACCGTTGATGATCCGAAGAAATTGCCCCAGGCTCGATCGACAATGACGATTGCCAGCCCGAGAAATGGATACGTCGCATCTGTGCAGTGCGAACAAATTGGAACGGCATGTGTGATTCTCGGCGGTGGCCGCGAGCGCAAAGAAGATTCCGTCGATCCCAGCGTGGGAATCATTTTGCACAAGAAAGTGGGGGACGCTGTCGCCAAGGGCGAAGCGCTGGCGACGATTCACTACAATGCAGAAGCGCGCGCGACACGGGCACGGCAACTGATCGAAGAGAGCTATCAGATTGGCGATTCGCCCGCGCGAGAGAAGAGGCCCTTGATTCATCGTGTGATCGGAAAGCCTGGAGAGAAAAACTGAATGGGACGATTCACCGGAATTCTCGGCTTGTTAACCATGCTGGCAGCGGCTTACGCGTTCTCGACGAATCGCCGTGCCATTCGATTGAAGACGGTTGTGTGGGGCCTGGGCTTGCAGTTCGTCTTTGCGGTGTTTGTGCTGCGAATTGATGCGGGCAGGAATGCTTTTCAGAAAGCGGGTGATGCAGTCACAAAACTCCTGAGTTATGCCCATGCGGGATCGCATTTCGTTTTTGGCGATCTTGCCAATCCGGGATCGCAACTCGGATATTTTGCCTTCGGAGTGCTTCCCACGGTTATCTTTATTGCGGCGTTTTTCGCGGTGCTCTATTACTTCGGCATCATGCAGATTGTCATCCGGATTTTTGCCTGGGTGATGACACGCGTGATGGGAGCGAGCGGTGCGGAATCGCTGAACGTTGCGGCCAGTATTTTTATGGGACAAACGGAAGCGCCGCTGACCATCCGGCCTTTTCTCGCCGATCTGACGCGGTCGGAACTGATGACGGTGATGACCAGTGGCATGGCGCATGTTTCCGGCGGAATCATGGCTGCATACATTTTCTTCGGCATCGACCCCAGGCATTTGCTCAGCGCGGTGATTATGACTGCGCCGGGCACATTGCTGATGGCGAAAATGCTGGTTCCGGAGACGGAACAGCCGAAGACGGCTGGCCGAGTCATCATGAGTGCGGAGGAAGAAAAAGCTGAGAAAGAGGAAAATCTGCTGGGCGCAATCGCTCGCGGAACGACGGACGGGTTGCATCTCGCGCTCAATATCGCGGCAATGCTGATTTCGTTTCTGGCGCTGATCGCACTCACCGACGGCATCCTGGGCGGCGTTCATCATTGGATCAGCTGGTTTCCTGAATCTTTGGAAAAGATTTTTGGTGTGCTCTTCGCCCCTGTGGCGTGGGTGATCGGAGTTCCGTGGCGCGATTGTGGATTTATCGGGACGTTGCTCGGGACTCGCATGGCGCTAAACGAACTGGTCGCGTTTTCCATGCTCGGACCGGCGAAAGGAACGCTTGATCCGCGCTCTTTCACGATTGCGACGTTTGCGCTCTGCGGCTTCGCGAATTTGAGCTCCATCGGAATTCAAATCGGGGGCATTGGAGCCCTGGCACCGAATAAGAAAATGGAACTGGCACGGCTTGGCATTCGAGCGATGCTGGCGGGAACGATGGCAAATCTGATGTCGGCTTCGATCGCCGGCATGCTGCTGTGATCCAGACGACATTTGAAGAAAGGTTTCTATGAAGCAAGGTCGAATTATATTCAGCCTAAGTCTGCTCTTCTTTTTCCTCTGTGCTGCGAACGGATTTACTCAGACCGCACCTAAGCGGGTGATCATCGATACCGACCCCGGCACCGACGATGCCATGGCCATCATCCTGGCTTTGAATTCTCCGGAATTGAAAGTGGAAGCGCTCACGGTCGTACCGGGAAACGTGGATGGACGGCAGGGGTTAGAGAATGCACTGAAGATTGTTTCGCTGGCTGGGCGGTGCGACATTACGGTGGCGGGCGGAGCGCAACATCCGCTGAACCAGAAGTTGATTACCGCGCAGTTCTGGCATGGGAAGAATGGTTTGGCGAATGTCGACCTGCCAGCGACGAAGTGCAAGGCTGACGCCAGGTTTGGTCCGGATCTTATTATTGAGATGGTTCACAAATATCCGCATGAGATCACTTTGATTCCAGTGGGCCCGCTGACGAACATCGCGCTGGCGGTTTCGAAAGATCCGTCGATTGCCGCGCTAGTCAAGGACATCGTAATTATGGGCGGATCGATCACCGGCGGCAATGTGAATGGGGCGGCGGAAGCGAATATTTACAACGATCCTGAAGCGGCGCAGATTGTTTTCAGTGCGGGATGGATGGTGACGATGGTGGGATCGGACGTTGGCGAGCGGACACTGATCACGCGCAAATACCTGGCGGAGTTGCAGTCGTCGCATGGACCGGAGAGCGACTTCATTGCCAAGATCGCCGACTTTTATTTAACGCGCAGTGAAAAGAGCGGATACAGCGGCGCTGCGATGTATGACCCGCTGGCAGTGGGGATTGCTATCGATCCGACGCTCGGCACATTGAAAGAGATGCATGTCGACGTGGAAACCAAGGGAGAGTTTACACGCGGTGAGACGGTGGCGAATCGCATGGGATCGAACGAGAACAATGTTTTGCATGGCGATCACTACGAGATCGATGGTGTGGTCGAGTTAAAGCCGAACGCGCGAGTCTGCACGGCTTCCGATGCCGACCGTTTCCTGCAATTGTTTGTCAGCCGCGTCAGAGGCAAGTAGGTTATCCGTTCGCCCGCGCAACCAGGAAGATCGCCAGTCCGTAGAAAACGAACATGAGGCCGAGGTAGGCTTTGGCGCGCGGTCCTGAGTTGGCGAACTCTTTCCAAGCGAGAATCCCCCAGAGCGCTGCAACCATGGGAGCGGATTGGCCAATCGCGTAAGAGATGGCGACGCCGGTGAAGCTGGCGGCAACGAGATTGAAAACAGTGCCGATGCCCCAGATGAATCCTCCGAAGAGTCCAAGCAGATGTCCGGAAACAGGTCCGCTGAAAAATCCACGGAAACTTACGGGCTCTCCGACAAGGGGATGCTTCATAAAATAAATATTCCAGATGAAACAGGAGAGTAAGGCGCCGAGCGTCAGGAACACTGCGGCGCTGTAGGGGCCTAGAGTGTTGCCGCGAGTCATGGCATGAGTCATGAACGGAGCCCAGAGGCCCATTAGAATTCCTGACACCACGCAGGTGATCAAACTTTTCTTCGATACGGAACGTCCAGCGGCGGCGAGACTGCCGTAGGCCTTGCCATCCAAGAGGACTGCGATAAACGCGCATGCGACGCCGAGGGCAAGCAGGGTGGGATTTCCCCGGGGCTGAAGCGCGTAGCTGAATACCGTCCCTACCACCAGGGCGATTCCGATCGAGATGGGAAATGCGACGGCGAGACCGGCCATGTCGATCGCCGCCACCAGCAAGAGATTGGCGAGATTGAACAACGCCCCACCGATAAGTGCGTTGATAATATTCGAGGTGTCGGCGGCGCGAACGTTGTTGAGAAAGCTGTGAGAGTCATGGGCGATGCTGCCCATAGTGAAAGCAAGCACGAGGGAGATTAGAAAAATACCGGCCGCATAATCCCAGTAGAAGAGTTCGAACCGATAATTCTTGACGCCCTTATAGGTGTTCGCCCAGGAACCCCAGCAGACGGCGCTCGTAATCATCATCAACAGTGCAATGCTTAGACTCGATGGCGTGAACAATCGCTTCTCCTCAAGATGGCGAAGTAAATGGGAATTGTGAACTTTACTCCTGTTTGATGCAGGCGACAAGCGCTGTCAGGCGAACGACCGGGCACGGCGACGCGGTCTGATTGTCTGCTATCCTGTGCGCGTGCCGCGGACTTTTCTTATCGATACTGACACCGCTTCCGATGATGCCGTGGCGCTGATCATGGCGCTGCGGGCTCCGGATGTGCACGTGGCCGCGATCACGACTGTTGCCGGGAACGTGGATGTTCGTCAGGCCACGCGCAACGCCCTCTATACCGCCGAACTGTGCGGGGTGGAGGTTCCAGTTTATTCGGGGGCGGAAAAGCCATTGCTGCGCGAATATACGGACGCGACGTGGTTTCACGGACGCGACGGATTGGGAGATCACAATTATCCGCCGCCGCGGCGGGCGCCGGAAAAATTGCATGCGGTGGACGCGATCATCGAGACGATCGAAGCCAATCCGGGACTCGTTCTGGTTACTCTGGGACCTTTGACCAACGTGGCGCTGGCGCTTTCGCGGAAACCTTCCATCGCGGCCAAGGTAAGCCGCTGCGTGATTATGGGAGGAAATCCGTGCTGTGAAGGCAACGTGACGCCCGCGGCGGAATACAATATGTGGGTCGATCCCGAGGCCGCGCGCATCGTGATGCTAAGCGGCCTGCCGGTGGAACTTATCGGATGGCATCTTTGCCGGGGCGAGTCGGTACTCGGTCCGAGCGATATTGCGCATGTCGAGGGGTTCAACACCGAGCTCGCGCATTTCGCCATCGAGTGCAACAGGCGTGCGCGCGAGGCTTTAAAAACGCAGACAGGAGAGGACGGCATCTGCCTGCCTGATCCGGTTGCCATGTGCCATGCGCTCGATGCGTCGGTTGGAACCGAGTGGGGCGAGCACTATGTCGAGGTCGAGACGCAGAGCGAACTTACGCGAGGTATGACAGTTGTGGACCGCTTGAATGTGGCGGATGATGAGCGGAATCGCGTGGTTTGGTCACAGGCGCTCCAGACTCGGCGCAAAGCGAAAGTGTGCTGGACGATCGACGCGAGGCGCTGGAAAGATGCGCTTTATTCGGCCCTCCGCTGACGGCTCACGAGCTACCCTTACGATCAACCAGCGATCTGCGAGTAGGTTGAGCGGCGCAAGAATTCCCCTTGTCCCGCACGGCCGAGAAATTTGTCTCCTTCAACGACGACCCGGCCGCGGGACAGAACGACATCGGGCATGCCTGTGACTTCAATACCTTCGAACATGGAGTAATCAACGCGCATGTGGTGAGTCTTGGCGCTGATGGTGTGTTTGCGCGTGGGATCGAAAATCACGAGATCGGCATCGCTGCCGACGGCGATGGTTCCCTTGCGAGGATACAGTCCAAAAAGTTTTGCCGGCGTAGTTGAAACCAGTTCGACGAAGCGGTTCATACTGAAACGGCCCTGCGCAACACCGCCGGAATAAATCAGACTCATGCGATGCTCGACGCCCGGGCCCCCGTTTGGAATTTTGGTGAAGTCATCGCGTCCGAGTTCTTTCTGTTCTTTGAAACAGAAAGGGCAATGATCGGTAGAGACGACTTGCAGGTGATCGCGCTTCAGGCCATTCCATAGTTTTTCCTGATGCCATTTTTCGCGCAGCGGCGGAGTGAATACATATTTTGCGCCTTCAAAATCTGGCACGTCGAAGTTTTCGATTGAGAGATACAGGTACTGCGGGCAAGTTTCGGCGTAGACAGGAAGGCCGCGATCGCGAGCTTCGCGAACTTTTTCAAGAGCCTCATTGCAGCTCAGGTGCACGATATAGATGGGAGCGCCGGCCATCTCGGCTAATGCGATGGCACGGGATACAGCTTCGGCTTCCGCGGTAGTGGGACGAGTGAGGGCGTGATATTTGGGAGCTTTCTTCCCTTCTGCCAGCGCCTGCTGCACGATTACGTCGATGGCGCTGCCGTTCTCGGCGTGCATGCAGATGAGAGCGCCATTCTTCGAAGTGGTCTGCAGCGCACGAAAGATGCTGGCATCATCGAGCATGAAGACGCCGGGATAAGCCATGAAAAGCTTAAAACTGGTTACGCCTTCGCCAACCAGATCGTTCATCTGCTGCAGTTGGCCATTGCTGATGTCGGTGACGATGCAGTGAAAGGCATAATCGCAAACCGCTTTTTTTGAGGCTTTGTTCATCCACGTGTCGAATGCGAGGCGCAGGGACTGGCCTTTGTATTGGATAGCGAAGTCGATCAGGGTTGTCGTTCCGCCGAACGCAGCCGCTCTGGTTCCGGTTTCAAAATCGTCGGCACTGGTGGTGCCGCCGAAGGGCATGTCGAGATGGGTGTGAACGTCGATGCCGCCGGGGAAAACATACTTTGCCGATGCATCGATAATCTTCGTGGCATTCTGGCGGGGAAGGTCCTTGCCAATGACTGCGACTTTACCATTCGCGATTGCGACGTCGGCCAGGTAGGTATCGGTTGCAGTCACCACAGATCCATTCGTGATGATCGTGTCAAGGCCCATCGCGTCCCTCACTTGCGCCTGAGATGAAACAGAAATTCTATGCTAAACTGCCGCTCTTCGGCTGCTGATATTGCTGAGCAACGAGAAGGGACCACGAATGCATTTTGGCATTACGCTGAAGCCAGACATTTCGGTTGAGCGGATTGTTGGTTTGACGCGGCAGGCCGAGGCTGCCGGTTTTGAGTATGGGTGGCTGTTCGATTCGCATGTTTTGTGGATGGACCCTTACCCTTTGCTTACGCTGATGGCCGCGAATACGGAGCGGATGCGACTGGGGACGCTGGTTACAAATCCTGCAGTTCGCGATCTTACGGTTACCTCGAGTTTGTTTGCGACTTTGAATTTGATCTCCGGCGGCAGGATGGAATTGGGAATCGGGCGCGGAGACAGTTCGAGACGCGTGCTCGGGAAGAAGCCGGTGAGTTGGTCGCAGTTGGAAACTGCAGTAAATATTTTTCGCGACCTGACCGCCAGCCGTGAGATTGAATATGAAGGTCAACCGACCAGACTCACTTGGGCGAAGGTTTCTCCGCGAGTTTGGATCGCGGGGTACGGACCCAAGGTGCTGCACATGGCGGGGCGCGTCGCCGACGGAATCATTCTTCAGTTCGCTGATCCAGATTTGATAGCGTGGTGCCTCGGTTTCGTAAAGGAAGGCGCCCATGCTGCCGGCCGCGACCCCAATCAGATTGAAGTGATGGCGGCGGCTCCGGTGTGGGTTTCTGATGATTTGACGACGGCGCGCGAACGCGTGCGCTGGTTCCCGGCGTTGGTTTCCAATCACGTAATGGATCTGATTCGGCAGTACAAGCCGGAGGATCTGCCGCCAGCGCTCACCTCGTATGTGCAAGACCGAGCGGGGTACGACTACTTGCACCACTGCGAGGTTGATAGTAGTAATGCAAATTTTGTCTCCGATGAGGTGGTCGACCGTTTCTGTCTCGTCGGACCGGTGAAGGCGCATCAAGAGAAATTGCGCAGACTGGCTAGCGTGGGAGTGACTCAGTTTAATTTGTATCTTATGTGCGGGGATGAAGAAGAATCACTCGAGACTTATCGGCGCGAAGTTTTGCCACCGTTTCAAAAGACGGTACCGATCAGACGCTGAAGCTACGAGCTCGCCATAGGCGACAAGACCGCGGCACGCCGAACTTTCGTGATGGCGTAGTAGAAAACAAACGACACGGCAAAACCGACGAACCAGGAGTAGTCGTAGAGAACGCGAAGCGACGGAATGGCCAGTCCGATCAAGGCAGTGCCCGCTCCGAGCGCCAGCGCAACCAACGCGCGCCAATTGAAACCGCTGGAGTATTCGTACTCCCCGCCGCGAAGGTAGAGGTCGTCCACCCGCAGAACGCACCGCCGGACCAGAAAATAGTCACAGATCATGATGCCGGCGACCGGGCCGAGAAATGCTGCATAGCCGCCAAGCCAGCCGAGAATGAACGTATTGTAATCGGCCAGCAGTTTCCAAGGCATCAGTGCAATGCCCATGAAGCACGTAATCACGCCGCCGATTCGAAAGCTGATTTTTCGAGGCCACAGATTAGAAAAGTCATTGGCCGGCGAGACGACATTTGCTCCGATGTTAACGTTCAGTGTGGCCAGCAGAATTGCGATCAGAGAAATCACTACCGCGACGGGAGAATGAAAGCGGCTGAGCAGTTGGACAGGATCCGAAATCGCCGTTCCGTAAATTACTACGGTGGCCGAGGTCACGGCGATTCCGATGAAAGCGTAAAGCGTCATCGTCGTGGGCAGCGCGAGCGCCTGTCCGATCATCTGCTCGCGCTGATTGCGTGCGAACCGTGTGAAGTCTGGGATATTCAGCGAGACCGTTGCCCAAAAACCTACCGTGCCGTTCAAAGCGGGGATGAGAAACTTCAGGAAGTCGGCGGAGTTTGTGAAGCGCGAAGGCGCGGCCAGCATCGGGCCGAAGCCGCCCGCATTGCGATAGGCCCACGCCAGTAGCAGCAAGCCAACCGCTAACAATATTGGAGCGCTGATCCCCTGAAGAATGCGAATGTATTCGATCCCCATCAGAATGACGGCAAGATTGATCAGCCAGAAAAGAAGAAAGCAGAAGGCGGCAGCGTAAGGAAAATTTTTCCAAGCTGGCACAAGCGTAGCCACTAGGGTGCTGATGGCTTCGCCGCCGATCCAGGTTTGAATGCCGAACCATCCGCAGGCCACGAGGGCGCGCAACACAGCAGCCACATTCGCGCCAAGCACTCCGAAGGAAGCACGAGCCAACACTGGGAACGGAATTCCATACTTGGCTCCGGGGTGCGAGTTCAGCAGCATCGGCAATAGCACGATCACGTTGCCGATGAAAATTGTCATCACCGCCTGTTTCCAGTTCATTCCGCCCTGGATTAAACTCGCCGCCAGCATGTAGGTGAGGATGTTCACCGACATCGAGATCCACAGCGCGGCGAAGTTGTATGTTCCCCAATGGCGGCGGTCGGAACCGGCGGGCGCGAGATCGGGATTATAGAGAGGACTGGATTCGATTCGAGATTGAAGATCGGTGGAATTCTTCGGCGTCATGAGTGTGAAGGCTGCTGTTACGCTAGTCCGCGGCGGCCGCTTCCCCCGTCTGCGCGGTGAGCGGACCGTAGCTATCCGGCCGGCGGTCGCGGAAGAATTGCCAAACTTTGCGGACTTCCGCAATCATGTCCAAGTCGAGATCGGCCACGACTACTTCATCTTTGTCCCGACTGGCCTGCGCGATAATTTTGCCGCGCGGATTGCAGAAGTAGCTCTTGCCATAGAACTCACCAATGCTCCACGGCTTCTCGACTCCAACGCGATTCACAGCGCCGACGAAATAGCCGTTGGCTACGGCGTGCGCTGGCTGCTCGAGTTCCCACAAATATTCCGACAGGCCGGCCACGGTCGCCGAAGGGTTGAAGACGATCTCGGCGCCATTCAAACCTAGAATGCGCGCGCCCTCGGGGAAATGACGGTCGTAGCAAATGTAAACTCCGACTCGCGCATACTTCGTTTCGAAGACGGGATAGCCGCCATCGCCGGGAGTGAAATAAAACTTTTCCCAGAACCCGGGATGGCAATGCGGAATGTGATGCTTGCGGTATTTCCCCAGGTAACGACCGTCGGCATCGATTACGGCAGCGCTGTTGAAATATACGCCTGGCATCTGTTCTTCGTAGACCGGAACCACGATCACCATGCGATGTTTGGCAGCGAGCTTTTGCATCATGCGAACGGTCGGACCGTCTGGCACGCGCTCGGTCATTTCGTACCAGCGCGCATTCTGTTCAGCACAAAAATACGGACCATAGAAAAGTTCCTGCAGACATAAGATCTGAGTTTTCTTTTTCGCCGCCTGCTCGATCAACTTCAGGTGCTTGTCGATCATCGCCTTCCTGATCTGGGCAAGGGGACGCTCCGTGCTGATCGCATTGCTGGCCTGAATCAGGGCGCAGCGCACATTTCGAGGCATGGCCGGACCTCCGAGGAAGGCAACTATAGCAGAAAGTTCGGGCTGGCCAATCCTTGTTGGCCGTCATTGGCCGGGCCTCGATAAAAGAGCTATCGAGCTTCGCTCGATCGGACAGCCGAGGGCGGCTGTCCCTACATAACCTTTGCCACAAATCGAGAGACTGCCGAGTGATGCGCTCGTTGACACAATTGGAAGCGCCAAATAAACTCGGCGTTCGCAAGTTTCCCACGAAAATTATGGCCAGGCGCCCTCGCATCGCGGTGGTTGGAAGTGCCAACATCGACCTGACAACTTTCACAGACCAGTTTCCGAAGCCAGGGGAAACAATCTTCGGTCAGAAGTTCGATCTTGGGTTTGGCGGGAAGGGCGCGAATCAGGCGGTTGCTGCCCGGCTCTGCGGCGCGGATGTGTTTATGGTGGCGCGAGTGGGAAGCGACCTGTTCGGTCCGGCGACGATCGAGAATTTCAAGAAACTCGGGATCGATACAACCCATGTGAAGCAAGTGGAAGGATTGTCCAGCGGGGTGGCGCCGATCTTCGTCGAGCCCAATGGACAGAACCGCATTCTCGTGGTGAAGGGAGCGAACGACGCGCTGAAGGCTGCCGATGTTGATGCCGCTGCCGACGTGTTGAAGGCCGCGGATTGCATTGTGCTGCAGTTTGAGATTCCGTTGGAGACGGTCTACTACACGGTGGCGTTTGCGCGGAAGCATGGGATTCGGTGCATGGTGAATCCGGCCCCGGGACAGTCCGTGGAAATGGGCGCCCTGAACGATCTCGATTATTTTGTTCCGAATGAGAGTGAGGCTGAAGCCGTCACGGGTATAGCCGTGCGGAATGTTGCAGACGCGAAGAGGTGCGCGGAAAAACTGAGGGAGAGTGGCATTCGCCGGGTGATTATTACGCTTGGAGCGAATGGCTCGCTGGTGGTGGGAGCTGGCGTTAGCGAGCACGTCCCGGCTGTTTCTGTAAAAAGCGTCGACAGCAGTGGGGCGGGCGACGCCTTCATCGGAAGTTTCGCTGCGTTTCTTGCGGAAGGGCTGCCCGAATTGGAAGCGGTGCGGCGCGCCAATCTTTACGCCGGGCTTTCAACCACAGGCGTGGGCACGCAGAAGTCGTTTTACGATCGCGCACGTTTCGATGCTGAGTGGACGGCAAGGAGCTAACGCTAGCGCGTGCCGTTGTTTTTGTCCCAACAAAACACGATTCTCGCGTTAGCTCGCCAGCAGTTCGTTGCCGAACCCGTGCGAAAACGGAAACAGGCGGCCGACTAATACCTATCTGCTACCGAAAAGTCTTGACTTCGGAAGGCGCGGCGATTTATAAGGCCGTTCTACGGTCCAAAACCTCCCAGATTCAACACGGAACCGAAGTCCGCTCGTCATTCGGTATGGGGCACCGAAAAAGGGGAATTTTGATGAATAAGAGGGCGCTGCTTGTCGTCGCTGTCTGTTCGCTGTTCTCAGCGTGTCCATTCCTGTACGGCCAGGCAACGGGTAGTTTTTCGGGAACAGTTTCCGACAAGGGTGGCGCCGTAGTCTC
>DATNMU010000214.1:0-8055 GCA_035602195.1 Candidatus Acidiferrum sp.
TAGTTTTGTGATAGACCTAACCGAATAACCGTTCCTCGACAGGGAGATTCCGCATTGAGAATCGTTTTCATTCTCCGTCTTGCGTTGATTCTGGCTCTCATCTGCGCGCTTGCCGCATGCACGCGTGATCCGAATATTCGCAAACAGAAATATTTCGAAAGCGGCCAGCGCTATTTCGAAAAAGGAAAGTTTGCCGAGGCCGCCATCGAGTTCCACAACGCCATCGCGCTCGATCCCAAGTACGTCGCCGCCCATTACCGGCTTGCCCTCACTTATCTCAAGACCCAACAGTGGCCGCGTGCCAATCACGAACTTGCACGAACCATCGATCTCGAACCCGGAAACTATCCGGCTCGCATTGAGATGGCCAAACTCCTAATCGCTTCCCGCGACTTCCAGCAAGCGCGGGAGCAATCCGACACGCTCTTAAGCGAGCGTCCTGACGATGCGCAGTCCCACTTTATCGCTGCCAGTCTTATGGCTGCCGAGTCTCGCTTCCCCGCCGCGGTTCAGGAAATGCAACAAGCCATCGCGCTCAATTCGAGCGACTGGGACCTCTATTTAAACCTTGCACTGATGCAGCTGAAAAACAATCAAGCCGAAATGGCTGAGTCAAATTTTAAAAAGGCAATTGAACTCAATCCCAAGGCAAACGATCCACGCCTGATGTTGGCTAGCTATTACCAGATGCGGAGCCGCTTCCCTGAGGCGGAGCGCCAACTTCGAGATGGCATGCAAATGGATCCCGCAAACCCCGATCTAGCGGCGGCTCTGGCGCACTTATATATGGCGGAGGGCAAGCAGTCCGATGCCGAACAACTTCTTAAACAAACCAAGCAAACTTTTCCCGATAACTCCGCCGGCTATCGCCTGCTGGGTGAGTTCTACCTGGCAACCAATAATCTCGACCAGGCCGCGAACGAATATCGAGAGTTGCATCAGCAGCACTCGAACGACCGTCAAGTCACGAAAACGTATACTGAACTTCTGATTCGGACCAATCACCTCGATGAGGCCCGAGCCTTAGACGAGGAGCTCCTCAAGGCTGATCCAAATGATAACGACGCCTTGATTTATCGCGGAGAACTACAGCTTCGAGCCGGCAATCCTCAAGTTGCCATCGAAACCCTGCAAACCGTAATCAAAAACGACCCGAGCAACGGTATGGCTCACTACCAGTTGGGGGTCGCATTTCAAAAGAGCGGAAATCTGGAGAGCGCCGAAAGTGAATGGCGAACAGCCGTTCATCTGCGTCCTGATCTTCCTGATGCCCAACGTGACTTGGCTGTATTAGCAATGCGCCGGGGCGACATGACCACACTCGAGCAGACGGCAACTCAGGTCATCAATCTGCGACCGGCGTCTCCAGACGGATATGCCTTACGCGCGGTTTCTGAGATGAATCAGAAGCAATTCGCCGCTGCGGAAACCGACGCACATAAAGCGATCGAGGTTGCCCCCAGCAGTTCCGCCGGATACGTACAAATGGGAAACATCGACTTCATTAAGAAGCGATTTGCCGAAGCCGAGACCAACTATCGCGCGGCGCTTGACCGGGATCCCCGATCGAACGATGCTCTGCGCGGCCTGATGAATTGTTACGTAGTGCAAAAGCAAATTGACGCCGCTATTGCGGCTGCCAATGTTCAGATCGCCAAGGTTCCAGACAACAGTGGTTTTTACGATTTGCTAGGCACAGTATTGTTCCAGCAACAGAAAGACTTGAATGGGGCCAGAGCCGCTTTCAGCCAGGCGTCACAGCTCGATTCGAATAACACGGACGCCTTAATTAAGCTTGGTCGGGTGCAAGCTGCCCAGGGTCAAGTCGATCAGGCCATCGCCACATATCAGCAAGCCCTCAAGGACAATCCACAAGAAGCTAGCTTCTACACTCTACTCGGCCAGCTTTATGAATCTCGCCGGGACTGGAGCAAGGCCGAAGATTCCTATCAGAAAGCGTTGGGAATCAGGCATGACGATCCTGTGGCCGCTTGTAACCTGGCGCATGTGATGATCACCACGGGCGGCAATCTCGACGTCGCCTTGTCGCTTGCGCAAAGCGCTCGCCGGGGAATGCCGCAATCCCCCGCCGCTGCCGACACCTTAGGTTGGGTCTACTACCAGAAGGGCGCTTATCGATCGGCAGTCAGCTCGCTGCAGGAGGCGTTGAAGCTTGGCCGCGAAAGCAATGCACCTGACGATTTCAGGTTTCACTATCATCTCGGAATGGCCTATGCGAAAAGTGGCCAAAGCGCGCTTGCCCGTCAACAACTGGAAAGAACGTTGAAGATGAATCCTAGTTCCAGCGAAGCCGCGGATGCGAAGAAGGAGCTCGCGCAACTAAAATCGTGACTGGTCAGGTTGCACCAGCTCGAAAAGTGTGCAGTCCCGAATTCCTATACGTCACCATTTCAATCGCTGTTCGTACCCTAGGATCGCACGCAAAGAAGTAATCGGACAAATTCAAGTTTGCGATTCTGGCTCTCGACGCCCTACTCTCACGAAACAGCCAAGTCCTTTTCCTCGTGGGAGTTATTGCTCGCCATGTGAGGTGGTCGATTAGTGCCCTAGTCGATGATTGCTACTTTCGTAGATATTGCGAAACCTAACGATGTGGAATTTCGATTGACTGAGAGAGAGTGCTCGTCCTACGATCGAAGGGTAATGATTTCGGCTCACTACCATCGTCACCACCACCATCACGCGATCAGCGTGTCGGCGGCGGTTTACGGATGAGAGCCTAAGAGCTTTTGAAAAGATCCAAGCCCGCTGACGCGAACCGCGCAGCGGGTTTTTTGTTTCTATCGCGGGCGCTGAAGAGGGATGAAAAAAGAGGAGGTTGCAGTGGAGATCGACTTCGAAAAAATGCAAGGCCTGGCTCCCGCCGTGATTCAGGATGCGGGCACCGGTGAGTTGCTGATGTTAGGTTTCATGAACCGCGAGGCGCTGGAGAAAACGTTGCGCACAGGATTCGTCACATTCTACAGCCGCACCCGGCTGAAGCTTTGGACTAAAGGAGAAACCTCCGGTAATCGACTGGAGGTGGTCAAGGCATCAACAGACTGCGACCGGGACACAGTGCTGCTGCAAGTCCGCGTGCTGGGCGAAGGCAAAGTCTGCCATACCGGCTCGAGATCCTGCTTCACCGAGGATCTGCCGCTCGACGCGGCTTTAGCGAGAGAAGAAGAGGCACGGCGATGAAACTTCGTCTCGGCATTCCCAAGGGCAGCCTGCAGGAAGCGACTCTCAGCCTGTTCACCCGCGCCGGGCTGCGCGTTTACACCAGCGCGAGGTCCTACGTGGCCACAACCGACGATCCCGAAATCGAATGCCTGCTAATTCGGGCGCAGGAAATGGCGCGCTACGTGGAACACGGCGCGTTGGATGCTGGCCTGACCGGTCGCGATTGGGTACTGGAAAGCGGCCTCGAAGTGGTCAGCGTCACCGACCTGATCTACGCGAAACAGAGCATGGGCAAAGTGAAGTGGGTGCTGGCCGTTCCGGAGGATTCGAAATTTCAGAAGCCCGAAGATCTTGCGGGCCGCATCGTGTCTACCGAACTGATGAGTTTTACGCGAAACTACTTCGCTCGCCGGAACGTTCCGGTGACCGTTGAATTTTCGTGGGGCGCGACAGAGGTGAAGCCTCCGCTACTGGCCGATGCGATCGTCGAAGTCACGGAGACTGGCAGTTCACTGCGTGCGAACCACTTAAGAATTATCGAAACCGTTCTGGAGTCGAACACGCAGCTGATAGCGAACAAGGCGGCATGGGCTAGTCCCGAGAGACGGCACAAGATTGAAAATCTGGCGGTAATGCTCTGCGGTGCAATGGCCGCGCATGGCCGGGTCGGCTTGATGCTCAACGTGCGCAAACCAGATCTCGCGGCGGTTCTTGGCCTGCTGCCCGCGTTGAAGAATCCAACGGTCGCTCCTTTGGCTGACGGAGACTGGGTTGCGGTCAACACCATCATCGAAGAGCAGACCGCGTGGACTCTGATTCCGAAGCTCAAGCAAGCCAATGCGCAGGGCATCGTCGAGTATCCGCTGAATAAGGTGGTGATGTGATGCGTATCCGAATTCTTGACGGGCTCAAGAAGGACCGGTTCGTACGCGCACTGGAGCAGCGCGGCGCGAACGACCTGGCCGAGGTGGAACCAGCGGTGCGGCGCATTGTTAATGATGTCCGGCATCACGGGGATCGAGCTTTGCGCCGGTATGCGGAGCGATGGGACGGCTTAGACAAAAGCGTGTCTATACGCGTGCCCGAGGTTGAGTTACACGAGGCTTGGCAGAAACTTCCTACGACCTTGCAGGACGCGATCGCACAGGCCGCAGGCAACATCCGCCGCTACTGCGAGTGGCAGAAGCCAGAGGAGTGGCGCCGCGAAATTCAGCCCGGAGTTTGCGTGGGACAATTGGTGCGGCCTCTCGAATCTGTGGGCTGCTATGTGCCGGGAGGACGGTACCCGTTGCCTTCAACGTTGTTGATGACGGTGATTCCGGCCCAGGTAGCGGGCGTGCCGCAGATTCGCGTGGTGTCGCCGCATCCGGCCCAGGCGACTTTGGCGACTGCAGCGTTTCTCGGGGTACGCGAGTTTTACCGCGTGGGTGGAGCACAAGCAATCGCGGCGCTCGCCTATGGAACGGAGAGCATCCCACGCGTGAGCAAGATCGTCGGTCCCGGCAACCGGTACGTGACCGCAGCCAAGAAATTCGTCGCGTTCGATTGCGCGATTGAGTTCCTGGCTGGTCCTACAGAGGCGGTTTTTATCAGCGATAAGGGCGAGCCGGCGCTCATTGCGTGTGACCTGGTGGCGCAGGCGGAGCATGATCCCGATGCGTTGTGCGTATTGATTACCACTTCGCGTGAACTAGCCAAGGCTGTACAGACGGAAGTGCAGCGGCGCGTGAAGACAAATCCAATTGCCGCCGAGTCTATTGCAGGTCGAGGAGCCGTACTTATCGTTTCTTCCCTCGATGAGGCGGTTGAGGTTGCAAACCGTATTGCACCCGAGCATCTCACGCTGCCAGCCATTCTGGCTCCGCAGGTTCAAAATGCCGGCTCGATTTTTCTGAACGAGTTCACGCCGCAGTCTGCCGGGGATTACATCTCGGGTCCGAATCACGTGTTGCCGACGGGAGCGATGGCGCGCGTGCGCGGTGGGCTGAGCGTTCTGGATTACGTCCGAATTATTTCCTGCCAGGAAGTTTCGCGCGAGGGGATTGGTAGCGTTGCGTCGGCGGCCATTTTGCTGGCTGAGGCCGAAGGCTTGAGTGGACACGCGGAGTCGTTGCGGGTGAGGTGCACCCATGCTTGAGGCGCGCGCAGCGGTAAAGAATCTGCAGCCTTACCGGCCACCGCTAGCTGGGCGTCAAGGACTGCGTCTCGATTTCAACGAGAGTACGGTGGGTTGCTCGCCCCGCGTGCTGGCACGACTGCGCTCACTGGATGCCGACGCGATGGCGCGATATCCCGAGCGCGAACCTGTGGAGGCCGAGGTAGGCGCTTCTCTCGGACTCAATGCAGCGCAGGTTTTGCTGACCAATGGCGTTGACGAGGCGATTCATCTGCTTTGCTCCACGTACCTTGAGCCGGGAGATGAAGCAATCATTGTGGTGCCGACGTTTGCCATGTATGCGATCTTCGCCGCGAGTGAAGGCGCCCGCGTGGTTCAAGTTCTCTCCGGCGAGAACTTCTCTTTTCCTCTTAAAGAATTGTTGGCGCGCATCAGCGAACGCACGCGACTCATCGCCGTGGCGAATCCGAATAACCCAACGGGAGCGGCGGTTGCTGGCGAAATCCTGCTTCAGGTTGCTCAGGCTGCGCCCAAGGCTGCGCTTCTGGTAGACGAAGCTTATTTCGAGTTTCACGGTGAGACAGTTCTCAGCCAAGCCTCGTGGCCTTCGAATCTTTTCATGGCGCGCACATTTTCGAAGGCGTATGGATTGGCTGGTCTGCGCATCGGCATTCTGGCCGGCGATTCCCAGCAGATGGTGATGGTGCGGCGCGTAACTTCGCCATACAACGTGAACGCGGTTGCGCTGGCCGTGTTGCCCGAGGCGATGCGAGATCAGGAGTACGTCAAGAATTATGTCGCCGAAGTTCAGCACGGTCGCGGCGTGTTGGAGCGAGAGCTTCGAACTCTAGGCCTGCACTATTGGCCGAGCCGTGCCAACTTTGTGCTCGTCCGTGTGGGTCCTGCCAACGCGGAATTCGTCCAAGCATTCCGGGCACGCGGAATCCTGGTGCGGAATAGAAATTCCGATCCAGGCTGCGAAGGCTGCGTGCGCCTGACGATAGGATCGGACGAACATACGCGAACTCTAATTGCCGCTCTGCGCGATGTGGTCGCGCAACTCAGCGAAGCGCTTGAGGTGAGGGCGTGAGAAAAGCCATGCTTCACCGCAAGACAGCGGAAACAGACATTCGAATTGCGCTCACTATCGAGGGTCGCGGGAAATATGAGGTCTCCACCGGAATCCGTTTTCTAGACCACATGATGGAACTGTTTACGCGGCACGGCGGATTCGACCTGAAGCTCGCAGCAACGGGCGACCTCGACGTGGATCAGCACCACACGGTGGAAGACGTTGGCATTGCTCTGGGTGAGGTTTTCGACCGCGCGCTGGGAGATCGCCGCGGCATTCTACGCGCCGGTTATTTTGTTATGCCGATGGATGAAACCCTCGGCCTCGCCGCCGTCGATTTCGGAGGACGCGCGGCCGCGGTGGTCGATACCAAAGTCCGCACGGCCCGGGTGGGAGACTTGCAGGTTGAATTGGTGGAAGATTTCTTCGAAGGCTTTGCGCGCGGGGCACGTGCAAATGTTCATGCGCGCGTGCTTTACGGACGCTCCAGCCACCACAAGATCGAAGCGCTGTTCAAAGCTTTTGCACGAGCCCTCCGAGTCGCCTGCTCCCGCGACCGCCGGCTGGGACGAATGTTGCCGAGCACCAAGGGACTCCTATGATCGCTATCGTGGATTACGGCGCGGGCAATCTGAATTCGGTTAAGAAGGCTTTCGACCATATCGGCGCTGATGTTGTGGTGACGGACCAGCCTGAAGTCGTGGCGGCGGCTGACAAAATCGTGCTGCCCGGAGTTGGACACTTTTCGGTGTTGCAAGCGCTCGACCACGCGGGCCTGCGCGAGGAGTTACTGCAAAGCGTTTCCGGCGGCAAACCCTTTCTCGGAATCTGCCTGGGAATGCAATGGCTTTTCGAAGGGAGTGAAGAGTGTGCTGAGATCGCGGGCGCGGGCATCTTTACCGGCAAGTGCCAGCAGTTTCCTTCGTCAGTGAAATCGCCGCATGTCGGCTGGAATTCTTTGGCGGTTCAGCAGGGCTCGCAATTGTTGCGGGGCATTGCACCCGATTCGTTTGTCTACTATACGCATTCTTTTCACGCGCCCCTGGTAAAGGAGACGTCGGCGTCCACCGAGTACGGGCTGTCCTTCGCTGGAGCGGTTGAGCGCGGCAACATTTTCGGGGTGCAATTCCATCCCGAGAAATCAGGCAACGTGGGACTCGCGATCCTGAAGAATTTCTGTGAGGTCTGAGTGTTGACCAAGCGCATCATCGCCTGTCTCGACATGGATGGCGGCCGCGTCGTGAAGGGAGTGCGGTTCAAAAATCTGCGCGATGCCGGCGATCCGGCGGAATGTGCCGCGGCTCACGCTCGCGACGGCGCGGATGAGATCGTGCTGCTCGATATCACCGCGACCAGCGGAAACCGGCGCACGTTGCTGGATGCGGTCCGCAGCACAGCGCGCTCGCTATTTGTCCCGTTTACCGTGGGCGGAGGAATTCGCCAGATCGAGGATGCTGCTGCGGTATTCGACGTGGGCGCGGACAAGATCGCAATCAACTCCGCCGCCGTGCGCGATCCCGCATTGATCGGCAAGATCGCAGGCCGATTTGGGTCGCAGGCAGTTGTAGTGGCCATCGATGCCAGAAAGGTCAACGGAGGTTTTGAAGTGTTTGTCGCCGGCGGACGGGTGCCCACGGGCAAGGACGCGATCCAATGGGCGCGGGAAGCGGCTGCGTGCGGAGCG
>DATNMU010000215.1:0-8580 GCA_035602195.1 Candidatus Acidiferrum sp.
CGTGCAGTTGGCTGTCGACTGCTTCGGGCGGCTGGACGTACTAGTCAACAATGCTGGTTATGGGCAGATTGCACCGTTCGAGCAAATGAGTGCGGAGGATTTCCAGGCCGTCATGGACACGTGCTTTTACGGGGTG
The DNA here is from genome assembly GCA_035602195.1 of Candidatus Acidiferrum sp. Taxonomy (GTDB): domain Bacteria; phylum Acidobacteriota; class Terriglobia; order Terriglobales; family Acidobacteriaceae; genus Sulfotelmatobacter. The sequence continues at coordinate 137 of DATNMU010000215.1, forward strand.
GTGAACACCACGCGTGCCGCCGTGCCGGTGATGCGCAAGCAGAAGAGTGGTCATATCTTTCAGGTGTCTTCGGTCGGCGGTCGCCTCGGGGTTCCCGGCAATACGCCGTATCACGCGGCCAAGTGGGCGGTTGGCGGTTTTAGCGACTCGCTGGCAATGGAAGTCGCGCCGTTCGGCGTGAAGGTCTGCACGTTGGAGCCGGGAGGCATTCGAACCAACTGGGCGCGGCGCGCGGGTGAGAATATGCCGGACCTACTGCCGGACTACGAGGCCTCGGTCGGTTCGGTACACAAGATGTTGCGAGGACTCGAAGGGCGTGCGGAAGGCGATCCGCGAAAGATCGCGGGCGTAATTCTGCAACTGGCAAATAGTGACGAGGTGCCGGTGCGGCTGGTCCTCGGTGTCGATGCGGAAAAGCGGGTGCAGCAAGCAGAAGCTGCGCGCGCGAGCGAGGCTGAGAAATGGCGACATCTGACGGTTTCAACGGTTTTTGAGGATGAACACTTCGACAGCCGATTGTATACGGCAAAGAGCGGAATCAATTCCTGAGGTTGCATGAAAGGAGGACGAATATGAAATACAGATTACTCGGCAAGAGCGGACTGCGGGTCTCCGAAGCGGCCCTAGGCACTATGACTTTCGGAGACGAGTGGGGATGGGGCTCACCAAAGGCTGAAGCGCAGAAAGTCTATGAGACCTACCGCGAGGCAGGTGGCAACTTCATTGACACGGCGAATTTCTACACTGGCGGCACGAGCGAAAAATTCGTGGGTGAGTTCATCAAGGGCCATCGCGACAGCGTCGTTCTAGCGACAAAATACTCCAACGCTGCGCCCGGCGACGATCCCAACGCGGCGGGCAATCACCGCAAGAGCATGATGCAAGCACTGGAAGCCAGTCTGAAACGACTGCAAACCGACTACATCGACCTGTATTGGGTGCACATTTGGGATGCGATCACTCCCGTGGAAGAAGTCATGCGGGGCCTGGACGATATCGTTCGCCAAGGCAAGGTTCTCTACATCGGAATCTCGGACGCTCCCGCCTGGTGGACTGCCCAGGCAAATACTCTGGCGGAGCTTCGAGGCTGGACACAGTTCATCGGGTTGCAGATCGAATACAGTCTCATGGAGCGAACGGTCGAGCGCGAACTAATTCCTGTGGCGAAGGCTTTGAACGTGGGAGTTCTGGCTTGGTCTCCGCTGGCGCGTGGCGTGCTGACCGGGAAGTATGCTGAAGGAAAAGCCGGCGGCGGGCGGATGACCAATGAGGGAATGAAGGAGTTCCTTGCCGAGGAACAACACGCGGCACCGATCATCTCGGCGGTGAAGTCGGTCTCCGAACAGACAGGTCACAGCATGGCGCAAGTTGCACTCGCATGGCTGCGCCATCGACCGGTGCCAGTAATCCCGATCTTAGGAGCGCGGACGGTGTCTCAACTCCAGGACAATCTCGGCAGTTTGGATCTCGTGCTCACCGCCGAACAAATGAAATCCTTAGATGGAGCAAGCCGAATCGAGCTCGAATTCCCCCAGGGTATTTACGAGAGAGAAACGGTTCGTGCAATAAGATATGGCGGCACGTGGGATCGCTTGCTGCTCTAAGTGCGGCACTTGCAGAATAGTGATGCAGGTGCCGGGGTTTAAGCTTCCCGCTTGCTCCCGAGTGACGAGCAACTCTGAAGTTATGATTCAAGACAGACTCCTGGCGGGCCAGAAGTCGGCTTCGAGGACATCATCCATAGATTTCCCCGAAGCCCGTTTCTGGATAGTTTCCGGTTTGCCGACAATCCGCCCGGAGCCTAGTCGTCGCCTTGTGCGATCAGGTTGCGCTCTCGGCACCGCGAGAGAGAAGAGAGAGCAGGAGATTCTCCTGCTCTCTCAACCGCGGCACCTTTCCATCATTGCTCCGCAATCGGACACTGGCGCTTAAAGCCGAGATCACTATTAGCCCCATAAACCGGGCTCCTGATCGAGCGGAGCACAGTTGTTGCTGAAGCTGCTTGCGGGCATCGTCGCTCACAATCGGCTGATCGCACCTTGTGAAGTACTCTCACCGCTCGCAACACCTTGTGTCGGGGTCGCGAGATAGGTGTGAATTTCGCCGGTGCTGGTGAGACCCAAGCCAGTGATTTCCCCGCGGGAGCCGCGAATGACCCAAGATTCCCGATAGTTTCGGGTTATACTTTCGGCGTTTATGCCTTTACCGCAAGGTACGCAGTTAGGCCCGTATACCATCGTTGCCCTTCTTGGTCAGGGGGGAATGGGTATAGTCTACCGCGCGCGTGACGAGCGATTGCAACGCGATGTCGCCATCAAGGTTCTCCCGCCCGGCCTCCTTTCCGACGAACCCGCGAAAAGCCGTTTCCGCAAAGAAGCCCTCGCCTTAGCAAGACTCAGCCATCCAAACATCGCCGCCGTTTTCGATGTGGGCGAGCAGGACGGCATGGACTACCTCGTGATGGAGTGCGTGCCCGGCCAGACCCTCTCGTACAAAATGCAATCGCAACAGCTTCCCGCCAAAGAAATCTTGTCCCTTGGCGTTCAGGTAGCGGGCGCACTTGAAGAAGCGCATGAGCAAGGAGTCGTGCACCGTGACCTGAAGCCATCTAACATCATGGTCACGCCCAAGGGCCACGCCAAGGTTCTGGATTTCGGATTAGCGAAGCTTCTGGAACCGGTCGGCACTCCCGAAGTTACTCTGTCCTTAGCCGACACCCACGGCCCGGTTGGCACTGCGCTCTACATGTCTCCCGAGCAGGCCGAGGGCAAACTTGTCGACAGTCGCACCGATCTCTGGAGTTTTGGCGTGGTGCTTTACGAAGCGCTCGCCGGCAAGCCTCCGTTTCAGGGAGCGAGTGCGCTCGCGATTCTCCGTGCGGTCAGCACAGAGGATCCCAAGCCGGTGCGGGATATTCGCCCAGAGACTCCCGAGGGCGCGGATCAGATCGTCTCGCACGCACTCGAAAAGGATCCGTCCAAACGCTACCAGAGTGCCTCTGAAATCTCTCGCGATCTTTCCGACGTTTTGCTGCAACTGAGCGCTCCCTCACTCCCGCCCTCGGGCCGTGCATCAAGGTTTTCGCCGAGAATTCTCCTCACCGCCATCGTGTTGCTGCTGCTTCTCGCGGGTTCGATGATGTGGCTCTATCAGCGCTCTGAGCGGCGTCATTGGGCGCGCGAGGAAGCCATTCCGGCGATCGCCAAATTCAAATCAGAAGACAAATCCCTCGCGGCATTTCTGTTACTGAAGAAAGCAGAGCAATACTTGCCTGACGACCCGCAGCTCGCCCGGCTTGCCGAACAAAACACCACGCACGTCTCAGTCACGTCTTCGCCCGCAAGCGCGGCGGTTGAGATCCAAGATTATCTATCTCCGGATGGCGCCTGGTATCGCTTGGGCGCAACGCCACTCACCAGCGTTCAGATTCCAACCGGCTACTTCCGCTGGAAAGTCTCGAAAGCGGGTATTGGCGAATCCGTCGCTGCTCCAACGACCGAGAAGAATATGCAGTTCGCTCTGGACTCCACAGTGGCGGCTCCGCAAGGCATGTCTTGGGTCGGTGGAGGCTCGTGGACAGATATGATCGCGTTCGTTGGTTGGGTCGGTCCCTACAACGTGCCGCCTTATTACATCGATCGCTTGGAGGTAACCAATCGCCAGTATCAGGAATTCGTTGACAAGGGTGGATACGAAAAACAGGAGTACTGGCCGAAACAGTTTTTGCGCGACGGTCGCGAGCTGACGTGGCAAGACGCCAAGTCCCAGTTCCGAGACACTACCGGACGCACCGGTCCTTCAACCTGGGCCGGCGGTCATTATCCGGAAGGACAGGGGAACTATCCAGTGTCGGGAGTTAGCTGGTACGAGGCCGCTGCCTACGCGACGTTTGCGGGCAAGAGCTTGCCCACGTTTGTTCAGTGGTACGTTGCAGCTCCGCCCGATGTGGCCGGGTACATCGTCAATGAAAGCAACATTTCCCAATCCGGTCTGGCGCCGGTTGGCACGTTTAAAGGCTTGGGACCGTTCGGCACTTACGATATGGCCGGGAACGTGCGCGAGTGGGTCCAAAACGCCGCCACTGCAGGCACTCATTTCATACTCGGCGGAACCTGGAAGTCTCCGACTTATCTTTACTCCAACCCGGAGGCGCTCTCCGCCTGGGATCGCTCGCCCACAAATGGTGTCCGCTGCGTCCGGAACATAACGCCAGTGCCTGAGAATTTGACGACTCCCATCAAAACCTACGTGCGCGACTTCTCCAAGGTTAAGACCGCAACCAACGACGTCTTTCGCGCCTACGAAACACTCTACGCGTACGACAAGACGCCCTTGAACGCCAAGGTGGAAGGCGTGGTGCAAGATACCGCGGACTGGCGCGAGGAAAAAATTACCTTCGATGCCGCCTACAACAACGAACGAATGGCGGCGTATCTTTTCCTGCCGAAAAAAGTCTCGCCACCGTTTCAGACTGTGGTTTTCTTTCCCAGCGCTAGAGTTCTGGACTTGGCGGACAGTCAGACACTGGGAGACATAAAGTTTTTCGACTATATCGTCCAGAGCGGCCGCGCCGTGCTCTACCCGATCTACCAGGGTACTTACGAGCGGCGCGTGAAGGGCGTGCTCCCAGGAACTTCCCAGGATTTGGAATACATGACCGAGCGTTATAAAGATCTCGCCCGTTCGATCGATTATCTGGAAACCCGGAGCGACATCGACAGGAACAAACTCGCTTATTTGGGCGTCAGCATGGGCTCGGCCGAAGGAGTAATTTATACAGCGCTTGCGCAAGATCGACTAAAAGCGGTGGTCTTCCTCGACGGCGGCTACTTCCTTTACACGCCGCCCACCGGCGGCGATCAGGCCGATTTCGCCCCGCGCCTCAAGAAGCCGGTGATGATGGTGAATGGCCGTTTTGATTACGTCTTCTCCGTGGACACGGCTCAGGATCCTTTATTCAAAATGCTCGGCACTCCACCAGCCGACAAACGCCACGTGGAATTTGACACTCCCCACGATGTCACCGAGCGCCGCGCCGAACTTATTCAAAATGTCCTCGCGTGGCTGGACAAATATCTAGGCCGAGTCGATTAGCGGCGCGGCCCGCAGAGTTATACGTTTCAAGGTTTCCAGTGCCGCACCATTACGCGCGCTATTGCATCGCGGGCTTGGGCAGGTGTTCTTCACGTTCTTTCAGTTTCTCTTCGATTTCTTAAAGAGGATGTCGAAGACTGGACGCAAGACCTTCTGATCCACCCGCGATGCCTGCCCACTGCGTCCAAACACCGGGAGCCGGCAAGGAGGACGTCGTGCAGACGTTCGATCCACACAACTGCCTCAAGGTCAGTGAGGCGGCCGCGCCGGATCCTATACCGTTCGTCTGCAGCTTTGTTTGCAGACTCACCCTTAGGGCGCTCAACGCCACTACGTGAGAGGTGAAGTTCTTCACGGCGTTCTTGGAGCCAACTTCCCGCGTCCGACATCAGTACTTCTCCCGTCGTGACAGATTTGACGGTGAGGGATTTCCTCACAAGGGGCTCACGGTTGATTGCTGCCTGAGCTCGACCACCAGTTCGGATTTCCTCCGATTCTTTGGTCGTTCCTCAAGCGCTTCAAACAATCCCGGAGAGCCCCAGACAAAAACGTGGGAAGCGAACCCCCTCAGATTCTCGCCCCACTGCCGATCTGAGTCCTTTTCTTAGTTCCTCTAGTACTACCTCCAGTGCAGAAAGACGGCTTGATATTCAGCGGCGTCTTCAGCGTCTGGTTGTCGGATTTCAGTTCCGTTCATGAATGCAGGTTTGACTTCAAACAACCTTTAGCACTTTCTGGGCCAAACGCGGCATTGACAGAACCCTTCGCCTTAGCGATCCTGTTAGATGTCATACAACATCTAAACATCATCAGGTACGCTTTGGACCGAAGCCCCCAATCGAGATCGGTTGAATATCTCGCTCAGCCGGGGGAGACATGTGTCCTGCCATCTGGAGCAAGTGGCCTTGGCGCGTCACTGGCGTAGCGCGCAAACGTCACATTAGGAGACAAAGAATATGCGCAAGTCAAGAGTAGAGACCGCCAAGACGCGCGAGCGAATTGTCAAAGCGGCAGGCGCCGAGTTCGCAGCCAATGGAATCAGTGAGGCGGCGCTCGCGCGAGTGATGGCTGCTGCGGGACTTACTCACGGGGGCTTCTACCGTCATTTTGTTTCCAAGGATCAACTCCTCCTGGAAGCGTGCAACAAGACTGTTTTCTCGCTCATTGCCGGCTTGGAATTGCTCATCAACGGAAAGCCTCACGAGCAGGCGCTCGGGCTCCTTGTGGGTCGTTATGTGTCGCGCACTCATCGCGACCAGCCGAGAACAGGCTGCCCCCTGGCCGCTCTGGGGAGCGAACTGGCGCGGAGAGACACCAGGACTCGTCACGCAGCGAAAGAAGGATTTCTCCAACTGTCCCGGCTCATTGCCAACCACTTGGGGACGGTTCCGTCCCGCAAGCGAGCGGAAATGTCGATGGCGATCGTCTCCGCCATGGTGGGCGCGATCATACTAGCCCGCATTGCCCCCGATTCGCGAACCTCAGATTCTGTTCTGGTTGCAACGCGCGATTACATCATCCAGTCCGTGCGGCGGCAGCGATAACGACTCAGGCTGGCAACTCTGTTATGGCAAACGGCAAAACGGCAACGAACCTCCAGGATCAATCGTCTCCACCATCACAGGCGCCGGCGCAAACCTTGTTGAGCGAGGCCATGATCGAGGAGCAGAGCCTCCGCCTGATCATCGACCGCATTCCGGGCCAAATTGCCATCATGACCGCGGGAGGTGAGGTCGAAGTCGTCAACCGCCAAATCCTAGAAGGGCACAGTCGCGTATTGAAGGTAGGAGCTGGATATGGATAACGTTCAAGACAAGGCGGCCAACGCCAAGGAAATGCCCAAGCGCATTTTCCCAGTAGTCCCGACAACAAAGATTCTGGCTATCGGACAATTCACGAAGCCACCAACGCCGGAGCAAATAAGGGAGATCTTTCCGAAGGAAGTGCCGGCTACGCTTCGACTGTATCTGGCTGGCAAGATCGACCAATGGTGGATTCGCCAGACGCAGACAGGTCCCGTTTTCCTCTTGAACGTGGCCTCGCTCGAAGAGGCGCGAGCCCTGATGGAAAAATTGCCGTTAGGCCAAGCGGGCCTTATGAAGCACGAGTTCATCGAGCTTGGTCCGCTGACCCCGCTTCATCTACTTCTCAGCGATGGCGGGTAGACAGCCAGCAAATAGTGTGTCATCGCGGTCGCGATGAGCCCGAAGTACGCGAGGTTCGTCGTCGCACGCCGAAATGCAATACCTAGGGCAAATTTAGATTCAAAAGGAGAAGTACCCACAAATGAAAACCACAGACAAAGCAGTGGCAGTCTCCACACAGACGACGAGAACCAAGTACGAAGCCGTCCTCCTCACCATACGGTCGCGCAAGTCCTTCTTCGAGGTTACTCAAGCGATCGAGAGCAGCCTGCAGCGCTTCCACACTCCCAAACTGATGGAATATGTGACGCACGGCAACCGCGCGGGTGTCGAAGCTTACGTCGACTCGACTTCCAAGCCAATGGCAATCTTCTGGGACTTCGAGCAGGGCTCCACGATGCGCCTGGCGGGAATTCCCATCGAGTCGAAATTCTATCTGGTCGGGAACGCTGTCATCGCCCGTGGTTTGTTCGAGTACACCGGTGCCGCCGGCTTGGGCGCTCCCGTGCGCATCTGCGTGTCCCAGCGGGACGGCGAGGAGACACGGATCGACATGGACCTACCGTCCGCATTCTTCAGCAAATTTCCGGAGACACGGCCGTCGTCTGTGCCCGCTCTGCTCGACGAGACGTTGATAAAGCTCTTCGAGGATGCCGCCGCATAGGACGGCATGATGAGATCGCGTCCGTGGCTTCGATGACTCGAGTATTTATATTGGCGAGTCAGCCTTTCCGTGGTGAAGATCACGACGGCTGGAGCCACGCCAGGCGAGGTGCTTCAAAGATTGGGAACATTGGACTGGAACCTGTATGTGCAAAAGAATTCTTCCTGAGGTGTGAAATGAGGCTAGCTGTACTCTGTCTTTTCCTTGCGCTCTCAGCGAGCGCTCAGAGCACGATGGAACACCTGCCCGTAACGGACGCTGAGAAAATTGCTGACGCACTGAGGGCCGCACCAAACTTCATAACCGACGGCGCGACTATTGTGGATTATCCGGCCAGCAAGGGCGGGCGAATTTCGAGTTCTCCGTAAGGGTACCAGTGAATGGACCTGCCTACCGGGTCCACCACCCGGCTCCAAGCATGACGACCCGGGATGTTTCGATAGTGTTTTCCTTCAGTGGGTGACGGATGGCCTTGCCGTGCGGCCTCAGCACATCGATAGGCTTGGCATTGCCTACATGTATATGGGTCAATGGGTTCCGGG
>DATNMU010000216.1:0-71992 GCA_035602195.1 Candidatus Acidiferrum sp.
CCGCCAAACACCAGCAGCGTGGGAATTCCGCCCCGCTTCTTACTCGTTAGAACCGGAATCTCAAAAAACGCCTGCCGCACCGGCACTCCGGTGACTTCCGCGCGCCGAAAATATTTCGCCGTCTCTTCAAAGTGCACCGCCGCCCCAGACACAAACTTCGCCACCACTCGGTTCGCGAATCCCGGCACCACATTCGGCTCAAACGCCAGCGTCGGAATATGCTTCACCACCGCCGCCAACATCGCCGGACCCGACGCATATCCTCCTACTCCGATCACCACATCCGGCGCAAATTCGTTCAGCATCCGCCCAGCATCCCACACCGCCCGCGGCAAATCGAACGCCGTCTTCGCCCGCGTCATCAGGCTCACATTCTTCAGCGCCCCCACCCGGACCAGTTGCAGCGGATATCCCGCCGCCGGCACCAGTCGGTTCTCGATTCCGCGCGCCGTCCCGATGAACAGCACCTCGGCTCCATAACTTTTCTTGAGTTCGTTGGCGATGGCCAGCGCAGGGATCACATGCCCCCCGGTCCCGCCACCCGCCAGAATGGCCCGCATGAAATTGACTATAACCTAATAGGACTGTCATCCAGAGCGAAGTAAGTGCTTCGCGAATGCGAAGCATTTACGCAGTCGAAGGATCCCTTTCGCCCTTACAGAACCGGAGACTCGTCGGGGAATTTTTTGAGAGAATATCTTCCTTCAAGTGGCGTTTTTATTTCCCCGCAAACTTCGCCGGCAGCGGATTTCCCTCTCGCTCCGAATCCCACAGAATCGACAGCACCCACCAGCGCTTTCCATCATTGAAAAGTTGAATGCTGTTAATCCCACGCTGAAACGGCTTTTCCGCCGCCGCATGTCGCGACTCGTAGCTGCTGAACACTTGCGCCACATTCCCGTACACATCCGGCTTATTCACGATCGCCTTCTCGTAGAAAGGATCTTTCGCAAATACAGTTTTCGCATCTCGGATGAACTCCTCTACTCCCCAAGAAAAAATCACCGCACTGCCATCGGGATTCTTGCCAGCATCGGTGAATCTCGCCTCCGGCAGGAACAACGAGCGAAAGCGGTTCCAGTCGCGGTCGCCCGCGGGTCCCGAAATCACGTCGTAGATAGCCACCAGAATCGCGTCCATGGACTTCACATCGTCCGCCTTCGCCGCCGGCACTTTCGCCGCCAGCTCCGCCGCCGTGAACATGGGCGCCTGCGCCGGTATCTCAACGGCTTGAGGCGAAGCCGACTTTTGCGCGGCGCTCTCCGCCGCCAGCGCACAAAGGAAGAAAAAAACGATAAATGCAGATAGACGCTTCACCCGCTCCTCCTCCAGATCGGAAAAGATCGAATCCGTGAAGATCCGTGCAAATCCGTGGCAACAGATCTTCCTACTCAGCCTGCTTTGTAATATTCAGCAGCACGCCCACGCACGCCAGCGTCACAAACAGCGACGACCCTCCATACGATACCAGCGGCAGCGGAATCCCCTTCGTGGGCATCATCCCCAACACCACGCTGATGTTGATAAACCCCTGCAACACCACCATGCTCGTAATTCCCACCGCCAGATATCGTCCGAAAACATCTTCCGTGCGCCACGAAGCCCGCATCCCGCGCCATAGAAATATGGCGAACAGCGTCACGACGAACAACGCCCCCAACAGCCCCAACTCTTCCGCGGTCACCGCAAAGATAAAATCAGTATGCGGCTCCGGCAAATAAAAAAGCTTCTGCTTCCCTTCCATCAGGCCAGTGCCCGTCACCCCGCCCGTCCCCACCGCAATCAGCGATTGAATAATGTGGAACCCGGTTTTCTGCCGGTCTGCATACGGATTCAGAAACGCCAAAATGCGATCGCGCCGCCAGCTCACATGGAAAATCAAAAAATACAGCGGGACCAGCGACGCGCCAAACGCATACCCGAAATACCGCAGCCGCATTCCCGCCACATAAAAAATGCACGCCACAATTCCCGCGCAAGCGATGGCAGTTCCCAAGTCTGGTTGCAACACAATCAATCCAAGCACCAGCAACACCGGCGCCGCCGCCGGCGCGAGCGTGCCGCGCCAGTCGTCCATGGCTTTTACTCTGCCTTCCAGAAAATATGCGAGAAACAAAATCAACAGCGGCTTCGCCAGTTCGGAAGGCTGAAACGAAAACCCGCCCGCATGGATCCACCGATGCGTGTTGTGCGTGCGATCCAGAAAGAAAACCGAGATCAACAGCAGTGTCGTGATCCCAAGAAACGAAAACACCAGCGCCGGATTCTTATAGCGCCGGTAATCCAGGCGCATCGCCACCACCATCGCCACCAGGCCAGCAGCCGCCCAGATCAACTGCCTCAACAGAAATGCGTAAGGAGACCCAAACCGCTCCCGCGCCATCACCGCCGAAGCCGAAAAAACCATTACCAGCCCCACAAACACCAGGAGCATGGTGACGGTAAACAGCCAGCGATCCACACTTACCCGCTTCGCCATGGGAATTCATTTCACCACGGAGTAGCGGCGAGGCGGAGAAGGAATTGCCGATTGTTGATTCTTGATTGTTGATTGTCTTGGTTCGACCCACCGAGGAAATCCTCAAGCGGTAGAATCGAAACTTCAAATCGAAAACATAATGAGGTAGCTTTGCCCGGAAATTGGTTCCACGCGAAGTCGATCCGACGGTCGCTGGCGATCGCATTATGTCTCGGCTCCCGAATCTTCGCAGCGGCGCAAATTGCGGGAACTGCCCACCCTTCACACCCCGCGCCGCCCTCGAGCACCTACATCGGCAACCAAGCCTGCGCTGGTTGCCATGCGTCCATCTATGAGTCCTATCAGCGCACGCCCATGGCGCACGCCAGCGGACCCGCCACCGAAGACCTGCAGCCCGCCAGTTTCGTCCACGCCAAATCCGGCGTGCACTACCGCATTTACAGCGAAGATGGAAAAGTTTGGCTCAGCTTCGAGCGGCCCGGCGATCCGTCGGTCAATGGAAAGCGCGAACTCTTATACTTCATCGGATCAGGCCACCGCGGACGCACCTATCTTTTTTCCGTCGACGGATTTTTTTTCGAGTCTCCCATAAACTGGTACGCCGGCCGCAAGGTGTGGGATATGGCGCCAGCCTATAGCGAGGCTCGCGAAATTCCCATGAACCTCCCGGCCTACACCAGTTGCCTCGAATGCCACACGACTGGAATGCAATCGCCCATTAAGGGCACGGAGAATGAATATCCCACGCCGCTATTCACACAAGATGGCGTCGGCTGCGAACGCTGCCACGGGCCTGGAGCCGAACACGCCCAAACCGCAGCCGGGACGAAAGGCGCTCCGATGTTGAATCCGATCAAGCTGCCCGCCGACCGCCGCGATTCCATCTGCATGCAATGTCACCTCGAAGCCAACGTCGCCATCGGACGCCTCGGCCGCCACGCGTCTGACTTCCGTCCCGGCGACATTCTCGATGACTATGTCCGCCATTACGTGCTCACTGGAAGTCAGACGTCAGGCGTCGGAGCCAACAGCCAATTCGAAGCTCTGGCGCGAAGCGCATGCAAGAAGAAATCCGGCGATGCCATGTCGTGCATGAGTTGTCACGACCCTCACTCTTCTCCGCTCGCCGCCGAGCGCGCTTCTTACTTCCGAGAAAAATGTCTCGCCTGCCACGGGGCCGCATTCGGAGCCAAGCATCACCGCGAGAATCTGGATTGCACGTCCTGCCACATGCCGTCCTCGCTCAGCACAGACATCGCCCACACCGAAGTCACCGACCACCGCATTCCACGCCGCCCTTCCACGCAGCCGCAGTTGTTGCAGGATTTCAGCCCGGAAAAATCTTCCCCAACTCTGATTCCATTTCCATATTCGAAAGAGGCAGACGACGACGTCCGCGATCGCGCCCTCGCGTGGCAGTCGGTCGCAGAAAATGGCATGCCGGAGGCGGTCCGTGAAGCCGCGCGCTTATTGCCCCTGGCGGCGAAGCAGTCGCCGGATGATCCGGCAGTCCTATCCGGACTGGCGTACGTTGAGCTGACTCACGGCTCCATCGGCCACGCTCGCGAGCTTTATCAGAAAGCGCTCGCGCTCGACCCGACACTTATCGACGCAGCCTCGAACCTCGGAGTCATCGAAGCAAAGTCCGGAAACCTGCGCCGCGCCATCGCGCTCTGGCAAGACGCATTCAACCGTGCCCCCGGCAAAAGCAGCATCGGCATGAACCTCGCCCGAAGTTTTTGCGAATCGGGACAGACGAAAGAAGCAAGATTGTATGTAGAAAAAGTCCTCCGCTTCAATCCCGATCTCTTGGAAGCAAAAAAAATGCTGCAGCATTTAAGTGTTGACCCGCCGAGCTGCGCCCCCTGACGCCATGTCATCCTGAGCGCAGCAATGGGCTTCGCGAACGCGAAGCACTTGCGAAGTCGAAGGACCCCTTGCATCATCGTGCGCCCAAGTCCCTACTAGGAATTTCTATCTCTGCCCCTGCATCAGACCGTCGGTCACGAGGCGCCCGCGCGATTCACCTCGCCAGCGAGTTTTGGTTTCATCGCGAGCATGCGACGTGTCAGAGGCGGGAACGGAGGTGTCAAGCTCGGGGGCTTTCACTCTTTGTGTTCTCCGCCTCCGCCGCCAGCCCCCTCACGATCTCCTTAAACACCTGCCCCCGATGCTCGTAGCTCTTAAACTGATCGAAGCTCGCGCAAGCCGGTGCCAGCAACACCACATCGCCCGCCTGCGCCGCCGCGTTCGCCTTGCGCACAGCGTGCTCCAAAGTCTCTGCATGCTCCACTTCAGTGCCTTTGATCTGTGACTCAATCTTCTCCGCCGCCGCGCCAATCGTGTACACGCGCTTCACCCGCTCCCGCAGCAAATCGTTCAGAACGCTGTAATCGCTGCCCTTATCCTTGCCGCCAAGAATCAGGTGAATGTCCCCCGGGAACGATTCCAGCGCTTTGATGGTCGCGTCCACATTCGTGGCCTTCGAATCGTTGTAGTAATCCACGCCCCGGATCGTGGCCACAAACTCCAACCGGTGTTCGACCGCCTTGAAGTCGCGCACCGCCTGCCGAATCTTCTCCGGCGCGCATCCCATCAGCGCGCCAGCGCACACCGCCGCCAGCACGTTCTCCAGGTTGTGGGCGCCCTTTAACGGAATTTCGGAAGCCAACATAATCTCCCGTTGCCGCTCCTCGTCGCGAAACAAAATATTCCCTTCGCGCACCCACGCCCCCAACTTCACTTCTTTTTGCCGGCTGAACCAGAACACCTGCGCCCGCGTGCGCTCCGCCATCGCCACACAGGTAGGATCATCCGCATTTAGCACCGCAAAATCGTTGCCGTGCTGATTCTCAAACATGCGCGCCTTCGCATCAACATAGGCGTCAAATGTGCGGTGCCGGTCCAGATGATCGGGCGTCACATTCAACACCACGGCAATCTTCGGATGAAATGTCTGAATCGTCTCCAGTTGAAAGCTCGACACTTCCAGCACAATCACCGTTTCCGGCTTCGCCCGCTCCGCAAGCGAGATTGCCGGAGTGCCAATGTTCCCTCCCACCAGCGTCGGCAACCCTCCCGCCGTCAGAATCTCTCCGGTCAGCGTCGTGGTCGTAGTCTTTCCATTCGATCCAGTGATAGCCACGATCGGCCCCGGCAAAAACTGCGCCGCCAGTTCAATCTCGCCGATCACCATCTCGCCCAAAGACCGCGCCTGTTGCAGCAAAGACGCATCCACCGGAACCCCCGGGCTCACCACAATCAAATCCTGTCCCCGGAACGTGCGCTCGCCATGACCTCCGGTCTCAACCGTGATGCCATGATCGAGCAGCACCGGAATCTCATTACGCAACTCGTCCCCACTCTTGGTATCGGAAACCGTAACCCGCGCTCCATGCGCCTTCAGAAAGAGCGCCGAAGCCACCCCGGACTTCCCTAGCCCCACCACCAGCACGCGTTTGTCTTTGAGTTCCATTAAATGCATTTCACCACAGAGTCACAGAGACACAGAGAAAACCAAGGCAAATAAAAAACTCCAAGGACAGACACCAAACTATAATCCAGCGTTGTTGCAGACAGACATGGTGTTGGTTTTCTCTGTGTCTCTGTGACTCTGTGGTGAACTGCCCTTATCCCAATCGCCCTCTACCTCAACTTCAGCGTCGTCAACGCAAACAACGCGAACACCAGCGACGCAATCCAAAACCGCACAATAATCTTCGACTCCGACCATCCCATCAGTTCGAAATGATGATGGATCGGCGCCATCTTGAATATCCTTTTCTTGCGCAGCTTGTACGACCCCACCTGCAAGATCACCGACATCGCCTCGATTACAAACACTCCTCCAATAAATGGCAGCAGCAATTCCTGTTTGATGATTACTGCCACAGTGCCAATCGCTCCGCCCAGCGCGAGCGATCCCACATCGCCCATAAACACCTCTGCGGGATGCGCGTTGTACCATAGAAACCCAATCGACGACCCCACCATCGCCCCGCAAAAAATCGTCAACTCGCCCACCTGCGGCATCTTCGGAATTTCCAGATATGTCGCGAACGTCGCGTGCCCACTCACATAAGTCAACATGGTCAACGCGCCCGCTGCAATCACCGTGCACCCGATCGCCAGCCCGTCCAATCCGTCCGTAAGGTTCACGGCGTTGCTCGATCCCACAATCACCAGCGCAACAAACGCAATGAAGGGCAGAAACGCCAGCGGCCACAAGTGCGGATAATGCTCCAGGGTCTGCACCACCAGGTTGGGATGAAACTGCTTGATGAAAGGCACGATCAACTTGGTCGAATACAGCCCATGGTTCTGCATCGCAATCAGCATCACCGCGATCACCACGCTGGTCGCGATCTGCAGTCCCAGCTTCGCCCGTCCCGTCAAACCCAGATTTCGACGGTGCACCACCTTGGTGTAATCGTCAGTAAATCCAATCGCCGCAAATGCGCAAGTGGCAAATACCGCCACCCAAACGAAGCGGTTGCTCAAGTCCGCCCACAGCAGCGTCGGAACCACAATCGCAATCGCGATCAGCAAGCCGCCCATGGTCGGCGTTCCCGCTTTTTTCTGATGCGCCTTCGGACCCTCTTCGCGGATGTACTGTCCAATCTGGAATTCGCGCAGCCGGTTGATCACCAGCGGACCCACGATGAGCGCGGTAAACAGTGCGGTAAGGCTGGCGAACGCAGTGCGAAACGTCAAATAGCGAAAGATGCGAAACGGCGGAAAATAATGTTGCAGCTTCACGAACAACAGCCAATAGAGCAATCAGCCTCCGTCTCGCGATTGTGTCAGTTACCACCGTCGCGACGAGTCTTCCAGATTTCTAACGCCTTCTCCAACTTCACCCCGCGCGAAGCTTTCAAAAGCACTGCGTCGCCATCCCGCGCCTCGCGTGCCAGCCATTCGCCGGCTTTCTCGGAATCGGCTGCAAACTCGGCGCGCATCCCCGCCTGCTTTGCTGCGCCCACCATCGCCTCAGCGAGGCCGCGCACGCCCAGCAACACATCGATTTTTTTCCCGGCGATATGTTCCCCGGCTTGCCGATGCAGCTCTTCGCCCGCCGGCCCCAGTTCCAGCATCTCCCCCGCAACCACGATGCGCCGTTTAGCCGCCATCCTCGCCAACGCATCCACCATTGCATCCAGGGCCTTTGGATTCGAATTGTAGCAATCGTTGATCACCGTGATGTTACCCACTTGAAGAACCTGACCACGCTTATCGGCCGCAGCCAAACTTGCCAGCGCCGCCACCGCCTCTGAAGGCTTCATCCCGCGCTCTAAGCCGACCGCAACTGCCGCCAGCGCATTCAGCACGTTATGCTCACCCACCAGCGGGAGAACCGCGTGTTCACGCACGCCTCCTATCACCACATCGAATTCAACCCCCTCGCGCCCCTTCGTCTGTATTTTTTCCGCACGCACGTCCGCTGTCGATCGAGTGCCATACATCACAACTTTCCCTTTGAACCCGCGCCCGAACTGCGAGACGTAATCGTCATCGGAGTTCAACACCGCTGTGCCATTCGCCGGCAGCGACTCGATTAATTCATATTTCGCCCGCGCAATCCCCGCCAGCGAATCAAAAAACTCCAAATGCACCGGCGCGACGTTCGTCACCACTCCAACCTCCGGATGCGCAATTGTCGCCAGCGCCCGGATTTCCCCCGGATGCGACATGCCCATCTCTATCACCGCCACCTCATATCCTGGCTCCAGTTTCAAGAGCATCAACGGCAAGCCGAAATGATTATTAAAATTTCCTTCGGACTTCAGCACGCGAAAGCGCGCGCTCAACACGTGCGCAATCGCTTCCTTCGTCGTCGTCTTTCCCGCTGACCCGGTCACTCCCACAAGCGTCTTGCCCCACAACTTCCGGACCGCTTTAGCCAAAGTTTGCAGCGCTACCAAGGTGTCTTCAACCGCCAGAAGCCGGGCCTTGTTCGCGTAGCGTCCCAACTGTTCTTTACCCACCACCGCCGCGACCGCGCCCTTTTCCAAAGCCTGCTGCACAAAATCGTGGCCATCCAGTCGCTCCCCCTTCACCGCAAAAAACAGCTGCCCCGCCCCGAGCGTCCTCGAATCAATGGAGTACCCCTCAACCACCTCTTCCGCCGAAAAATCTCCCTTCGCAGAAATGAATTCAGCGATCTTGGAAAGCGTGAGCTTCATCCTTTGTCATCCTGAGCGAAGGTTGCGCTTCGCGAACGCGAAGCACAACCGTAGTCGAAGGACCCCATGTTTGCTGGCATTACCACCTGCTTCGCAAGGCATTCCTATCACTGCCTCATCTTCACCCCTTTCGCTCGCCAAATGAGTCACGAACTCCTCAACTCCCCGCCCCAACCGCCTCCCCCTCAAACCCCGCCCCTCGTAGAGCCTCCCGCGCCACTTCCAGATCATCAAACGGAACCGATCCCTCCCGCGTCGCTTGCACCTTCTCGTGCCCTTTGCCCGCAAGCAGCACAATATCTCCCGGTCGCGCTTCAGCAATTGCCAAGGCAATCGCCTTCCGACGATCCGCTTCCACGCTGTACCTCACTCCAGTTTTCTGCAAACCCACCAGCGCATCATTAATAATCTTCAGCGGATCTTCGGTGCGCGGATTGTCCGACGTCAGCACCACAAAATCGCTGCCCCGCCCCGCCGCCTCGCCCATCAAAGGACGCTTGGCACGATCGCGATCTCCGCCGCAGCCGAAGACCGTTAAAACACGCCCCTTAGTCCCCACGCTCGAAACCAATTCCCGTGCCAATGCTGTCAGATTTCGCAACGCATCATCGGTATGCGCATAATCCACCACCACCGTAAATGGCTGACCGCAATCGACCCGCTCAAACCTTCCCGGAACGCACGCCAGCTTGTCGATTCCCGCCGCAATCGCCTCCGCCGAACACCCTCGGGCAAAGCCCACCCCCGCCGCCGCCAGAATGTTGTACACATTCACCCGTCCAATCAGCGACGAGAACACTGCAATCTTTCCCGTGGGCGCAACCAAATCAAACCGCGTTCCGCGCGTCGTTATCTCCACTTTCTCCGCGCGCAAATCGCCGCACTTCCATCCATACTTCAGCACTACGGAACTTCGCTTCCGGCTGAACTCCGCCAGCTTCGCTCCAGCCTCGTCGTCCACATTGGTCACCACTGCGCGCGGCGCATCGGTTCCGCACCCTTCAAACAGAACCTTCTTCGCCGCGAAATATTCTTCCATGCTCTTGTGATAATCGAGATGATCGCGGGTCAAATTGGTAAACACAGCCACATCAAACGGCACCCCGTAAACGCGCTCCTGCGCCAGAGCATGCGAGGAGACCTCCATTACCGCCTCGGTCGCTCCGTTTCCCAGCGCTTCATTCAGAATGCGATTCAGATCGAGCGCCTCTGGCGTGGTGTGCGGCGCCGGTAAAACTTTTCCCGCCACGTGATATTCAATCGTCCCAATCACCGCGCTCTTTCGCCCCGCCGCCGTTAGAATCGCTTCCACTAGAAACGCCGTGGTGCTCTTCCCATTCGTGCCGGTAATCCCCGTAATTGCAATCCGCTCAGCCGGCTTCTTATAAAAATTCGCGCTCACTCGCGCCAGCGCCCGCCGTCCATGCGAAACCGCGGCCCACGCCACGCCCTCGCGCGGCTTCTCCGCCGCCGAATCCGTGACTATCGCCACCGCTCCCGCCTGAATTGCCTGATCGATAAATCGTTTGCCGTCGCTCGATTCCCCGCGCATGGCCACAAACACGCAACCCGGCTTCACCCGTCGCGAGTCGTATTCCACACCACTTACGATCGGATCCCCGCTCTGCGCGAGAACTTCCGCCCCATCCAGCACCTGTTGGAAGGTCATTACCGGGAATTATATGGCACGGGGACCGCTCGGAAAGAATTGCTGATCGCTGATTCTTGATTGCTGATTAGGAATTAGCAATCGTCCCCTAATGGTTTCCAATCAGAAATCAACAATCAAAAATCAACAATTCGTTGCTGGATAAATCCTTTTACGAATGCCGCGAGGTTACCAACGGCACGTTCCCCGCCTGGCCGCCTGGCGCTAACATTTCTTCTATGTCTACCGGAACCGGCCAGGCTAAATACCGCTGCGCGCAATGTGAAATGCCCGAATCCCAGTGCGAGTGCGACAAATATTGCTGCCTCTGCCAGACCACGCTCGACGTTCGGATTTGCGAGGACGGCCTGCTGTACTGCGAACCCTGCCGCTCCGCCTGCGATTACAAAACCTCCGAATAGCCAGCAACATTCTGCCCGCCAAATCAAACCACAACCGCTTCCTTGTATTCTCCAAACACGCGCCGCATCGCGTCTGAAATCTCGCCTACGGTTGCATAAGCTTCCACAGCCTCCAGAATCCTCGGCATCACGTTCTCTCCCACGCGAGCCGCATCCTCCACTTTCTTCAAGGCTTCTTTACATGGCCCCGCATCGCGACGCGACCGCAGCGCTCGCACGCGCTCAATCTGTTTCGGCTCCAGCGCTGGGTCGATTTTCTGAATTGGAATCGCTTTTTCCTCTTGCACTTCGAACCGATTCACTCCTACCACGATCGCTTCCTCACGGTCCACCGCTTGCTGATACTCATACGCCGCGTTTTGAATTTCCTGCTGCACAAACCCGCGCTCGATCGCTTTCAGCATTCCACCCATTACTTCGATCTTTCCCAGGTATTCGGCAGCGCGTTTCTCAATTTCATTCGTCAGCGCTTCGATGTAATACGAACCCGCCAGCGGATCGATCGTCTGCGGCGCGCCCGATTCGTAGGCAATCACCTGCTGTGTGCGCAGCGCAATCCGCGCCGCCTGCTCAGTGGGCAGCGCCAGCGCTTCGTCATATGAGTTCGTATGCAACGACTGCGTCCCGCCCAAAACCGCCGCCAGCGCCTGAATCGCCGTCCGCACAATATTGTTTTCCGGCTGCTGCGCCGTCAGCGTCGATCCAGCGGTCTGCGTGTGAAAGCGCAGCATCCACGACCGCGGATTCTTCGCCTTGAAATGCTCCCGCATGATCCGCGCCCACATTCTCCGCGCCGCGCGGAACTTCGCCACTTCTTCCAGAAAATTGCTGTGCGCATTGAAGAAAAAAGACAAGCGCGGCGCAAACTCGTCCACATCCAGCCCGGCATTGATCGCCGCCTCCACATATGCCATGCCGTTGCCCAGTGTGAACGCCACCTCCTGCACCGCCGTCGATCCCGCCTCGCGCATGTGATAACCCGAAATCGAAATCGTATTCCACTCCGGCACATTCTCTTTTGCCCACGAAAACATGTCTGTGATCACTCGCATCGCCTGCCGAGGCGGATAAATATAGGTCCCCCGCGCAATGTATTCCTTCAACACATCGTTCTGCACCGTCCCCGAAAGCTTGCTCATGTCCGCACCCTGCCGCCGCGCCACCGCCACATACAGCGCCAGCAGAATCGAGCCAGTCGCATTGATCGTCATCGATGTAGAAATCTTGGTCAGTTCGATCCCGGCGAACAACCTCTCCATATCCTCGATCGAGTCAATCGCCACTCCCACCTTGCCCACTTCACCCGCGGCCAGCGCATGATCCGAATCCATCCCGATCTGCGTGGGCAAATCGAACGCCACCGAAAGCCCCGTGGTTCCATTCGCCAACAGATATTTGTAGCGCTTGTTCGATTCCTCGGCGTCGCCCATGCCCGCATACTGCCGCATCGTCCACAACCGTCCGCGGTACATCGTCGCCTGCACGCCCCGCGTGAACGGATATTCGCCCGGATACCCTACCTCACCCTCATAGTCCGTCCCCTTCAGATCCGCCGGCGTGTAGAGCGGCTTCACGGCAATGTGGGAAGAAGTTTCCGGATCAAGCGAAACCGCGCTGCTCCCACCGGACATTCGACCTTTCAGATCTGATCCAGCCATGACTTTAACTTCCTTAGTGAATCTTAGTGCCCTCTGTGGTGAATGGTTTTGACTCTCCTGCGTGCACCTTAGTTCCCTTCGTGGTGCATGGTTTTGCTCTTCCGCCGAACCCTCCAGAACGAACTCACTCCAAACCAAGCGAACGTCACAGTGAAACAAATTGCTACCGCAACCCGCCCGAAACCAGCCTTCCCCGCCTGATATTTCGCGTACTCATGCGCCGCTCCAGCCCCGCCGCTCGCGGACATGATCAGGAAGACAAGTCCCGTAACTTCCAGCCACAACTGGTGTAACACTTTCCCGAAAGCGCGGGCGGTAGTCCACACGGCACCTTTTACCGCACGCGCCGTCCGGCTGCGCTTCACCTGCTGTCCGGCGACGCGCGCGACTACCCCTACCTTTTGTGCGGTAGAAACCTTACTCACGACTCGATTTTAACAGTCTCCCGGTCTACAATGACGCAAACCTGTGCTTCGCGCTAAACCGTTCCGCCGCCGCAGGCATCTAATGGAACAAGAACGGCAATTCGGGGGAGACCACGTGGACGATCGATTGAAAGAACTCATGAAGGAACTTGGCGAAGCCATCAACGAATCTCTCTCCGATTCCGAACAGATCGCCGAAGTCGTCTCCCGCATTAAGGAAGGCGGCTACGATATTTTTCTCGTCCTCGAAGCCACCATCGGTGTCAGCAAGCAGGGCGACAAGAACGCCGATAAGACTTCTCTTGTCACCACTCTTTCCACCAACCCTGAATTCAAAGTCAACGATCAGGATCTCAAATTCCTCAAGTCCCTCCGCATTAAGGTCGAAGAAAAATAGCTTCCAGAAACCCTCGACAAATTATGTGGCGACAGCCGCCCTCGGCTGTCCCGGCTTGGGCGAAGCCCAGCCGGCGCCTGCCACAAGCCCCGACTTGGTTCCCATCCGCGAAAAGCGCAAGACGAAGTGCGTTTCGCCGATGTTTCAGTGGGCCCGATCCGTCAATTAAGAGTTAGCCCTCCTTCCGTTCCATACCGTACCCGGCAACATTCCGTCCTGTGCTACCATCTACTGTTTTCCGGCGAGGCCGTTTCCGCGACGCACCTCCGCCGGGGTCAGAGCCAGTCCGATGAAAGACACCCTCGGAGTTCTTCTCGCAGGCGGCGCCGGAGAACGCCTCTATCCTCTTACCCGCGACCGCGCCAAGCCTGCTGTCACCTTCGGCGGAATGTACCGCATCATCGACATCACTCTTTCCAACTGCCTCAACTCAGACCTTCGCTGCGTCTACATCCTCACCCAATACAAAGCTCTCTCGCTGAACCGCCACATCCGCGAAGGCTGGAACATCCTCGGCCGCGAAGTCGGAGAGTTCATCGAAGTCCTGCCGCCCATGAAGCGCGTCAGCGACCAGTGGTATCAGGGCACTGCCGACGCCGTTTATCAGAACATTTATTCCATCGGCTCCGAGCAGCCCAAACACGTTCTGATTCTCTCCGGCGATCACATCTACAAAATGGATTACGGCAAAATGATGAAGCAGCATCTCGATGCCGCTGCTGACATCACCCTGGCGACCATCCAAATCGACCTCGACGAAACCGTCCGCTTCGGAGTGGTCGACGTCGACAATGATGGCCGCATCAACGGCTTTGAGGAAAAGCCCAAAGAAACCAAGCTGCGCTCTCCGTGGAATCCAAACAAAGTCGCCGGATCGATGGGTGTCTATCTCTTCAATGCCGACGTCCTCATTCCGGTTCTTCTCAAAGACGCCGAAGATCCCACCTCCAGCCACGATTTCGGCAAAGACATTCTGCCCAAGATGGTCGACGACTACCGCGTCTTCGCCTATGACTTCCTCGACGAAAATAAAAAAGAGGCGCTCTACTGGCGCGACGTGGGCACGCTGGAGGCCTACTACGAAGCCAACATGGATATCGTCGCCGTCTCGCCCATCTTCAATCTTTACGATCACGAGTGGCCCATTCGCACTCACCAGCGCCAATATCCGCCCGCGAAATTTGTCTTCGCGGAAAAAGATCGCATGGGCACCGCGCTCGACTCCATCGTCTCCAACGGCTGCATCGTCTCCGGCGGCACGGTCAGGAATTCCATTCTCTCGCCCGACGTCCGCGTAAACTCTTATTCCGACGTCGATTCCTCCATCCTCTTCTCGCACGTCGCCATCGGACGCCACTGCCGCGTCCGCCGCTGCATCATCGACCGCAACGTCCATCTCCCCGAAGGCACCACCATCGGCTACGACACCGAAGCCGACCGCTCCCGCTACTTCGTCACCGATAGCGGCATCACCGTCGTCACCCGCGATTACTCGCTGTTCGAAAATCCGGTGACCGTGGATTACTTCACCAGCGAGTGAAATGCCACTTTCCTGCCTTGCCCAGTATTCGGAGGAACCGTGCCAACCGAATTCGTCAGAAAATTTATACTTCTCGTGATTGCGCTCGCAGCGCCCTTCTCCTTTTCCCAATCATCTGCCCGCACCGACTGGGCCTTCGCGGTTTCCGGAGACTCGCGCAACTGCGGCGATATCGTGATGCCGGCCATCGCAAGCAGCGTCCTCCATCAGCCCAACGTCGCCTTTTATTGGCACCTTGGCGACTTCCGCCTCATGTCCGATGTCGACGAAGATATGCGGCAGCGATATGGCGATAAACTATCTGTCACCGACTACTGGCGCGACGCTTGGGGCGATTTTATTGCCAACCAAGTCGTGCCTTTCGGATCGCTGCCCGTTTACCTTGGAATCGGCAACCACGAACTGGCGGGCAACAAGTCGCCCGCCGACTTCCTCACCCAGTTCGCCTACTGGCTCGACACGCCCGAACTGCACACGCAAAGGTTGAACGAATACTCCCAGGACGGCACACTGAAGCCGTTCTATCACTGGAAACACGGGCAAGTGGATTTTATTTATCTCGATAACTCGGGCGATGATGGTTTTGGCGCTCAGCAGATGCAGTGGTTCGAGGACGTGCTCACCCGCGACAAGTCCGACCCGGAGGTTAAGGCCTTAGTGCTGGGGATGCATCGAGCCCTTCCCAACAGCAATGCCTGCGGTCATAGCATGAACGGAGACCTAGACCATCCTAGCGACAAAGGAACCACCAGCGGCCGCAGGGCCTACCTCGACCTGGTGAAATTCAAACACGATACAAATAAATTTGTGTACATCCTGGCGAGCCACTCGCATTTCTACATGCAGGATATTTTTTCGACGGACTACTGGAAAGACTCGGCGCACGGCGGCACGGTTCTGCCGGGCTGGATCGTTGGAACCGCGGGCGCTCAGCGCTATCCGCTCCCCGAGGAGGTGCCAGCCGAGGTTCTGGCCCAACTAAAGGCAGAAACCAAGGTCGCTGGATATCTTCTCGGAACCGTCCGCCCAGACGGTTCCATCGACTTCGCCTTCAAGAAAGTGTTGAGGAATGACGTCCCCGCAGCTGTGAATAAAATGTACGAAGACAAGTTTACAAAGTGGTGCTTTGAGGAAAACTACAACGACCACCAGCACCCCCGCCCACCATCTTGCAACGATAAGTAAGTGAAGACGGCATGGCGAGTCGAAATGGATTGTCATCCTGAAGCCCGCGTTCTTTGCGGGCTGAAGAATCTCTGTACTCGCAGACAGCACTCCCTTCACGCGAGAACAATATCCAGGCCCGCGGCATCAACGAATGCCCGAAAATCCCTATCTCGTGTGATCAGCGATGTCCCCGAGTCAATGCAACTCTGCGCAATGAGCGCATCCCCCAGACGCGCCTTGCGGCGCTTTGACAGAACCTTCGCCCGCAAACCTCCTGCCCGCTGCCAATAGCCTACTTCCACGGCGATCAGAGGAACTTGGACGAGCGTCTCGGCAACATTGGGAGCAAGCCGCGCGTCGCTTAACAGCTCGGTAAGTACGACCGGCACCATCAGCACCTGCCGGTCTGCGAGCGCCTTGTCGAGCAACAGCGTATCTTGGCCAGACTCACCCTCGAGAAAGGCAATCCAAGTGCTCGTGTCAGCTGCGATCATTGGTTAGGCAATCATTCGTTGGACAATCATGGTAGGACAATCATTGTTAGAGTAATCAGGATTAGAGAATCCGGATTCAGCGATCTTCGACTAGACGATCGCCGATTGAACGATGAAGACCCAATCGTCAACGATCGGCTTTCAATTCGGCCGCGGTGCGGGAAAAACGGACCTTGCCATGCAGTAGCCGCAGCCGCTCGTAGGTCTTCGATGCAGCCACCAGTTGCAGGCCGGTACGCACGGTTTGAGTAATCCCCGCTCCGCTCGCCTGTTGCGCTCTCTCCAGCAACTCCCCCGGAATCTCCACTGTGATTTTGCGCGCCGCTTCCATATTCCTAATATACCATAGTCGATACCAGCATTGAATATGGTGGACTCGGCGAAAGCACGGACCGGGATGGTCCAAAATTTTCGCCGTTACTCAGTCAACAAACGTGGACATGCAAAACCAGCCTCCGCGCACCATTTCCTCCACTGCTACAATTCCCTGTTTTGACGAAACTCGCCTCGCAAGAACTTTGGGCAGCACATCCACGTACTGTCTTGTGAGAAACGCGCATTCAAGTTTAAGAGTCTGGTTTCGCTGAAAGCTGACGGCTGATAGCTGACAGCCGCTTTTCCGGGGAGCTTCAACTTTTGGAAGACGTCCAGGTAGTCGCGATGCTGGTCCGCCGCTGTGTAGCCGGCGACGCCGCTGCCTGGGAAGAAATCGTTCAAGCCTACAACCGCCGTATCTATAACATCTGCTACCGCTTCGCCGGCTCCGCCAACGACGCCGAAGACCTCACCCAGGAAGTTTTCATCAAGATGTACCGCACGCTTTCCAGTTACGACCACACCAGAGGCGCTTTCGTCACCTGGGTCACCACCATCACCCGCAACCTGCTGGTCGATCATTTCCGCAAGACCAAGCAGGACCGCGTCACCGACTCGCTCGACGCCCAATCCCCGCACGAAGACGCCTTACCTCTGAGCGAGCAAATTCAGGACCATTCCGCCGCTCCCGACGCCCGCGTGCGCAGCCGCGAGGTCGGCGAAACCGTTCACGCCGCCTTGGCCAAGCTCTCGCCAGAGTTACGCGAAGCAGTGATTCTAAGAGACTTACAGGATTTTGATTACAAAGAAATCGCTACCGTTTTGAAGGTTCCGGAGGGTACTGTGAAAAGCCGAATAAATCGTGGCCGCGCGGAACTAGCGCGCCTGTTACAACGTACCTATAGGCAGGTGATGTGATGCCAGACCTAACCAGCAACGGAATGCCGTGTCACGAGTTCGATGGCTTGCTCACGGACGCGCTCGATGGCGTTCTGACCGGCCTGCAACTCGACCGCTTCCAGGCCCACGCGCGGACTTGCTCCGCCTGCGGGCCGCTGTTCGCCGAAGTCGAGGCGGGCCGCAACTGGCTGAAGGATCTCACGGAGGTGGATCCTCCAGCCAGCCTGGTCAATAATATCCTGGCATCCACGACGGGCGTTGACTCCCAACGCCTGCGGGTGAACGTGTCCGTGCCGCAGCCGCGCACTTCGCAGCTCGGCGCTTCGTGGTGGGAACGGGTGCAAGCCTCGATCTCAGGGGCGATGCAGCCCATCTGGGCCACAGTCCGGCAGCCGCGGTTCGCCATGTCGTTTGGCATGGCTTTCTTTTCGCTGTCGGTCGGCCTGAGCGTACTCGGCGTAAAACCTGCCGACCTGCGCCAGGTCAGCTTGCGGCCAGCCGCAATCCGCCACACTTACTACAACACGCAAGCCCGCGTTGTCCGTTATTACGATAATATCCGTCTCGTCTACGAAGTTCAGGCCGCGGTGCGCGGAATCAAGCGTAACCTCGCTCCCGCTGAACCTCGATCCAATGAAGCCGCGCCGGAGAAGAAAGACCATAAGAACGACACAACACAACAGCCCGAGCAGAAGCAGGAGCGTAACTACAGCCAGCGAGAAAATAGTCTCATCCTGGCCAGCGCTCCGCTGGGTCCACCTGTCTTTGATCCGTTAAGTCCGGATCTGCCTGTAGTGTCGGTGACCACGTACAGGAGGTTCGTATGAACTGCGCCACTCACAGCGATGCCGCCGCAGTCGCGTTTTGCCGCACTTGCGGCAAGCCGCTCTGCGGCACTTGTACCCGCGACGTCCGCGGAGTCGTCTACTGCGAGCCCTGTCTCGCCGCCCGTTTGGATGGCACCGTCCCCGCGCCGGGATTCGTGCCCCCACAGTCCACCTATCCGCAGACCGTCTATCCACCCGCGGGAGCCCCGATTCCACCCCCGCGTCCCAGTTCCGGTCCGAATCCCGCGGTGGCCGGCATTCTGGGTGCCATTCCCTTCGGTGTCGGAGCCGTCTACAACGGACAATACGCTAAGGGCTTAGCGCACCTATTTATCTTCGTAATGCTGATTTACGGCGCCAACCACTCTGATCGATGGGATTTTGTGTTCGGCATCGGGATCGCTTTTTTCGTCATCTACCAGATCATCGACGCGGTTCGTACCGCGAAAGCGCTTCAGATTGGACAGTCCGCCCCCGATCCCTTGGGCCTCGGCCAAGCGTTCAGCATGGGTGAGAAGTTTGACAGCGGCAAAATTCCCGTTGGCGCTGTGATCCTCATCGGCCTTGGTGTGCTCTTCCTGCTGCACACCATGGGAATCATGGAAAACGGCTTCGAGCGCTTCTGGCCGCTGATTCTGATTTTCCTGGGTGGCTGGATGTTCTATCGCAACTATGAGCGGACCCGCCAGCGATGCGGCTGTGGTCGATGTAGTACGCGCTGCCTGATGGGTCCGGCAATGGTTCTGACCACCGGCATCCTGTTCATGCTGGAGAGCCTGCACATTGCCGCGCTTGACCGCACCTGGCCCGCCTGGATTCTGGTTGTTGGCGTCGTGAAGCTGCTGCAAAGCAACGCATCCTCGGAAGGCCACGTCGGTCCTCTGCCCGGCGCACCCCCCGCCATTGGTCCCACGCCGCCTACTCCACCTGCCGCTACCGATCCTGGGGCAACTTCCTCCGGCGAGGTGCGCAATGTCTAACCCAGTTCAATACCCGCCGCAGCCGCCTCAAGCTCCTTTTCCGCGGCGGCCTCGCCGTTCCTTCGCCGGACCGCTCGTCCTGATCATCATTGGCATAGTTTTCCTTCTCGGCAACATGCACTTGCTCTCCTGGATGCGCCTTGGCACTCTCTTCGCCCGGTACTGGCCCGCCCTCCTAATCCTGTGGGGAGTGCTCAAGTTCATCGAGTCCCAGCAAGCCCAGCGCGAGGGCCTACCCTCCCGTGGCATTGGCGCCGGCGGAGTCATGCTGATTGTGGCCATCGTCTTTTTTGGCCTGATCGCCACTCAGGCCGAACGCGCCCGCGAGCACTGGCCCAGCATTCGCGAGCAATTCAACATCGACGACAGCGATTTCGAAAATATCTTCGGCCAAACCTACAACTTCAACGACACTCTTGAGCAGGACATCCCCGCCTCCGCCACCAGCCTCCGCGTCAATGACGATCACGGCGCAGTTCACGTCACCACCGCGCCCGATAACAAAATCATGGTCGTCATCCGCAAGCGCATCGGCGCCGACAACCAGCCTGACGCCGACAAATACAATACCCAGTCAAAGCCCACCCTCACTACAGCCGGAAACGTAATCATCCTCGACGCCAACACCCACGCCGCCGGTGACCACCCCATTCAAGCCGATATGGATATCTCCATTCCTCGCAGGATGGAAGTCCACATCACCGGCCGCCATGGAGATGTCTCCGTCACCGGACGCGATAGTGACGTCGAAATCGCCGCCCAACACGGCGAGGTTTCCGTCGAAGACGTCAAAGGCAACGTGAAACTGAATCTCGAAAAAAGCTCAGCCAAGGTCGAGCAAGTTACCGGCGATGTTCACATCAACGGCCGCCTCAACGAAGTTACCGTCGCCGACGTCAAAGGCGCGCTCACGCTCGAAGGCGAGTTCGGCGAGAGCGTCAAACTTTCCCGCATCTCGAGAAACGTCACCTTCAAGTCTTCCCGCACCGACATGGAATTTTCTCGCATTGACGGCGATCTCGATCTCGACTCCGACGATCTTCACGCCGATCGCGTAGCCGGTCCAGTTCGCCTGACCACGCGTTCCAAACAAATCCGGCTGGAAGATGTCTCGGGCGATGTCCGCGTGCAAAACGAAAACGGCGGCGTCGAACTTTCCATGCGTTCCGTCGGCAATGTGCAGATCGACAACCGCAACGGCGACATTCACCTCATGCTGCCGGACAAGGCTGGCTTCCGCCTCGACGCTCACACTCGCGACGGAGAAATCCAGTCAGATTTTTCTGAATTGAAAATCGATAGCAATGATCGCGAAGCCAAAGCCACCGGCACCGTCGGCAATGCCACCGCTCACATCGTCCTGAACAACGAACACGATGGCATCGAGATCCGCCGCGCCTCCTCCAACGCGGTGTTGGCTCCTCCCGCCTCGCCAGCCCATCCGGCAAAGCCCGGTCGATCCCTCCCGCCTCCAAAATCAAGAGTGGAACCCACCGAGAATTGACCCCTCACCCTGTGGTCCTGATCGATGGCCGACGCTGCCTTAGAAAATCACCTTCAACCCCAACTGCACCTGCCGCGGCGCAAACGCCGCATTCGGCTTCAAAAAGTTCTGCGTGGGCTGCTGATAATACGCGGGATAAGGAACTCCATTCACATACGTCGTGTATTGCGTAAACGTGGTCGCCTCAGCCGTAAGTCCGTTGCTGGTAATGGTGACGCGCTGGTTGTCGTGATTGAAGAGGTTAAAAGAATCGGCAGTGAACTCCAGCCGGTAGCTCTGGCCAACGTGAATCTTCCGCACCAGCCGCAGATCGGCCGAAACATAGTCGGGACCTGTGAATCCATTGCGGCTATACCCGGGAAGACGGTCGTTGAGATCGTTGCCATCCTGGTTGGGATCGCCATTCACCGTTGCGTTGACCGGCCGCCCGCTCCCCGCGGTAACAATGCTGGAAATTTTCCAGTCGTTGAGCACGCGCCCTAGCAACTCGTGTCCCCGATGAAACGGACGCGGCTCCAGCGAGAACGCCGCCACGAACCGGTTGCGTTGGTCGGTAACGCTGGGCCCGCGCTCGCCGTTGGGATTGTAGGAATTCTGTACCGTCGCGGGAGATCCGGCCACCAGCGCGTCCTGTCCGTCGTCAATCGCATGTGCGTAGGTATAAGAAAGCCGCAAATAAGTTCCCCGCGCCATACGTCGGTTGATCGATAACGTCCCACCGTTGTAAACACTTGAGGCCGCGCTCTGAAATTCGTCGATCGCACCCAGTTGCGCGATCGGCCGTCCCAGCGGATTGATGCAAGGTGGAAACGGGCAGGTCAGCGACCGCGTGAATTGCCAGGTCGCGAAAGAATCCACGGTGTAGGACCCGTTCTGAAATATCGAGCCGGTCGAATCGAAAAGAGGATAAGTCAACGCCACCGGTGGCGGAAGGTTCACATCCAGCGCGCGAATCAGATGTTCGCCGTGCACATATAAATACGAAACGGCGACCGTAGTGTGACTCGCAACCTCCCGTTCCAGCGTAAAGCTAAGCTGTTGCACTCGCGGCGTAACGAAGTTCGAAGCGAAGGCCGAAACATTGTTGGTCACGCCGTCGGTGAATCCCGCCGGCAAGTTGCACGAAGCCGCCGTCAGAGCGCAAGTCACCAGCGGATTCGGGTACGTAGGAAAAACTCTGTGGTCGTAAAAATTCGTATTATTAAGAAAGACCTGCGCATCGCTGATTCCGTTCTCTGTTGCAACTGCCGAGTTATAAATCTGCGGGATGCGCACGTAGAACATTCCGTATCCCATTCGCACCACGAGCGGATGATTCTTGCCAATAGAATACGCAAGCCCACCGCGCGGTCCGAAATTGTACGGCTTGAACGGCACTTTACCCGACGGCGGAAATAGCGGGTTCGGCACCAGTCCGGCCGTGGTAAAGGTTTGCAGATCCCACCGCACGCCCAGATTCACCGCTAGATGATTTGTCACCCGAATCGTATCCTGCGCAAAAGCCGCGTAATCGTTGCTGTTCGGGTTAGACGCCGCCGGCCCGAAATTCTGCAGATAGTAATGCGGGACCGCGTGCGCATAAGCCCGCAGCGGCGTCAACGGAAGTCCGGCCTCCTGCGGTTCAAAGGTAAAAGGATTGACTTTAATAATGTCAAAAACATATTCGCCGCTCTGCTGGCTGGGGAAAAAATCATAGATCCATGTGATCAGCGAGTCGCCCCCAAACTTGAATGAGTGCCGGCTAGTATCGAAACTCAGGGTTTCGGCAAGCTGGGCCCGGTGCTCGCGCGTCGAGCGCGGCAATAAGTTCGACCGCCCAATCCCATCCATGATGTCGGTAACTTTAATCAGCGTGGCGCTGGTGTTGGTGTACGACTGGCGCAGGTCGCGCGAAAATTGTGCCCGAAGGTGGCTGCTGACCCGCGGGCTGATTCCCGAAGTAAGCGAGATCGACCCGGTGTCGGTTGAAACCGTTTCCTCACCATTATCGGAGATAGAGTCGTAAGTCACCGGGCTGGCAGGATCGAGAAAAGCATTATTCGATCCCCAGTACCGCGACGCATTGAAGCGCAGCGCCAGTTGGTTGCGCGGAGTTAAATTAATATCGAGCTTGGCGTAAGTGGCGTTGCCGATCTGCGCCGCCGGATAAGATCCTGCGTACCCGCTCAACCTGGCGGCCGCGGCAAACACCAGCGCCTGATCGCTGGCTTCGTAGTCGCCCGGACTAAACGGCCCGGTCCCGGCTTGCGGAGTCACCTGCATCGTTCCGTCCAGGAATTCCACCACGTCCGGAACATTGAAGTAATGCTGGTCGAATCCTGCAAAAAAGAAAATCTTGTTTTTCTTGATCGGACCGCCAATCGTTCCCCCGCCTTGCTGCTGCCGGCTATGCGGCTTAAAAGTCATAAAAGCGTCAGCCGCGCCAAATCCACTGTCGCGAATGTAGTAAAGACCCGTCCCGTGCCAGTGGTTCGTCCCCGATTTAGTCACGACATTCACCACCGCACCACCCGCCCGTCCCTGCTCCGCGCCATAGGAATTCGAAGACACGCGAAACTCCTGCACAACTTCGTTCGAAAACTGATACGGCGTCCGGTAAAGCCCGCGCGCCTGCGCAAAGAAGGCGTTGTTGAAGTCGCCTCCATCCACCAGAAAACTGTTCTGAAATCCCCGCAGCCCGCCAAATGAAAGATCGCCATTGGTCGCCGAAGTCAGGCTCCGTGGATCCTGCGTCACTCCGGGCGAGAGCAGCATCAGATCCGAAAAGCGCCGCCCGTTGATCGGAAGATCGGCGATAGCGCGTTCGTCGAGCAAAGTGGTGACTGCGGTCGCTTTGGTTTCCACCAGTTGCGGCTCGCCAGAGACCGTAATTTTTTCCTGTGCCCCCGCAATCGTGAGGTGAAATTCAATTTCCGCCGCCGCCCCAATTTCCACGTGCAGCACCGGCGTCACCTGCGCAGACATGCCCTGCGCCACTGCCCGCGCCGAGTACTCACCGACAGGCAGCAAATCAAGCGCGAATCGCCCTTCGGCATCGGAAGTGGTGGAGTAGCGAATGCCCGTGCCCGCATTCACCGCCACGATCGATGCCTGAGCGATGCGCCCGCCGCTCGGGTCGAGCACCGTCCCCCGAATCGCGCCGGTCGCCGCGTCTTGCGCGGAATTTAGTGTGGAGAAACAAACGCAGACAAGACTGCAGATAATAATGAGGAAAGCGCGCGGCATAGGTCTCCCGCCTCTCGATAGATCAGCTCGGAAACGTCATCTCTCGCGCACAGCACCGGAAGCGCGCGGTTCGGGAAACCAGAATCTTTGTAACACGGGGACCATCTATTCCACGGTGACGGCCCACATCTTTTTGAATGCGAGTGCCGGAGTGGGAATTCCGCTTTACCAGCCACCGTAGCGGCGTGCTATGTTCATTGTTCGCCTCTGCGATTGTTACTGCGAAATGATTCGATCATTTAAAGGTATGAAGCCGGTCATCCCGGCAACCTGTT
This sequence comes from Candidatus Acidiferrum sp., assembly GCA_035602195.1. Classification (GTDB taxonomy): domain Bacteria; phylum Acidobacteriota; class Terriglobia; order Terriglobales; family Acidobacteriaceae; genus Sulfotelmatobacter. Next base: position 24,439 of record DATNMU010000216.1, read on the forward strand.
ACGTCGACGACTCCGCCCAGATCATCGGCGACGTCGTCCTCGGCGAGCACGCCTCGGTCTGGATGAACGCCGTTCTTCGCGGCGATGTCTACGCGATTCGCATCGGCGCCCACTCCAACGTGCAGGATTGCAGCGTGCTCCACGGCATGAAAAATCAATACGGCGTAACTCTGGGCGAATACGTCACCGTCGGTCATTCTGCCACGCTCCACGGCTGCACGATTGAGGACCGCTGCCTGATCGGCATGGGTTCGATCGTCTTAAACGGCGCAAAAATCGGCGCAGGATCAATCATCGCTGCCGGCACCCTGATCCCCGAGCGCACCGTCGTGGAACCAGGCTCGCTCTGGATGGGCTCTCCCGGAAAATTCCGCCGCAAGTTGGATGAAAAAGATCACGAATCCATCATGCGCTACGCCCAGAATTATTTAGGCTACACCGAGGAATATTTGCGGGAGCGATGAGGAGAGAGCATCGAGCCACTCAGTATTGTCATTCTGAGCGAAGCAAGCGTTTCGTCGAATGCGAAACGCTTGCGAAGTCGAAGGACCCCTTTCCTGCCATGAATCTAGTTGGGCAAGTCAGGGAGTTCTTCCGATGCTGTCGCTGGTGGGAACTGCAGTGAAGTTAGGGAAGAAACCAACATGATCAAAGCAGTCCGAGGCACTCGCGACCTTCTCCCGCCGGATACGGCGCTGTGGAACTTCGTCGAATCCGCGGTGCGCGACGTCTTCCGCGCCTACAACTTCCAGGAAATTCGCACCCCCATCTTCGAATCCACGGAACTCTTCGCCCGCGGCGTCGGCGAAGACACCGACATCGTTTCAAAGGAAATGTACACCTGGGAAGATCGCAGCCGAGCCGAAAGCGATCGGGGACAATCCCTCACCCTCCGCCCCGAAAATACCGCCGGCGTCGTTCGCGCCTACATCGAACACAAACTCTCCGATCGCGGCCTGCAGAAGCTCTACTACATCGGCCCGCAATTCCGCCGCGAGCGTCCGCAGAAAGGCCGCTACCGCCAGTTCTATCAAATCGGCGCCGAGGTCATTGGGCCGCCCTCAGCCGGCAGCGAATCTCCCGCGCGCGACGCCGAAATCCTGGAGATGCTCGCCACCTTGCTCGACCGCCTGGGAATCACCGGCTGGAATCTGGAATTAAACTCAGTTGGCTGCCCGGAAGACCGCGCAAGGTTCAACGAGGCTCTGCGCAAAGCTCTTGAGCCGGTCGTCGGAAAAATGTGCGTCGACTGCCAGCGCCGCGCCGCCACCAATCCCCTGCGCGTGTTCGATTGCAAAGTCCCCGAAGACCAGCCCATCATCGAAACCCTCCCCCGCATCAGCCAGTTTCTCGATGAAGGCTGCCGAAAACACTTTGACGCCGTTCAAGAAATTCTCGCCAAAGTAGGCGTTCGATTCTCCTTAAACGACCGCCTCGTCCGCGGCCTCGACTACTACACCCGCACCGCCTTCGAATTCACCCACGGAGCCCTCGGGGCACAAAATGCAATCCTCGGCGGCGGCCGCTACGACGGACTCTCCGAGGCGCTGGGCGGTCCGCCAGCTCCGGGCATCGGATTCGCCATCGGTGAAGATCGCCTGGTGATGTCGCTGCAGGAATCAGCCGATCGCGTTTTGAAAAAGCCCGACGTCTATGTCGCCCCTCTAGGCACGGGCATGGACGCCGAAGCCGCCCGTCTGGCGCGCGAACTGCGCCGTCACGACCTGGTAATCGATCTGGGAGACGAAACCTTCCGCCTGAAGAAATCCTTTGAAGCCGCCACCAAAGCCGGAGCAAAATACATCTTGATCGTTGGCGAGAATGAAGTAAAAACTGACACCTTCGCGCTGAAGAATCTGGCGACAGGCGTGCAAATTTCAGTGCCGCGCGCGGAATTGGCAAAGAAAATTCAGGAGTAGCCGTAGGCAGGATCAATCATGGGAAGGATTCGTTCAGAAATTGACGATGTCGCCCGACGCTTCATCGAAGCGCAGAAAGTCTTTTTTGTCGCCTCTGCCCCGCTCGACCCCGCAGCCCACGTCAACCTCTCGCCCAAGGGTCACGACACCTTTCGCATTCTTGGCCCTACCACCGTCGCCTATCTCGATTTCAACGGCAGCGGCATCGAGACCATCGCCCATCTAAAAGAAAACGGCAGAATCGTCCTGATGTTCTGCGCCTTCCAGGGCCCTCCCGATATTTTTCGTCTTTACGGTCATGGCCGCGTCATCGAGCTCGACCATCCAGAGTTTGCCGACCTTGCCGCTCACTTCCCCGCTTTCGAGAGCCTGCGTTCCATCATTGTGGTCACGGTCACGCGCGTGCAGGATTCCTGCGGGTACGGCGTTCCTCTTTTCAAGTTTGAAGGCGAGCGCACACAACTCCAAGCCTGGGCCCGCAAGCGTGGCGCCGACGGTCTCAAGGCCTATCGCCAGGAGAAGAACCGAAAGAGTATCGATGGCCTTCCCGGCCTCTCGGAGTAGGATTTGTCAGCAGCAATTTTTCTCGTGAGGGATCTCCATGAAGATTTGCCGGCTGAATTGCGCAGTCCTCGTTGTGTTCGCCACTCTTCTTCCGGCGCTCGCGCAAGCTCCCGCTCCCACGAAACCGCTGACTCCCTTGCAGCAATCTTTGATGGCCCGCGAGAAGAGCCTGATCGAGGCCAAGAAAAAAGATGATGCCGCCTTTTTCCGCCAGACCGTCAGCGACGATTTCTCACTCGTCGGCGTCGACGGAAAACTGCTGCAAGGCTCCGAAGCCGTCGGTGACCTGGGCGATTCCGGGTTAGTCGAGTTGACGCCTTATGACATGAAAGTGGTTCCCGCCGGCGACGCCGCGGCCATCGTCACCTATGACGCCATCGTTCGTAAAGCTCCCGAACAGGATCAGGGCCCTCCCCCCCGCTATCAGCATTTCAGTTCTTTCTGGGTAAAGCAGGGCGATGCCTGGAAGCTGAACTTCCACCAAGCCACCCCCACCCACTGGGGAGACTGGTAAGAAGCTCTCCTCATCCAAGGCTTTCCTTCGTGTACCTTCGTGTCCTTCGTGGTAAGAAGCCTTTTACTCGCCCAAACCACGAGCCGCTACCAGAAAAGCCTCTCCGCCGTCTCTCTTTCAGTGGTACCCCAAATCTGATACCGTCATTGGCAGCAAAATCCATGGCGAGGAGGCTTTCATGAAAACAACGGGGTTGATTTTAGCGGCGGCTTTGTTGCTGACGGTTGCGGCCACGGCCACGGCGCAGACGGCCCCTCCCAAGCCCGGCCCCGAACTCAAGAAACTGAATGTCTTTGTCGGTGGCTGGTCCCTCGAAGGAAACATGAAGCCCGGAAGCATGGGACCCGGCGGATCCATCAGCGAGAACGAGAAGTGCGAGTGGATGGAGGGCGGCTTTTACCTGGTGTGCAACTCCGAATACAAGAGCTCAATGGGCAACGGCGTGGGACTGGCGGTCATGGGCTACTCCGCCGACGACAAAGCCTACACCTATCGCGAGTTCAACAGCTTCGGCGAATTCGAGGATTCGCGAGGAACCGTCGATGGCGACACCTGGAGCTGGACCTCCGACGAAAAAATGGGCGCTACCACCATGAAGGCACGATTCACCATGAAATTCGTTTCCCCAACTTCCTACACCTTCAGCTTCGAAATGTCCCCCGACGGAACCAAGTGGTCGGAAGTCATGGACGGCAAAGCCACCAAAAAATAGATCACCGGCGGCTTTGAAAGACTGCGGGCTGCAGCCGGGCCCGCTCCCCTTGGAGCCGGTAGTGCGTAGATTCGACGCCCATTTCACAGGCGTCATCCCGAGCGCAGCCGCTTTACAGGCGGAGCGAGGGATCTCGCACTCCTACTTTTTCATAGGATCACCACTAGCAGCGCTTTAGCCCCTGTCAACGCACCCACCGTTTATAATCTCCAGTTCCACATTCTTCCGCACTCACATAAGGACAAAACTTGCTCGATTTTCTAGGCGATCTACGACGAACGCACATGTGCGGCGCCCTTCGCGCCTCCGACTCCGGCAACAAAGCCGTTGTCATGGGGTGGGTCAACCGCCGCCGCGATCACGGCAATCTGCTGTTCGTCGATCTCCGCGACCGCACGGGAGTGACCCAGGTAGTCATCAACGCCGAGCGCAACGCCGCCCTTCACGAAAAATCCGCCGCCCTGCGCAACGAATATGTCATCGCCGTCGTTGGCACAGTCAAGCTGCGAGACGCCAACACCATCAATCCCAATATGCCCACCGGCGAAGTCGAACTGGTCGCGGAAGAACTGCGCATTTTGAACGAGTCCAAGCTGCCCCCTTTCCTTCCCTCCGACACCGCACTCACCAACGAAGAAACCCGCCTGAAATATCGCTACATCGACCTGCGCCGCGACGTCATGCAGTTCAACATCGAACTGCGCCACAAAGTCGCGAAAGCCATCCGCGACTATTTATCGGCGCAAGGATTTTTCGAGATCGAAACCCCTTTCATGACGCGCTCCACGCCCGAAGGCGCCCGCGACTACCTCGTCCCCAGCCGCGTCCAGCCCGGCACGTTCTACGCGCTGCCGCAGTCTCCGCAGTTGTTCAAACAGATTCTGATGATCTCCGGCTTCGACAAATATTTTCAAATCGTGCGCTGCTTCCGCGACGAAGACCTGCGCGCCGACCGCCAGCCCGAGTTCACCCAGATCGATCTGGAAATGTCCTACCCCCAACCCGAGCGCGTCTGGGAAGTGGTTGAAGGGTTTCTCGCCGCCGCATTTTCCGCAGCCGGATCCCCGATCACGGCTCCGTTTCCGCGCATGGACTACGACGAAGCCATCCGCCTCTACGGCATCGACAAGCCCGATCTGCGCCTGCCCGCATTCACCGATATACGCGAATGTTTCTCGCCAGAAAATTTGCAGGAACTGGCCATCAACCCGGATCTTCCGGTCATCGCCATTCGCACTCCCAAGGTTGGAGAACTCTCGCGCAAAGAACGCGACGACATCAAGCCCATGTTTCATACCAAAGGCGGCGCAAGAGTCTTCGAAGACTTCAAACGCATCGCCAACAAATTTCCCGATGCGGCCGGTGAGATTGCGAAGAAAGCCGGAACCGAAGAAAGCGATTTGATCGTGATCGTAGCCGGCTCTGCGCAAAGTAGTTCAGCCCACTCCGGCCCGCAGGCTCCCGTCTCTCAGCACCGCAAAGTCACTCCGCAGGAATTGGCGATCTACGCCTCAGCAGGACTCCTGCGCCTCGCCCTGGCCCAGAAATACGCCGCCCGTCACGGCATCTTCAAAAAAACCGGCGACCCCGCGAAAGATTTCCGCTTCCTCTGGGTCACCAACTTCCCTATGTTCGAGTGGGACGAAGGCGACAAACGATGGAACGCCGCCCACCATCCCTTCACCTCACCCCACGAAGAGGACATGGCCAAGCTCGAAAGCGGAGTCGAGTCGTTAAACGACCCGCTGAGTCCGCTCAGCGCCGTTCGCGCTCTCGCCTACGACGTGGTGCTCAACGGAACCGAACTGGGCTCCGGCTCGATTCGTATTCACCGCCAGGACGTGCAGAGCCGAATCTTCCGCGCTCTCGGAATGACCGAAGAAGAAGCCCGCGCCCGCTTCGGATTCTTCCTCGAAGCCCTCGAATACGGCACCCCGCCCCACGGCGGCATCGCCCTCGGCCTCGACCGCATCGTGATGATTCTGGCGGGGGCAGAGAGTTTGCGGGAAGTAATTCCGTTCCCGAAGACAGCTCGCGCCGTCGACCTGATGGTCGACGCCCCCACCCTGGTCAGCGAGTCTCAGCTAAAAGATTTAGGAATTGCAATTCGCAAAGCGAAGGAATGATCGCTCATCAAAGAAATGTTCTTTGGGGGAATAAGAGAACTTGTCTTCCTGAGCGAGGAATTTGTTTTGCGGTAGCAAAGCAAATCCGCAGTCCAAAGCCTGCCCTGAGCGAAGCCGAAGGGGATCCCTTGCGCCCCAAAAGCACTCGAACCCAGCAGAGGAATTCGCTCCCCAGTTTCAGCGCCGTCGGCTCGGCGCTTTTGGGTGGCGCAGCGCTTTAGCGCTGCGATTAAGATTCCCAAAACCCACCGGCTTTAGCCGCTGAGGTACCCCAGGGGCTGGAACCTGGCTTGGTAACAATTTTTTTCAGCGCTGCAAAGCGACCTATCCCCCCAGCTTCTCCCTGGCCAACTCCTCCGCTCTCTCCAGCACCTCATCCTCCCCCATCTTCGTCGAATCAATCACCACCGCATCACTCGCCGCCTGCAGCGGAGACGCTGCCCGCGTCCGGTCTCTTCGGTCCCGCTCCCGCAGATCCGCCGCCACCTTCTCCGCCACTTCCCCTTTAATCTTCTGCTGCTCCATCCTTCGCTGCTCGCGCACCACCGGATCGGCATCCAGAAAAATCTTCAAATCCGCATCGGGAAAAACTTTCGTCCCAATGTCGCGTCCTTCCATCACCACCCCGCCGCCCGCGCCCATCTCGCGCTGCCGCGCTACCATCCACGCCCGCACCTCCGGATGCACCGATACCCGCGACGCCGCCTCCGTAACATCGCGCTCGCGAATGCGCGCCGAAACGTCCTGCCCATCCAGGAAAGTCCGGTTCCCTCCCATCGTCGGCTCAAGCTTTATGCGCGATTCCTGCGCCAGCTTCAGCAGCGCCGCTTCGTCGTCGAACGACGCGTCATTGTCAATCGCCTTCAGCGCCAGTGCCCGGTACATGGCGCCGCTTTCCAGGTTGACGTAGCCAAATTTTCGCGCCAGCCGCGACGCAATGGTGCTCTTGCCCGCGCCCGCCGGGCCGTCGATGGCGATGATGAGTTTGCGCTCAGAGTGGGGAATGGGGATATCGGTCATTGAACAAGTAGATGATTGTACACGCACTCCGTTCCCCGCAGCCCGTGTGCCCCGCAGACAAAAATTTAACAAACAAGTGACCGCCGCCACGCATCTTCCTTCGTGATTCCAACGTCTCATAGCACATACGTTGAAAGCGATTCATGGTTCATAGATTCATGGTTCATAGATTCATGGTTCACAGATTTATCGTTCATAGATGTTGCCGCTTTGTAACGCTGTTGGCGCAGAGCACAGTGGGCGAACCTGCCCCTGTAATGCGGCAGTCCGGTTGCAAGCCCGGACAGTGAAGGAGGGTCGCATGTTGAAAATCGCATGGCGCAATCCGCATCCGCCGGCAAGAAGAACCCTGATGATCGAGGAGGTCTTTTCCGACGAATTAACCTCCGCCCCCATGTGGGTGATTTTCTATCACACCATCGTGGCCTCGGGCGCTCCGGAAAACGAATACCAACTACTGGTGAATCGGAAATTCGGACGGCCGATCGCCGTCTGATCGGAAACAGGAAGGATAAAAGGTGTAGGGATGTCTGCAATCGCACAACTCGATTATGTGTCTGACGAAGTTATCTACACATTAGCTCGGCGGGTCATTGTCTACAGCATGTGGGAGTTCGACCGCGTTTGGGAATCGGCGAATAGAATTTGCGATCGTCACCAGGTAAATTGCGATTCTCGCCCGCTCCAGAAGGTCAGTTGACGCTCCACGATTCCGCGCAGCCGGCAATCTATCTCACCGCCCGTTGCGGCCTTGGGGTCGGAACCGCCGGTTCCTTCTCCGGCGTGATCTGCAGCATCGACCTCCCGCTCACATGCACAAAGCTCAGCTCGCGCGCCGCCAGCAGCGCGTTTACCGCTTCCTTCACTCGCGACCGCGCCACAAAATTTCCAAAAAAACTTTCCAGCTCACTCTGATCCGCCGCGACCACGCAGTCCAGATATTTCGACAGCAGCGCCGAGAGCGCCTGCTGCACCGAAAGCCCCACTCCCTCCCGCACCGCATCCGGCGACCAGCGGTACAGCACATCCCAGAACGACCCTTCGTCCGCTTTGTAGTCCACGCGCGTGATGCGCAGCTTCGCCAGCAACTCGCCCAAAGCCTTATCCAGCGCGGGCAGTGAGACGCTCCCACCCAGCGCCTCCTGCAACTTCTGTTTCGCAATGGGCCCGTTGCGTTCGATCAAAGCAAACGCGTCGCAAGCCAGCGGCGAATACGCCGAGCGCGGCCCCTGCTTCGGAGCCAGCTTCGGATTGCGCTCCCCCACCAGCGCATAAAAAAAGGGAAAGGCCGAGGCCGCCACCAGGAACGCGTTGTTCTCTTCAAAAACATTCGCTTCGTACGCCGAGCGCTCGCGCAACAGCCGCACCATCAGCTCCGTCGCCGCCACCGCCCGCGGATCGGAATAAGCGTGCTGCCACGTCGGCAGGCGGTTGTCCGACCCCACAAACGCGCCAATAAACGTCGGTACGGGCACGCTCGGCCGCACCGGATACATCAGGCAAAACCCCACCGCCTCCACGAACGCGCGCGCCTCCTCAATGGTCCGGATGGGCTTTCCATCCAGCCGCCACTTCTCGCGCCGCAGTTGCTGTAGTTCCTGTTCGGTCATAAACAGTCTGTGAACGTAGCTGTCAGCTCTGCACTTGCGCAGTCGCCTTACGGAAGGCTAAGAGCTAAGAGCTAGCAGCTAACAGCTGACAGCTAGATCCTCTTAAACGCCCTCTGAATCTCCCTTACAGAATACCGCAGAACCACCGGCCTCCCGTGCGGACAAGCCATGGGATGATCCGTCTTCGCCAGTTCCGCCAGCAACCACTCCATTTTATTTTGCTCCAGCGGCATGTTCACTTTGATGGCTGCATGGCAGGCGATCGACGCGGCAATCCGTCCCCGAATTTTTTCCAGATTCAGCGACTGCTCCTCCCGCGAAATTTCATCCAGCAACTCATGTAGCATGCGCTCGACCGCCGCTGCATCCACTCCAGCGGGCGCAACTTTTACCGCCACGCTGCGCGCCCCAAACGGTTCCGCTTCAAATCCGTTATGTTCCAGCTCTCCGGCAATCTCGGAAAATATCGCCTGCTGCGCCGGAGACAGTTCCAGCACAATCGGCATCAGCAGACGCTGGCTTTCCACTTTCTTCACCGCGCGTTGCTTCAGAATCCTCTCGAACAAAACTCGCTCGTGCGCCACATGCTGGTCCACAATCCACAATCCATCTTCATTGACCGCGAGAATAAAGGAATTTCGAATCTGCCCCAGCGGACGCAGCGTCGCCAGTGCGTCCAGCGTCGGCTCTCCCCGAACATTTTCCGCGACATCAAGTTCCCCACCGCACCCGTTATCCGGAACCGTTTCGGCAAAGTGCGATTCCAACCCGCGCGCCACCGGAATCGCGGCATTCGCCTCGACCGCAATTCCCCCTTCAAACTGAAAGCGCGCCGAAACCGGCGGCGGCACCGCCGCCTGCAACGCGAATCCGCTGCCCGCGTTTTCGTAACCTGAGTTTTCGCAACCCGGATTTCCATAGGAAGCTCGCGACGCGCCCGCATCTTCGTGTGAAGCCCGCTCCGTACCCGCGTCCCAATCCCGCGCTCCCGGCGTGAGCCCCGAACTCGCTGTAGCGCGCGCATGAATCTCCGTCGTGAACTGCGGCGCCGGACGTGCCTTCATCAGCGCCGCCCTCACCGTGTCCCGCACAAAATCGTGCATCACCGTCGATTGCCGGAAGCGCACCTCCGTCTTCGAGGGATGCACATTCACATCCACCTCGCCCGCTGGCATTTCCAGAAACAGCAGCACCACCGGATAAACCGAAGGCGGAATAATATTGCGATAAGCCTCCGTCAGCCCGTGCTGAATCAGCCGGTCGCGAATCAAACGCCCGTTCACAAACACATAAATCGAATTGCGATTCAGCTTCTGAATCTCCGGCTTCGAAACAAACCCGTGCAGCCGCATTTCCCCCGGCGTAGGGCGGGCACCCACACCCTCGTCATCCTGATTTTCTTCTTCCTGCCTCCTCCACGGCGGAGGCTGCGGCAACCCCACGCGCTCCAGTGCCTGCACCGCCGCCACGGCAATCAGTTGATCCAAAGTCTCTTTGCCGAATACCTGATAAACCCGCTCGCTGTATCCCGCCACCGGCGGTGCCACCAGCATGGCATTGCTCGTCGTATGCAACTCAAAATGCTTTTCCGGATGCGCCAGCGCATAGTGCGTAACCAGCGAGGCAATGTGTGAAAGTTCGGTCGACTCCGCTTTCAAAAACTTTTTCCGCGCCGGAGTATTAAAAAAAAGGTCGCGCACCGTAATCGAAGTACCCTCCGGCAATCCCGCCTCTTCCACCCGCGCCATCTTCCCGCCATTGATCTCGATCACGGTCCCGGAAGCCGATCCCGCATCCCGTGTCTCCAATCGCAGTCGCGCGACCGACGCAATCGAAGGCAGCGCCTCCCCTCGAAATCCCAGAGTGGACACGCTCAACAGATCTTCCGCATCTTTAAGCTTCGACGTCGCGTGCCGCTCAAAAGCCAGCATGGCATCGTCGCGCACCATGCCGCACCCGTTATCCGTAATCTGAATGAGCTTTTTTCCCCCCGCCTCCACCGTAATCTTGATGCGGCTCGCGCCCGCGTCCAGCGCGTTCTCCAGCAACTCCTTCACCACCGAAGCAGGCCGCTCCACCACCTCGCCCGCCGCGATCTTATTGGCAACCTGCTCGGAAAGTACGTGAATGCGCCCCATGGGAGGTTCTCAATTCCACTGTAAGGAATAGCGCCCAGTTTCGCAGATGCCAACCCGGAAGGCAAAATCATCCGTGCACGGAAGGCGGGTGCAAGAATCCCTTTACAGAAAAGCCGTACCCGAGAAACGGCCGGGGGGCCCAACAGCCCTGCCTCGTTTGCCAAGCGTGGGAATCCATATTCCTGCGTACCTCGCAGAAATCGCTTTGTGATGCTACAATGTATCACATGAAAAAAGCTTCAGTCCGCGACCTCCGCTACGCCTTCACGAAGATCGAGCGCCTTTTACGTCAGGGCGAAGAGGTCCAAATCACCAAGCGCCGCCGCGTCATTGCCCGCCTGGTCCCCGAAACTGCGGAAGGCCCGAAAGAAATACCGGATTTCCTGGCGCGCCTGCACTCAATCTACGGCGACAAGGTTCTGGCCGTGACTGCAGCCGACCTGCTGGCCTCCGATCGGAACCGATATTGAAGGTTTACGCGGATCCCAGCTTCGTCGTGTCGCTCTATAGCCCGGATGCGAACTCCATCTCCGCCGCCCGCACCATGCAAGCATCCTCTGGCGATCGCCTTCTTACTACGTTCGGAGAACTCGAAATCATCAATGCGATGGGTCTACGGGTTTTTCGCAATGAGATTTCTCTGGCCCAGTCCCGGTCCTCATTAGGCGCCTTCGAGATAGACTTGTGCGACGGGGTTTTCCTCGTCCGGAATCTCGCCGATTCGATTCTCGAACGAGCCCGCCAATTATCGTTGCAAACCACCGCCAAGTTAGGCACCCGCTCTGCCGATTTGTTGCACGTGGCAGCGGCAATCGAGCTGGGCGCAGATTGCATCTTCACCTTCGATCAGCATCATCGAAAGCTCGCCCAAACTCTCCGCCTAAAGCTCAACTAACTCCCAGTTGGAGTTTCCTTCACAATCTTCCGCGTTCATTGGCACGGCGACGAATCCGCGCGATTCCACGCCATCGCAGGATCCCCGCAACTTTTTCCCCACTTCCCCTTGACTTCCCGTAAAATCCTTGTAATAACTATTCGGTCCTTCCGGACGGGTTTGGGGGTGTGTCTATTTGGCGGAAATTCGACTGCAAGAGGGTGAATCCCTCGAAAACGCTCTGCGCCGTTTTAAGCGCAAAGTGCAGCAGGAAGACATTATTAAGGAAGTGAAACGCCACTCCTTTTACCTCAAGCCAGGTGAGAAAAAACGCGTCAAGGCCGCATTAGCTCGCAAGCGCGCTCGTAAAAAAGTTCGCAAAGAGCAGGATTGATAGCAGTCGCACTTCAAGGAGTTGGACTATAGCAGTAAAGGGTCGCTCCCTTCCCGGGGCGGCCCTGCTCTGCCGGCCCCCATCGCGCAGAGTTGCAGCAGGGGATTATTTTCAACACTCGTCTTTCATTATTCATTCGGCGTTCTAAGTAGCATCGCTGTATCCACGCCCCATTCTGGGCGCGTGGCGGGCCGAGTCCAGGGTTAGTTTTGAGGGGGATGTACACTGCCTGTGTTTGCTCTGCGTGCACCGCTTTCCCCGCGGGTTCCAGCGCTCCATGGGTATTAAGGGAGCCATCCTCAATGGAATTTCGGGATAAAGTACTCACCTGCATCGACTGCGGCGCTGAATTCGTGTTCACTGCCGGCGAACAACTCTTTTTCCACGACAAACAATTCAAGAACGAGCCCAAGCGCTGCAAAACCTGCAAGTCCAAGCGCGTCGCCGTCCTCAACTCCGCTCCCTCGGCGCGCGGCGAAGGCCACCACTACTCCCGCGTCGAAACCCGCGCCACCTGTTCACAGTGCGGCAAAGACACTACCGTCCCATTTCGACCGACTCAGGGACGGCCGATTTTGTGCCGGGAATGCTTTCAGCAGAAAAAGACCGTCGCGACGGCCTGACTGGCTCCCGACCAAAGTCACTAAGCGAGGGTCGCGAAGCGACGATACTCGTTAATCCACCACGTAAGTGCTGGGTCCGGGCCGCTGCCGACAATTGAGTTTCCTGCAGGGGGAAGACACCGCGGTTCTGCCTGGCATATTCGCGCGCGGATCAGGCGCTGATTCCCTCGTTGCGCTAACATAATTCCGTGCCCACCTTCCACGTCGAAAACTTCGGCTGCCGCGCCACGCAGGCCGACGGCGCCGCCCTCGAGCGCCAGTTCGAATCCCGCGGCCTCTCCCGCGCTCCATCGAACAGCGCCGACCTGGTCATATTGAATACTTGTACGGTCACGGGTTCCGCGGATCAAGACGCCCGCGCTGCCATCCGGCGGGTGCAGCGGCAAAATCCGTTGGCCAAAATCATCGTCACCGGATGTTATGCACAGCGTGCGCCCGAAGAAATTGCCGCGCTGCCCGGTGTCACCGCAGTCATCGGCAACTCGCACAAACACCAACTCGCGGAAATCGCTTTAGAGAATCTCGCGGACTGCACTCGCCCCGATCCCCTGCCGCCTGTCAATTCTGGGTCGCACCATTCCGGGTCGGGCAATTCTGGATCGAGCGATTCCGCGTCGGGTGATTCCGGGTCGGGTGATTCCGCGTCGGCCGATTTTGGGTCGGCCGATTTTGGGTGGCGCAGCGCTTCCAGCGCTGCGATTCCTCTTGCCCATTTTCAGCCGGCTTTAGCCGCTGAGGTCAACGGATTCATTCCAGTCGCGAATCTTACCGCCCAAGCCCGAAGCCCACAGCCCCAAGCCCGCCTCTTCGTCTCCGACATCTTCGCCCACACCGAACTGCTGGCCGCGCCCGTCTTCGAATCCGCCAACCATCTTCAAGACCGCACTCGTCCCAACCTCAAAGTGCAGGATGGATGCGACAACCGCTGTTCCTTCTGCGTAATCCCCAGCGTCCGTGGCCACAGCCGGTCGTTACCGGTGCGCGAAATTATTCGCGAGGTGAACACATTGGTGGGCGCGGGCTATCGCGAGGTTGTCATCAGCGGTATCAACCTCGGCCGCTGGGGGCGCGATTTAGCTCTCAGCCATACGCTTTCACCCATCCGCAACAGCCGCGCCATGGACGGCCAACGACCAGCGACTAACGACCAACGACTCGAGTCCCTCATTCGCACCATTCTCGCCGAAACTCGACTGGAAAAGCTTCGCATCTCTTCCGTCGAACCGATGGATTGGACCGACGATCTCATCGCCCTCGTCGCCTCCTCGCCGCGCATCGCCAAGCACGCGCACGTCCCGCTGCAATCCGGCAGTGACGCCGTGCTTCGCCGCATGCACCGCAAATATCGTCCCTGGCACTATCGCGAGAAGATCGAAAAAATTCACGCCGCCATGCCCATCGCCGCCATCGGCGCCGACGTCATGACCGGATTCCCCTGTGAGACCGACGCCGAATTCGAAGCCACCCGCCGCCTCATCGAAGACCTGCCCTTCACTTATCTGCACGTCTTCACCTTCTCCGCCCGCCCCGGTACGCCGGCAGCGGCCATGCCCAATCAGGTTCCCGTCCACATCGCCCGCGAGCGCAACAAAATCCTGCGCGATCTCGCCACCGAAAAAAAACAAGCCTTTATGCGATCCTTTGTAGGGAAACAATTGGAGGCCATTACGCTCGCTCAGCATTCGCCCGACGGAGAATTTACCGAAGCCCTCACCGACAACTATCAGAAATTCTTCCTAAAAGGCCGCCATGCCCCGAACCGTTGGATCAACGCACATGTAGAGCATTTGTCGGATGGTGTGCTGGTGGGAAGCACGTCCTCGTCCTCCCACGGCTTGTCATCCTAAGGCCTGTCACCCTGTGGCCTGTCATCCTGAGGACCGCGTTCTGTGCGGGCCGAAGGATCTCTGCACTCACTTGCTGCAGTGCCGCCGCCTGCGAGTTACCTAGGTCCTTTCCTCGGCAGTCCGGCGAAGCCCGGAACTCCACTTCGTCAGGATGACAAGGGGTTTGAGTTGGCGAATGGATAGCGGGAAGTTCCCGACAAGACAAAACTCGCTGCTTTTTGCAACAAATTATGTGTGATTCACTCCAACGGCAGCAGATACAAATCCAACTCGCTCATAGGAAAGTCTTTTCGGTTATCGGTGGCGAGCGAGCAGCGTTGCTTCAGCGCCACCGCCGCAACCATCGTGTCGGCCAACGTCAGCGTTCGGCCCTTTCGAGCCCACTCGTTCTTGAGCCTGCCCGCCATCTCGCCAACATCGGCGGTAATTTCGTGGCAATCAAGAACGTTTAGAAAATCTCTCGTCGCCGTTCCTTCTTCAGGCCGCATGCCGGCATAGACTTCAGCCAGGTTGAGTGCCGACGTTGCCAGCATATGCCCCGAACGCACAAGCCCAGCCAGCCACTGCCGCCGCCCGCGACGCAACCGCAAAGCATCGATCAGTACCGAGGTGTCGAGTAGAATCTGCATCGATTTCACTTGCGCCTTTAGTTCCGCTTTCGCGCATTTCCATCTTTGCTCCCGCGTTCGCTCTGCTTACGCAGATCCCGCACCCACTTCGCTGCTCCACCTTTAAGTTCAGGATGGTCTTCCGACTTCCACGCCGGCTCGCCGTTCTCCAGGAAGCGAAGTAGTTTCCGGCGTTGCACTTCCTGCCGGGCAGTCTCCAGCAAGAATGCACTTCGCCCGCGGGGCCCTACCAGTGCATCGATTTCCCGCAGGAGATCACTAGGAATCAGAATGTGTGCCCTCTGTGTGTCTTCCATATGTGTACTAATAGTGTGCCATAAATGAATTCCCGAATCAAGCGGTGCTGGGTCTGTTGATGTCCAACCGGCGAAACCACGGACTGCGCAAACACGAAGCACCATCAGGCGGAAGGCTATTCAGCGATGCGCCGCCAGCTCACTTCGACGCAAACCCCTGTACCCTAAGGTGCATCCGACTTGAGGACGTTTTTCGCGGAAGTCCGCACCACTCCTGTGATCTGGGTTCGCGGCCGCCGGTGGACTATAAAAATCTTATGCGTCTTCGGCCCATTTGCGCCTGGTTAGTCCTTTTGTTGAGCCTGGCGGCTCTCCCAGCCGCGCCAGCGCAAGAGAATTGGACTCAGCACACACACTCTGCACGAGCAACTCTCCGAACGGTGCGTGACCGGAGGCCGAGCGACACGGAAGCCCAGGCACTAACGCCCGATGAGCGACTGGCCATTCTAGGCGCCGCGCTCGATCTTCGCCACATTACAACTCGCGGCTCCGATTGTTCGCACTTCGTGCACGCGCTTTATGAGCACGCCGGTTTCCCTTATGCCTACGCCAGCTCCACCGATCTTTACGTAGGGATCGACGAATTTCGCCGGGTGACGACTCCGCAAGCTGGAGACCTGGTCGTCTGGGTCGGACATGCAGGCATCGTGACCAATCCCAAGCGGCATTCTTTTTTCAGCGTGCTGAGTTCGGGCCCCGGCGTCGATTCCTACGAGTCCAGATATTGGAAGCGCCGCGGCCACCCTCGCTTCTTCCGCTACGTTAAAGCCGACAACCGAGGCGTGCGCTCCAGCTCGCTGAACCGGCCAGACGACTTCTAACCCTTTCATGCAGTCATCCTGAGACCCACACCCTTTGCGGCCCAAATGACCGGGCTAAACGACCTATTCATTTCGTCCTACCCACGCTCACATCTGCGCAGGTTCATCCGGGTCCGGCTCGCGCACCGGCGCATCCGGATTCTCCGGAGCATCAGGGGGTTCCTTAATCGGGGGCGGCGAAGGCTCCGGCGGTTTCCGCACGCGAAGAAAATCAGGCGGGAAGGTTTCAACTTCCAGAGAAACGGTCATCCCCCTCAGATGCCCAAACTGCAGAAATGGAAGCCGCGCCCCCAATCGCACCGCCTGCGCGCATCACCGGCAAACACCCGCGCCCCAACTCGCATCTCATTCCTGAACACGGTCGCGCCCGACGCGTCCAGCAGTTCGGACTCGCGAAGACGAACAGCGTCAGCGAATCGGCGGAGGATATGAGGCGGTGAGGTTCAGATTTTTGCTGTTTCTCTGAACGGAGCCAACGAGCTATCTACGCCGATTCAGAGTCCCTCGCAAGCGCGCCCCTTCAGCAACCTGCCCTGAGCCAAGCCGCACCCAGCCTTGCCACGGATTGTCATCCCGAGCGCAGCAAGATCACTCGCGAAGCGAATGATCCTGCGAAGTCGAGGGACCTGCTGTCTGCCTACATCGCCACCGATGAGCGGCCCTCGCTTTTCCGCTCACACAGGCACGCCCCATGTGGAGACAGCCGCCTCGGCTGTCCAAGCCTGGGCGCAGCCCGGCGCCCCCTACCACACTGCCGCCCCCCCGCTGACAAATCCGAATAAACACGCATGTTTGAAATACCGTGGAAGAGCGGCGCTTCCAGCGCCGCGTAAAGGCGCTTCTGCCTGGCGCAGCCCTTCAGCGCCCCGATAACGCATTCGCGCCACCGCCCCTTACCCCCCGCGCATCCAACCCCTGCCCCTCACCCGCGCCCCGCCCCTTCTCTTCCTTCTTCGCGTACGACCCTCCTCGCCACCGCCGCAACAAATGCCACGCCTCCAAATATCTTTCATACTTATTCTGCCGTCTCCACGGAGCCAGCCAGATGCTTCCCTTCCGCAGCGCCACCACTCCCGCCGGAATCACATACCACAGGTCCAGCGGAATCAGATACGCCGCCACATAATCAATCTCCTCTAGTATGTGCCGCAATCTTTTTCCCGACGGCATGTGGCACGGATACGCCCCTCCCTTCGGCTTCCTCATCGTCGACTTCACCTGCACCCGGTTCACCAGCCCATCCCGCTCCACAATCAAGTCATAAGGAGCCGAATCTCCCCACAGCTTCCCCACCCGAAACCCCTGCTCCACTCCCCGCGCCAAAAATCGCGCCTCCGCCCACTCCCCCCGTTCTTTCGCATTCTTGAATTGCATCCCCCGTTGTCCCATCGCCATCCTCGCCTTCCCAAAAGAAAAGCGCGGCCCCTGTGGAATACAAAAGGCCGCGCTCCAGATTTTTTTCTAGTTTTTACTCTATATTTCCATTATATCAATCAGCAAACCCCTAAAGCGCCACCTTAGCCAGCAATATTTCTCCTTTCCCTGCCACCACATACCCTCAATCGCGTAATTTCTGCCTATTGACAACATTCCCCGCAAATTGAAAAAAGAGTTCGCTAACCACCGATTGTCATCCCGAGCGCAGCAAGATCATTCGCGAAGCGAAGGATCTTGCGAAGTCGAGGGACCTGCTGTCTGCCTACGTCGCCACCAATGAGCGGCCCTAGCTTTTTCGCTCATACAAGCTCGGACCATGTGGAGACAGCCGCCTCGGCTGTCCAAGCCTGAGCCTGCCCTGAGCGATAGCCGAAGGGGCGAAGCCCGGCGCCCCCGACCACACTGCCCGCCCCCCGCTGACAAATCCAAATAAATACGGATGCCTGAAATACTTGGAAGAGCGGCGCTTCCAGCGCCGCGTAAGCCGCCTTTGGGTGGCGCAGCGCTTCAGCGCTGCGATAAAACATGGACTAGAGGAACCGGGCTTCAGCCCGGTCGCCTAAGACCTGTCCTCCTCCAACACCCTTGCAACGAATTGTCATCCCGAGCGAAGCAAGATCATTCGCGAAGCGAAGGATCCGGCAAAGTCGAAGGACCTGCTGTTTGCCTACGTCGCCACTAATGACCGACAGCACGCTGTCTTCCTGAGCGCAGCCGAAGGGATCTCCGCCGCACCCTCTCGCCGGCTGGCAGCAGCAGAAAGTGACGAAATAACTCCGCCCGCTGTGCTGAAAACGCGTCAGTCCCTATTGCATGAGGACAATCTAGTTTGTCCGCCGGACTAAGTTTGTGAAGTGTGAACGTCCCCCCTCACGGCAAAACCGGGCTTGAGTGTGTAACTCGCCCGTCCAATTTCCTCCTTCTGATCCTATAGCAACAAAGCAGTTGACTCTTAAGTCCCTCGGGCCTCTAATGGCAGGCGTCGGGGGCTTTATGGACTTTCAGGCAGGAAATGCAGGGGAAGACGACAATGTCTACCGCTTTGAAGGTGTTACTAATTTTCAAGGACATCTAGAAATACGGCAAGGCCAGCTGGTCTATCTCGTTGTTCAAACCAGTGGCGACTCTAGACCTCCCGAGATAAGAGTGGTTCCTTCAGGCGGAGAGGCATTCAACGCTTTCGCATCAGCGGAGGTTTACGCAGAAGGACGCAATATCTTTGTTCGCGCTTATCGCGCGGTGAGGACTGGCTTACATAGAGTCTATGTCACAGCGGAGGATGCGGTGGTTACCGTTGTCCAGTTTAGTGGGGACCTCATTGACAAGCTTAGGCATATGCGGCCCTCCAAGACAACCTGCATGTTCTGCACCGCTCTCCTTATGATTGCGATCGTATTTGCGCTTCACGCCTATGCAATACCTGCGGGGGCACATGCATTAGAAGTGCTAGCGGCCAGTTATGCTACAGTGGGGGCCATCGTCGAGGCAGTCAAACAGCACATTCCCGCCAGGACGCTCGACTTTCTCGAGGATGCACTAAGGATACTGCTTGAACAGCTACACGTTGCGCCTGGATTCGCGCTCCACCCAGTTGATGCAGCTACGGAGTGGGTCTGCGGTCAGATGCGCCTTTGCCCACCACGTGCAGCCGAGGCCTAAAGCTGAGAATAGCCCTTTAGGATCCAACCTCCCAAACCCTGTAAGCAGTTTGCGTGTGACTGCCCCACTCTAGCCAATACCGGGATTGAGTCGGCCACGCGCCTCGATGACAACAAAGTTAGTAAGTCGTTGATGCAGTTCCGGGCATCATCCTTTTTTGCTGTTAGAATTTGCGTCATGCACGCAGCGGTCGAACTTCTTGAGAAGTACGGACTAGTCCGGGACACCGATTCACTGCGTGTAACCGAGATTGTCAAACGCAAGATCGTTCGCCTCCAGGAGGAACTGTTCTCGACGGTTGTCACCCAACAACAGGAAGACTATGGCACCGATCTCGCCGTCAGTCGAGAAATGGACCCCTTCACTTTCTTGGCAAGCAAATCCCTGCGAGGCGAAACGGCCTGCGGCGAATATGGATGCAGGGTTGAAAAGCTTGACGCGCTTGGGCGTTACGCTGCTCTGTACGCGAACCAGATTATCCTTCCTCTTCCTCTCACCGATCCCTCGACGATGGATGGCCCTGAGGAGGCCGCTCAGGAAGTTTCCATGGCTGCGCTGGCGCTCCTCCGTCTGCGACCGCTCTTCGATGCTGGCATCCTCTACCCGGTAATTAGGCGATCTTTCCACTGCCGTCACACTCTCAGGTGGTGCCAGGAGATGCAAGCGATCGTGGACCGGGCGTCATTGAATATGATGAAGGCCTTGAAAGATGATTTCTTAGTAAGGTTTCAACTTCCAGACAAGGCTCCGACGCGAATCCCCAGTATGTACATCGAGGGTCCAGAAGACTTCCTGGAGCATGGCCAGATCGTGATGCTGTTCAACGAACCGGAGGAATGGAGAGCGAAGAGATGGAAATTCGATGACGAAGGAATGGTCGAGGTCCGCGGCGACAGGAAGCTTGCCGCCCTTTACAGAATCTTCATCGGCATAGCAGAAGACACCTCCTTCTATCTAGCATATGGGCGCAACCGGAACGCCCGGCTGCTCACGAATCTTCCAGGGGAGACCTTCCTGCTGGATGCGCTGACCGGAGACGACGAAGTCTCGGCAAGCAGCGCAGCCCTCCACGACTGCATGACCCACTCGTTGCCCTTGCTGGCGGGCCTCCCAATTTCCAGGCTCTTGGCGATTCGACACGAGGAGCGTGATTCTTTCGAACGATATCGTCTAGCGGTTAGGCAAATCCTGCTGCAAGTCTCCCAGGCGGGTAAGCGGATTCGCAAGAAGGAAATGCGCGAGCTCTTTCAAGAACGGATCGAACCCGAGCTTGCAAGGATGAAATCGGAGCTTTACCAGGAACGGCGCAGGCAGCGGAGACGAGTTGGAGTGGGCCTGGCGGGCCTGGCTGCCATGGTGGGAATGGGCGCATTTGGCGGAATTGTCCCCGGAGTTGCGACCGCCGCGGCTGCTGGCGGAGTTTCTTCTGGAATAGTGCCCGCGATCGCTAAAGCAGCCATGGCCGTCGCGCCGGGAATCGCCGGAACCAGCCTCTTAGGCAAAGCAGCGCAGTCCTACTGTGAGCACGGAGCCACCATAAAGGAGAGAAACGATTTCTACTTCTTGCTTCGGCTGACCCAGGAAGCTGAAAGTTGAAAAGCGCTAGCGGAAATCGGACCCAGACGGAACGTTCCCACTACCTAGTTCGAATCACACCCAGAGAGAAGCGCAGAGCAACACACACTTCATTCATTCGTGCCGAACTAAGCTGGGCCACACGTTTCCCCAGGCGCTGTCGCGACACCGTAACGGCATTGTGCAGGTTCACCGCGCACGGGGACTTCATGCCATCCTCGATGAACAAATGGAACGCTTCCAAAAAAGCCAAAGCCCCGAGCATCGCTCGAGGCTTCGAGATACTAGACGACGTTCGCCAAACACTTATCATGATAAACGGGGCACTTGAATTGTCAAGAAACTTTGGTATCGAGTGACCGAGGAGGGCAAGGGAGTCGAACCCTAGTGGCTGCAAACCACTCGACATTTGGCGAACGTCGTCCAGTACCCACTGGCAGTACCCTCCTAAACGAATCGTCCACCGTGTAACATCGTATGGGCACTTACTTGCGAAACGAACTGTGTGGTCATAAATATTTGGGGAACTGTACCAATTCGGGAGAACAAAAAGGGCGTGGCCTACTCAAGCCCGCTTTTGGCTTGAACGGTGCGGTTCGTGTGATCCACATCTCATCGCTCGGCAGAAGAGGGTCGATGGCTAGAGAAGCTTTTATTTCTTTTGCTTTTCTCTGCGCCTCTGTGTCTCTGTGGTGAAAGGGCGGGCATTCTCAAAGGTAGTTCGCCAGAGATTTTGAATTAAAACTCCCGACCCAATCCGCGCCACCCCCCATGCTATAATTTCCTTATTCACAGTCGCTTAGAGCGCGGAGGACCGTATCGATAAACGCTTTATCAGAACCAATGACCGCATCCGGGCACGCGAAATTCGCGTGATCGGCGACGAGGGCGAACAGATCGGCGTGATGCCCCCGTTTGAAGCGCTGAAATTGGCCCGCAGCAAGAACCTGGACCTGGTTGAGATTTCTCCCACCGCGCAGCCTCCCGTGTGCCGCATCATGGACTACGGGAAATATCTCTACCAGCAGGAAAAGAAAGAGCGCGAAGCCAAGAAGCACCAGAAAACGATTACCGTAAAAGAGGTCAAGTTCCGCATCAATGTGGACGACCACGATTACGAGACCAAAAAAAATCACGTGCTGCGTTTTCTGGATGGCGGAGACAAAGTCAAAGCAACGATTTTTTTCCGTGGCCGCGAAATGACCCGTACCGGGTTGGGCCGCCAAATTTTAGAGCGCCTGATTAAAGACGTGGAACCGCACAGCATCGTGGAGTTCCGTCCGCGGCAGGAAGGCAACACGCTGCACGCGATCCTGGCGCCGAAAAAGACGGCGGCGGAACGCGAGAAGGAACGAGAAAAAGAAGCCAAGGCAAAAGCGAAACTGGAAAAGAAGCTGGCCCAGGAAAAAGATAAAGCAGCGGAACCGAAGCAGCCGGCTGCAGCGGCGGCGGAGGAGATTGAAGCTCCGACCACAGTTTCGCACGGTTAAAGCTTCGCCCGATTTATCTGCATTGAAGACGCCGCAACTCACGTCGACGATTCCAGAGCAATTTAGAAGTTGAAATAGAAATAAGAAATAAGAGATAGGAAATGAATGTTCAGCGCTGAAAGCTGCCAGCTGACAGCCGACCTTGAGGAACTATGCCGAAATTGAAAACGCACAAAGGCGCGTCGAAGCGCTTCAAGAAAACCGCGACAGGAAAGGTGAAGCGCGGACATTCGCACCTGCGCCACATCCTTACATCGAAAAACAAAAAACGGAAAAAGAAGCTGGGCAAAAGCACGCTCGTAAGCCCCGGCGATCTCCGCAAAGTAAAGCGGATGATTCCGTACCAGTAAAGTTTTCCTTAGTGAACCTTAGTGTCCTTTGTGGTTAAAGGTTTTAGTTTTCCTCGAAGACGCAAACTCAAACTAAGGAACCGCGGACGCAAGTCCGCAGCGGGAAACATTTAATCCCGCAAGCGCGTGAAGAGGTCAGAGACGCCGCAAGCGATCATCCTTACCTCCAGCCGCTCAGTAACTAGAAAATAAAAAGGAGAACACCATGCCTCGTGTAAAACGCGGAACCAAACGCCGCGCCAAACGCAAAAAAATATTAGACCGCGCCAGTGGATACTTCCTCACCAAATCAAAACTCTACCGCTCCGCCAAAGAGGCCGTAGACCGCGCCCTGAAGTTCGCTTACTCCGGGAGGAAGCAGCGGAAGCGGCAATATCGCTCGTTGTGGATTGTGCGCATCGGAGCGGCTGCGAAGCTAAATGGATTGAGCTACAACCAGTTCATCCACGGTTTGAAAGTGGCTGGAGTGGAGTTGGACCGCAAAATTCTCGCGGACCTGGCGGTGAAGGATGCGGCGGCGTTTAAGACGCTGGTCGAGCAGGCTAAGGGCGCGCTGGCGTAGAAGAAGCTTTCAGCTTTTAGCATTTAGCTTTTCAGATTGGGGCGGCGGGCGTCTTTGGGGCGCGGCTGCCCTGCTCTATTTGTCTATCTTCTTTTTTTCTCGATCATGTATAGCGTTCCCAGGTTGACGGATTACTCGGCGGCGGCGCTGGAACGCGCCTCCGCTGAACTTTTTTCTGCGCTCGGCGAGGAAGCGTCGGCGGTGAAGAGCGAAGCGGATTGGAAGATTTTTCGCGACCGATGGATGGCGCGGAAGAACGGCGTGCTGACGCAGATTAATGATCTCTGGCTCAAGGGCGCCCCTAAAGAGGCGAAGCGTGAGGTCGGGATTCGCGTCAATGAGTTGAAGGCGCACATTACGGACCTTGTCGAACGGGACAAAGAAGAAATAGCTTCCCGACAATTTGCGGGCACACATTCAGGCGATTACGATTACAGCCCAGTTGCGCGGCAGATGCAGAACTATAGCGGCTATCCGACTGGAATCACTTTCGAAAATCCCATAGTTCCTCCCCAGATTGATATCACGCTGCCCGGGATTCGGCGTCCTATCGGCGCGGAACATCCGGTTATCAAGACGACGAACGAGATGGTGCGGGTGTTTCAGAAGCTGGGGTACTCGGTGGCGGAGGGGCCAGTCGTTGAAACTGATTATTACAACTTCGAGTCGCTGAATTTTCCGGTGAACCATCCGGCGCGGGATACGCAGGATACTTTGTTCATCGCGGGGCAGCAGGGGAAGGCGCAGCGGGAGCGGTTGTTGCTGCGCACGCATACTTCGCCGGTGCAGATTCGGACGATGGAGAAGATGCGGCCGCCGCTGCGCATTGTGATTCCGGGGACGGTGCATCGGAATGATCCTCCGGACGCGAGCCACTCGCCCATGTTTCATCAGATTGAAGGTCTGGCGGTCGATACCAATATTACGTTTGGAGATTTGAAGGGCACGCTCGATCATGCGATGAAGGAATTTTTTGGGTCGAGCGTGAAGACGAGTTTTCGTCCGTCATTTTTTCCGTTCACCGAGCCGAGCGCGGAGATGTTTGTGTCGTGCTTTATTTGCGGCGGGAGTGGCAGACGAGGGAGTGACCCGTGCCGTCCGTGCAAGCAGACGGGATGGATTGAAATTCTTGGGTGCGGGATGGTCGATCCGAATGTGTTTGAGTTTGTGAAGGACAATGGGTATGACCCGAGGAAGGTTTCGGGATTTGCCTTTGGCATGGGTGCGGACCGGATCGCGTTGCTGAAGTATGGAGTGGACGATATTCAGTTGTTCTTCCAGGGGGACGTGAGGTTTTTGCGGCAGTGGGTGTAGGGAGCTCTTAGCCATTAGCTCTTAGCCATTAGCTCTTGGCTCTTAGCTAAGGCTAAGAGCCAAGAGCTAAAAGCTGATTCATGAAAATTTCTCCACAGTGGGTGCGGGAGTTTGTTGATCTATCCGTCGACGACCAGCGGCTGGCGGAGGATTTGACGGCGGCGGGAATTGCGGTCGAAGGAATTTCCGGCTCCGGCGCGGACACTGTGTTCGAGATGGAGATTGGGACGAACCGTCCGGACGCGATGAATCATTATGGAATCGCGCGGGAGGCGGCGGCGATTTATGACTTGCGGCTGAAAGAGCTGTCAGCTGTCAGCTCTCAGCTTTCAGCGAACCCATCGAAGGCGAGTGTTAAGGCGTCTGACATGGCGCTGAAGCGGCGCTCTTCCACGGGGCGGGGTGGCGCTAAGAAGAAAGCCTCAGCGGCTAAAGCCGCTTCTTCTGCTGCTTCTCACGGCGCGGCTGGAAGCCGCGCCCTTTCAAGGCAAACATCAGGGGCTGAAGCCCTTTCCTCTTCTGCCTCTTACGGGACGACTCGAGTCGTGCCCTTCCCCATCACTGTCGAGGAGCCGGAGTTGTGTCCGCGGTTTTCGGCGCGGGTGATTCGCGGGACCAGGATTAAGGCTTCGCCTGAGAAGATTGCACATCGGTTGCGGTTGCTGGACCAGCGGCCTATTTCGAATGCGGTTGACGCGACCAATTATGTTTTGTGGGAAATGGGCAAGCCGACGCATGTATTCGACATGGGTTTGCTGGAGGGTGGGCGGCTCATTATCCGGCGCGCGAAGGATGGGGAGAAGCTGAAGACGCTGGATGGAGTGGAGCGCACGCTGTCTTCGGAAGATCTGGTCGTGGCTGATGCGAAAAAACCTGTTGGGCTTGCGGGTGTAATGGGCGGGTTCGACACCATGATTACCGACAGGACAAAAAATATTTTGATTGAGTCCGCGTGGTGGGATCCGGTGACGGTGCGCAAAACTTCGCGGCGGCACGGGATTCATACCGACGCTTCGCATCGGTTTGAGCGGGGAGCGGACTTTGAGTCGACGGTTTTGTCGTGCGATCTGGTGGCGAAGCTGATTTTGGAATCGGGCGGCGGAGAGTTGGTGGGCGGCGCGATTGATGTGGTGTCACGGCAGATGGATCAGGCACCGATTGTTTTGCGGCTTTCGGAGGTACATCGGATACTCGGTGGGAATCTGAGTGCGGGAGAAATCTTCCGCATTCTGAAAAAGCTTGGGTTTGGTGTGATTCCAGAAGGGCAGGCGGACGCGAAATTTCGCGTGCAGATTCCTAGCTGGCGGCTGGACGTGGAGCGCGAGATCGATTTGCTTGAAGAGATCGCGCGGGTGCACGGGTACGACAAGTTTGAAAATACTTTGCCGGCGTATAGCGGCGCGGTTGTGGATTTGCCGAATGCGGCGATGGATGTGGCTTTTCGCGAGCGGGCGTTGGCTCTGGGTTACAACGAGGCGGTGTCGCTGACGTTTATTTCGCATGCGGCGGCGGAGACGTTTGGATTCCTGACGGAGGCCTCAGCGGCTATTGCCGTAGATCATTTGTCGGCGAGTACGGCTCGGCTGGGAGCCGCGCCCTTTCAAAGCGCGAGCGGGCGAGTGTTAGATGCGGCGACCCTTCCAATCCGGAACGAACCTGGGCTGGACGCCGCATCCCTTGCGAGCGGCACTGGGCGGGTACTCGAGTTGGAGAATCCGTTGAGCGAAGAAGCGAGTGTGATGCGGACTTCGCTGGCGCCGGGGATGCTCGACATGCTGGCGTGGAACTTGAACCGCGATGCGGAAGAAGTGCGGCTGTTTGAGATGGGGCGCGTGTATGAGATGCGCAGCGGAGAGCGGGTTGAGCCGCAGCGTGCGTGCCTGGGAGCAACGATGGCGTCGGTCGTAGGATCGCTGCCGGCGGCTGGCAGGCTGGACATCAGCGGGCCGTTGAATTCCCCATTCAAGCCAAAAGAAGGCTTGAATGGGGCACCCCTTCAAGTGGAAGCTTTTCGCGGGTTCAAAGGCGACGTGGAGAATTTGCTGGCGGCATTTTCATATCGCGAGTTGAGCTTCGATCGGAAGACCGCGGGGCATTTTCATCGGTGGCGCTCGGCGCGCGCTTTGATGGATGGGGCGGTGGTGGCGCAGTTTGGGCAGATTGCGGAAGAGGTGAAGGCGGAGCGGAAGTTACGGCAGGATATTTTTCTGGCGGAGTTCGATTTGGACGAACTGCACGCGCGCGGGCTGCGGGCAGTTCGATTTGCGGCCTTGGGAAAATATCCGGCGGTGGAGCGGGATTTTTCGTTTGTATTTTCGGATGAGGTGGAGTTTGAGGCGATGCGGCGGGCGGTGATGGCGCTGGGGATTCGCGAGTTGCGTGAATTCAGGCCGGTGGAGATTTTTCGGGGTGGGTCGATTGGCGCGAGCAAGTATTCAATTTTGCTGCGGGCGAAGTTGCAATCGGATGAGGGGACGTTGCGGGATGAGCAGATTGCGCAGTGGGCGGAGAAGATGGTTGGGGCGCTGAAGGGTATTGGTGGGGTGCAGCGGGCTTAGGGCGTGGGGGGCGCGTACCTCGGGGGCTAAAGCCACGACTCCAAGGTGAATCCTTAATCGCAGCGCTGGAAGCGCTGCGCCACCCAAAATCTACATTGGGGCGCGGAAGTGTAACGGGCGCGGTGCAGTCGGATGGCGCCGTCGAATGAGCAGAAGCAGAAATTCCTTTCGAGGCTGGCGGTCTCGTACACAGGTAAGGGATCCCCTTCGGCTTCGCTCAGGGCAGGCTTTCGACTGCGGAATTGCTTTGCTAGCGCAAAGCAAATTCCTCGCTCAGGATGACAAATCCTAATTGAATTGTTGTGCTAATCTGCCAGCTATGGCGGATGTTATTTCTTCTCTCTCTACCCACCAAAAACAATTTTTTAGCGACAAGGTTTCGCGGTTTACCGAGTCGGTGATTCGGGAGATGACGCGGCAGGCGGCGCTGCATGGGGCGGTGAATCTGGCGCAGGGGTTTCCGGATTTTGCGGCACCGGCGGAAATCAAGGCAGCGGCGCGGGCGGCGATTGATGGCGACGTGAATCAGTATGCGATCACCTGGGGCGCGAAGAATTTGCGCAATGCGATTGCGCGCCAGATGGGCGTGTGGCAAGGGATTGCGGTCGATCCGGAAAAAGAAGTTACGGTTTGTTGCGGGTCGACTGAGGCGATGATTTCTACTTTGCTCGCGGTGTGCAACGCAGGCGATGAGGTGGTGATCTTCGAGCCGTTTTATGAGAATTACGGGCCGGACGCAGTGTTGAGCGGGGCGCGGCCGCGGTTTGTGAAGTTACGGCCGCCAGCGAATGCGGGCAGCGAGTGGACGTTTGATGAGAAAGAATTGCGGGCGGCGTTTGATAAGAATACGAAGGCCGTCATACTTAATACACCCAATAACCCTACTGGGAAAGTTTTCACGCGAGCCGAGTTGGAATTAATTCGCGATCTTTGCGTTGAGTGCGACGTGCTCGCGATCACCGACGAAATTTACGAGCATATTTTGTATGACGGGACCGAGCATATTTCGATGGCGTCGCTGGAGGGAATGCGGGAGCGGACGGTGACGATCAATGGAATGTCGAAGACGTACAGCGTGACGGGATGGCGCGTGGGATGGGCGGTTGCACCGGAGGAGATTACGAATGCGATCCGAAAAGTGCATGATTTTTTGACGGTGGGCGCGCCGGCGCCGCTGCAGGAGGCGGGCGTGGTGGCGTTGAGTTTGCCGGCGGAATATTACGCGAAGCTGGCGGAGGGTTATCGGGTACGGCGCGATCATTTGATTCCGGCGCTGGAGGCGGCGGGGTTCAAGTGTTTTCGTCCGCGAGGAGCGTATTACGTAATGACGGATATTTCAGGGTTTGGATTTGAGGATGATGTTGCGTTTACGAAATATCTGGTGAAAGAGATTGGAGTGGCGGCGGTGCCGGGGTCGAGTTTTTATCGGGATGCGCGGGATGGAGCGCGGCAGGTGCGGTTTGCGTTCTGCAAGAAGGTGGAGACGCTGGATAGGGCGGCGGAGAGGTTGGGGAAGTTGCGTGGGCGAAAGTAGATTCCTCGCTACGCTCGGAGGACAGCCGGGGCGGCTGTCCCCACATGATTTGTGCCGGTAGAAACTACTTCGTGACTACGCCGCAGGCGATTCGATCGCCGGAAGCGCCGGCAGGATCGGTCTTGTAATCGTCGGCTTTAGCGTGGATTACGATGGCGGTGCCGCCGTTGCTAAAGAGCGAGTGGGCATCACTGCCGAGGGTTACATCTGTGTCCTCGAGTTTGGCGTTGGCTTTGCCTTTTGCGTCAACGGTAAAGTTTTTCATGTCGCCGGCGTGGTGGCCTTCGGGATTATCGAATCCGTGCTTCTTGCTGTCAGGATTGAAATGGGAGCCAGCGGATTTGAAATCCGGGGGATCGCACTTGGGATTCTGATGGAAGTGAATGGCGTGCTCGCCGGGGGGAAGATTGTGAAGGTGAAGCTGGAGGCCGACCCCGGATTTTTCTTCCCATAAAGTGATTGAGCCGACGGGTTTGCCCTGGGCGTCTTTGAGTTCGACTGAGGTTTTGGCGGCGCTGGGGAGCGCGGCGAAAGCCAGAATCACACTGAGGGCGATGAGGGAGTGCGCTGGATGTTTCATGCGGGGAATTATAGTCACTTCCTGCGCGGCATGCACCTATGGGCCATGCTAAATTCACAGGGTGGTGGAGTATACTGCGGGAAAGTTTGGAATTCTTTTCGGGAAAAGTGCAATCATGGCTTTGAATGCGGTGGAGCAGGTGACGGATAAGGTTCCGGCAGACGATTTTGAGGCGCTGGAAGACAAAGTTTATCGCACTATCGAGAGGTACAAGGCGGCGCGGCAGGCGCAGGCGGCGGCGGAGCGCGATGCGCAGCGGGCGCGGCAGCAACTGGAAGAGCGCGACGAGCAGTTGGTGGTGTTGCGGCGCGAAGCGGTGCAGTTGAGGAAAGAGCGGGAAGAGATTCGCGGGCGCGTGGAAAAGATGCTGGAGCAGATTGAAGCGATTGCGGAGGAGCGGGCGAGTTAGTAAATTTGGCGATTGGGCGATTGGGTAATCTGGCGATTGAAACCGGGATCTGTGGCTGGCTTTCAATTACTAAATCACCCGATCTCCAAATTACTCAAGGGTTGGTGAAATATGGCTACGGCTGCTAAGGATTCGACGGTGAAGGATGCGCAGAACGGCAGCGTGCGGGTGGAGATTTTCGATCAGGCGTATAACCTGCGGGGATCCGATCCGGATTATATTTCGAAGCTGGCGGAGTATGTGGACGCGAAGATGCGGGCGGTGGCCGAGGCGACGAATACGATCGATACGGTGCGGCTGGCGGTGCTGGCGGCGCTCAATATTGCGGATGAGTATCATCTTTTGAAGCGGACGAAGGATACTGGGGCAACCGATTACCAGAAGCGCGCGCATCTATTAGCAGATGCGCTGGATGAAGTGCTGGGCGAGAACGAAAACCGCAAGGCGAGCTAGCCTGAGGCGGGGCGGAGTTCATCTTCTCTTGTTGTTGGCGCTGCTGACGGGCAGCGCACTTTCTCAAGAAACAACTCTTCATAGTCAATCGAATGTGGTGGTGATTCCCGCGCTGGTGAAGAGCGCGCAGGGCGAAATTGTGTATGGGCTTGAGGCAAAAGACTTCGTCGTGGAGGATGACGGGGTGGAGCAGGCGGTGCATCTGGATGAGGTGACCGAAGGGCAACCGGTGGCGATGGTGGTTGCGATTCAGCGGGGGAGGCGTGCGGATTACGAGTTTCCGCGAATGCGCGGGCTGAGTGCGATGCTCGATCCGCTGATGGCCGAGGGGCGTGGGTCGGTGGCGATTGTGGAGTTCGACAGCGCGGTCAAGACGGAGCAGGATTTTACGGCGAGTCCAGAAAAAATTGCTTGGACGCTGCGGGATTTGCAGCCGGGCGATGGCGGCGCGGCGATTCTGGATGCGGTGGATTATTCGGTGAAGCTGCTGGAGCAGGTTCCGAAAGAGCGGCAGCGGGTGCTGTTGCTGATCAGCGAGACGCGCGACCACGGGAGCCAGGCCAAGGTGGAGGATGTGGTGGCAAATATTGGGCAGAGCAGCACGGCGGTTTATGCGCTGGTGTTTTCTCCGTCGCGGTCGAATATTCTGGATACGATGCGGGGAAATAATAAGAACGAGATGAATCCGTCGCCGGATCTGTTGGCGCCGCTGATCATGGCGGCGCAGGCGATGAAGAAAAATATGCCGAAGACGGTGGCATCGATGACGGGTGGCGAGTATGAGATGTTTGCCACGGGAAAGAATTTCGATTTGCGGATGATCGATTTCAGCAATCATTTGCGCAGCCGGTATTTGTTGAGCATACAGCCGAAGTCGCCGCACGCGGGATTGCATGAGTTGCGGGTGAGGCTGCGGGATGCAGGCAGCCGGACGGTGCTGGCGCGAAGCAGTTACTGGGCGGCGGGGGCCAAGTGACCGCCGCTGTGTAGGAATGAATCGAGTGTGAAATTAATGCGTTGCGGAGTTCATTTTACTTTTGGTCTTGCCGTTCATTGAAGCAGTCACGCAGTGCTCGGCTTTATCCAAAAGAATTTCCAACTCCAGGGCGAAGTTGCGGCGGGATTGCGCCTGCAATCTCCATTGATCTTGAACTGGTGCACAGACGCGCGGGACTAACGACTCGAAGCGCTCTACCGCGCGCGTGAAGTAGTCAATATCGGTTTTGAGCAGTCGAAGGAATTCAGCGTCGCCAATTGCGGACATGAAACACCTCCAAGTGCGGCAGCAATGTTAGAGGTAGCAATTCCCTTGCCAAGACGAAGGCATTTTGGCAGGAGGAAAGAAGTGCCGTCTTTTCAGGCTGCTAGAACCGTCTCGCTGGTGATGTGAAGAAAGTTGCGACCGGCGATAGCGTGGTGGGGGATGTAAGAATTTCGGCGACGGGCGGCGAGCATCGCGTGTGAAATATATGGCCCATTTTATCTTCGGAGGATTGTCTCTCAGGGACGAGTGGAGGGTTTGTTGGGCAGGGTGCGGCCCTCCTTAAAGTAACTTGATTTACTGCTACGGCGGTACGACAATAACACTGTTACCTTGGCAGGGTATTGATTTATAGCTTCTCGCGACGGCCTCGGAAATTCCGGGGCCCTTTGCATTTTTAGGCCTGCTTGCGTGTGAGAAGCAATTCTAGAGACGCTGTCTCCAATACCCCGGTCTTCTTCTGCTGTGAGCCACGGCTACGATGTTCACGAGTTCTGCGGTGTCGAGATAGACAATGTAGAACGGGAAACGGCCGAGGACAAAGCGCCTGGTGCCGTGAAGGTATTTGGGCCAGCGATGTGGAGCGTCGCAGATGCTTTCAATCGCATTGAAAACGGCGACGACGAAATCTGTGCTGGCTTGGGCGCTCCGTTGCGCGTACCACTCGTCTCCGCCTTCGATTTCCAGCCATGACAGCGGATGGAGACGATAAGGCTTACTTCTTGCCATTGGACAGCCGCGCCAACAGGCGTCGATGAACTTCCTCGCCGGGGATCATTTCGACGCGACCGGACTCGATATCTTCGACGCGGCGCTTGATTTCTTCTGACCACGCCTCCTCAACACCTTCCTCGGCTGGGTCATTGTCAAGGCTTTCGATGAGGCGGTCGATGATGAGGCCGCGGTCCTGGGTGGAGAGCGCCAGCGCTTTTTCGAGCACTTCGGAAACCTGCGGCGTTAGTTGCGGCATGGGCACCTCGCTGAGGCTATTTTACAGCGGATGGCAAGTGATTCGCGGGCGGAGTGCGGCCCTCCTTAAAGTAACTGGATTTGTGGCGGTATTGTCTGGATAATGATAGTGACCTTGAAGGGGTGCCGATTTATTGGTTCTCGCGACGGCCTCGGAGATTCCGGGGCCGTTTGCATTTTCAGAAAGCGGGAAAATCGCGATCGTCGTTTGAAAAAGCGAGAAGCGGGGCACCCGGCATCGAATCTCGGCAAAGCATCTTCCGGCCTACCTTGACGAAATGACGTGGCGATTTAACAACCGCAAGAACCCGTTCCTATTTCGCGATACGATGCTGAAACTCATTTTTCTGACAACCTCGGATACAAGGAACTCACTAAGGCTGCTTAGGTTAGTGGCAGCCAACTACACTCTTTGAGAATCGAATCAATTTCGGGCATCCTCGAATTTTCGTTGTCGATAACAGAGTCAGCTAGGGTGAGACGTTCGTACAGGTAGTATCTGTAAGGATGAACCGCGTCGGCGTGCGCCCCAGTGTAAGGTTTATCTACGGAGGCCCGCAATGTAAGCACGGCCAGTTTGTCCGCAAAGTCTTTCCCGAAACGTTCGCGCATCTGCCAAAAGTAGTACGACATCCCATTCCCACGGTCAGGGCAAACAGGCTTCTCGTTCTCAGCAAGAGGTCTATTCCAGTAGCTATGGTTTAGGTACTGAACTATCACCACGCTCGTCATCCATCGGTATGACCGATCCATTGCCGCCGGCGTGTGGCCGGATTCCAAGAACTGTTGTGGGGTCATCTGCTCGAGATTGGGCGGCATGGGCGGCGGCGGTTCGTAAGTGAAACGTCCAACCACGAATGACAGGAATGCCTCAGTAATCTTGGTTTGTTTATCCAAAGCCCCTTGTTGCAGCGTGAATTGGTTGTAGTAGTACTTATTGTCACCTTGGCTGTTGAATGACCATCCCTCCCCTTTGGAATTTTTCGTATCTACGCCTATAGGCGGAAGGTCATCGGGAATGGGAAGTCCCAGAGGTCCGAAACTCCTTAAATAACGAGCCACCCCGTTTATATCGTTTGTGATCCTTTTCTTCCGTTCAGGAGTCAATAGGGCGGCGTCTTTGAACATGAGATGGACAACAGGGGGAACTGTGGGAGTTCTGACACTTTCCTCTTTGCTGGCAAGTCCGGATTGAGGGCGAGAGGTAACCGTCTGAGATGTGGTGGGCGAGGCGCCCACACCCGGCCTCGCCTCCGACTCGGTATGCTGTTCCGTCTTCTTTTCTTCGGAAGGAGTTATCCAGATCGCTATCCCGCTATAAGTTAGGCCAACCACACAAAACATCAATAGCCCTCTCCACACCTTCCACTTTGTAGGCGCGTCCATTACCCAGTCATTACCTACGGCTATAAACAGAGTCATCAGACCGGCCACAAACAATAAGCCGTACAGCCATCCGCCTTTCAACTTGCCCGCCTTGTCGAGCACGACGAGCAGGATGGCAAGGACGATACCCGCCACTCCAATGCAATCCGATGACGACACCTTATCCATCGCGCAGTCCTCCCAAAGGCGGATGGTACGCCGCGTGCAATCCCTGCGTCAAACGCACATCCCGCTTATATTCATTTTGTTTTCTGATACTTATAGGCAACGAGGTCGGAACAATAGCGGCGAACACGCGGCGAATAAAGGACTGGATTTGGCGGCGTCTCCCGCCTCAGCGGCTGAGGCCGGATTCTTTTTGTGCTCGGCTTTCGGCACGATTGAAATCGTGCCCTTCCCGGTTGCGAAAAATATGGACCCGAGCGGGGCGAGGCGGATTCAAAATCAAAATCAAAATCAAAGTCAAAGGCAACGGCAACGGACAGGAGTGTCCGTTCCACACGAGCGGGGCGTCGCTGCGCGACGCGGACAGCCGGGGGCGGCTGTCCCCACACTTGCCGTGCCGAGGGCGGCTGTCCCTACATGTGCTGTGGTGAGGGATGCACGGGCGGGTCGCCCGTGCCCACACGGTTTGCGGCGCTAGCTAGGCGATCAGTTAGCGGTGTTAGTTCAGGAAGTATTGGCGGTAGAGGGTGTCGCGCTGGGCGGGGCGGAAGCCGGCGTCGCGGATGATGCGGCGGAGTTCTTCTTCGGTGGTGCAGTTGGTGACGCCGGCGGCGCGGACTACGTTTTCTTCGACCATGACCGACCCGACATCGTTGCCGCCGAAGCGGAGGCCCATCTGGCAGACTTTGAGGCCTTGCGTCACCCAGCTCGATTGCACGTTCAGGAAGTTCGAGAGATAGAGGCGCGAGATGGCGAGGACTTTTAGATATTCGACGGCGGTGGCTTCGTCCCAGTGACGGCCGCCGAGGGCGGTGTGTTGCGGCTGGAAGCTCCAGGGGATGAAGGCAGTGAAGCCGCCGGTTTCTTCCTGAAGATCGTAGAGCGCCTGCAGATGGTTGATGCGGTGCTCGTAATTTTCGCCGACGCCGAACATCATGGTGGCGGTGGTGCGCATGCCGAGCTGGTGGGCGGTGCGGTGGACGTTGATCCAATCGGCGGTGAGGCATTTGAGGCGGGCAATCTTGTAGCGGACTTCGTCGTCGAGAATTTCAGCGCCGCCGCCGGGGATGGAATCGAGTCCGGCATCGCGCAGGCGGAGGATGGTGTCGCGGATGCTGAGAGAGCTGTATTCGGCGATGGCGATGATTTCGGATGCGGAGTAGCAATGCAGATGGATTTGCGGGAAGCGATCTTTGATTCCGCGCAGCATTTTTTCGTGCCAGTCGATTTTGAGGTCGGGATGAAGGCCGCCTTGCATGAGGACGCCGGTGCCTCCGAGTTCGACGGTCTCGCGGATTTTTTCGTAGATGGTGTCGAACTCGAGGATGTAGCCCTCTTTGGCGGCGGGGCCTTTCAGGGGGCGGTAGAAGGCGCAGAAGGTGCAGTACTCGGTGCAGAAGTTGGTGTAGTTGATGTTGCGGTCGATGATGTAGGTGACGGTGCCCTCGGGGTGAAGGGAGCGACGGAGCGAGTCGGCTTCCATGCCGATGCCGATCAGGTCGTCGGAGTGGAAGAGGTCGAGGGCTTGGGATTTGGTAAGGGACATGAGGGTACAGATTCATTCTAGCGGAGCGCGGGGGATGGGGCCAAGGGCTGAGGGATTCAACACGTCACGGACAAAATCTTTTTACCACTAAGGGCGCGAAGGTTCACGAAGGAAAGCCGCTGGTGAATATCCGCTGGAGATCCCCTTCGACTTCGCTCAGGGCAGGCTCTCGCTTCGCCTGAAGAACGGCTGCGCTCGGGATGACGCAGCCGTTTTTTAGCTCACACCATTTCCTGTAAATCATTCCCCCGCTATTTTTTCTTCATGCGAAGGTATTGGATCAGGGAGAGGATTGCGCCGATGACTGCTAGGCCGATCAGGATTGCCAGCGCGGGTTTGTAGTATCGGTCGAAGAAACGGAGGATGTGGGTGCCGTAGTGAAAGCCGAGGAAGGCTGCGATGGTGTAGCGAACGCCTCGTCCCAGGGTGAGGGATTCCAAGAATTTCGCGCGCGGATATTGGCCGGCGCCGGCTGCGATCAGAAATGGGACGAAGGGGAATGGGGGCGGCATGATGGCGGGGATGGCGACGGCGAAGAATCCCCAGCGCTCGAAGGCCTTGGAGACCTGTTTCGCTCTTTTCCGGGAGAGTTTGCGCTCCATGGTTTCTTTTCCGCCTTTGTGGGCGAGCGCATAAGTAATGTAGCCGCCGATGACTGCGCCGAGCGTGGCCATGAATGCGTAGTAGGGCCAGGGTTCGCGATGGCGGGCGGCGAGCCAGATGGTGAGGACGTCCATGCTACCGGTGAGGGGGATGACGGAATTGTCGGCGACGCCGAGCAGGACGAGGCCGGGCCCACCGAGGCGGCGAAGCTTGTGCCAGATGGGCACGGCGAGCAGTGGATCGAAGTGAAGCATTCAGGTTTGAAGGAGTGTACAGGGGATGCGCTAGATCGCGCTATATCTAGATCGCGCTACACAAGCTTTCGTTCACGTTGAGAAAGCGCATTTCGGGAGCGGGGGGCAAGGCTCCGATCTCGGCGGCGTAGCGATAGAAGAGTTGGAGACCTTCGAGGCAAGCGGGATCGAGGTGGTAGTAGATGTTTTCGGTGAGGTAAGAACGGACGTTCGCTTCGGTGAGGGCCAGGCGTGGGGCCCATTCGCGGCAGATTTGGTCGAGGCTTGCGGGTTCGAGGCCGTGGTCGCGGGATTGCTGGAAGATTGCGGCCAGGTCTTGGGCGGGGAGAACAGCGTCGCTGCGCGACGCGGACAGCCGGGGGCGGCTGTCCCCACATGAGGCCTCCTCACATCGGGCCTGCTCATATACGTCATCTCCACGCAAGGCATCTTCCTGCAGGGCTTGACGGCGGACCGCCCAGAAGGCGAAGACGAAGGGCTTGCCGGTGTGGCGAATCCACTCTTCGGCGAGATCGAGGGTGAAGTAACGCGAGCGGTCGATCTGCAGGGCGGGATCGCCGATGAGCAATCCGGCATCGTGAGAGGCGAGCATTTTGTCGATGTCGGGGGGCAAAGAAGTGAAGGTTCGGCCGCCGCCGAGCCATTTTTCGAACAATATTTTCGTCAGAGCGACCGAGGTCATGGAAGAAGTGTCCAGGGCGATGGTGCGAATTTTTTCGAGCGGTTGATTGCTGACCAGCAAGATGGAGCGAACCGGACGGCGGGAGGCGATGGCTACGCCGGGCAGCACTGAGAGGCCGGGGACTTGAGCGTAAGCGGCGGCGGGGATGATGCCGATGTCGGCGGTTCCGGCCGCGAGTTCGCGGGCGCAGGATGAGGGCAGAGTGTAGGAAATGTCGAAGTCGCGGGCCAGGTCGTGTTCGGGGTTGCGGTGTTCGAAATCCCACATCAGGGGAGCGGTGTTGAGGTAGGAGATCGCAGAGATGCGTAGACGTCTCATTCCTGTTTTGATTTTAGCAGAGGGATTTCGACGGGGGTTGTGACCGCTTCCCTTGACAGGCGTTTCGTGGAGTCACTAGAGTCCGCGCAGTCCGTATCTGATTCGCGCTGTGAAGATTGGAGAATCGACGTGGCATACGCCCTGGTTGCACCTGCCCCTTCCACTCATATTCTTGAGTGGCTCGCTATTTCGCTGACGCAAGGACTGGGACCGACCAAGGCGCGGAAGCTGGTGGAACACTTTGGCGGCGTGCAGGCAGTATTTCAGGCGTCGCTGACTGAGCTGGAGAGCACGGGGATTCAGGCGGTTTCGGCGCAGGCGATTGCGACGGGAAAATCGGCGGCGATGGCGCGTGAGGAAATTGCACGGGCGGCGGGGTCGGGAGCGACGGTACTGTCGGGGGAAGATGCGTGCTATCCGGTGAGGCTGAAGGAGATTTATGATCCGCCGCTGGTGCTGTATGTGCGGGGGAATGCTGAGGTGCTGAAGATGCCGGGGATAGCGATGGTGGGGACGCGGCATCCGACGGCGTATGGGTCGGGGATGGCGGAGCGACTGGGGTGCGATCTGGCGGGGCAGGGGCTGGTCATTATTAGTGGGATGGCGCGGGGAGTGGATACGGCGAGCCATCGCGGGGCGATTGCGGCGAAGGGCAAGACGGTGGCGGTGTTGGGGACGGGAGTGGACGTGATGTATCCGAAAGAGAATTCGCGATTGGCGGAGCAGATTCTGGCGCTGGGCGGAGCGATCGTTTCGGAATTTGCGATGGGAACGTTTGCGGCGCCGCAGAATTTTCCGATTCGGAATCGGATTTTGAGTGGAATGTCGGTGGGAGTGCTGGTGGTGGAGGCCGCGGAATATTCGGGAACGCGGATTACGGCGCGGTGTGCGCTGGAGCAAAATCGCGATGTTTTTGCGGTGCCGGGGAACGTGACGAATAAAAATTCGTGGGGGCCTAACACGCTGATTAAGCAGGGCGCGAAGCTGGTTGCGACCTGGGAAGATGTGTGGGAAGATTTGCCGCCGGAGGTAAAAATGGCGCTGACGCCGCCAGCGGCGCCTGAATCCGGCGAGGCGAGTTCGGCATCTCTATTCCCGGACGATGGGCTGCCTCCGCATGAAAAGCGGATTCTGAGATTGCTGAAGGCAGACGAGGCTACGCATATCGATGAGTTGGTAGAACTTCTGGAGAATGAGTTGTCTTCGTCGGAGATATTCGCGGCGCTGTTTGAGCTGGAACTGGCGGGGAAAGTGAGGCAGATGGCGGGGAAGAATTTTGTAAAAAGCTTTTAGCTGTTAGCTCTTAGCTTTTAGCTCAACCCTTCAATCCTTTACGGAATACGCCGGAGGACGCTGTGCGAAATTATAGGGATCTGATGGTCTGGGAGAAGGCGCACAAGCTGACACTGGCGGTGTATAAGATCACACTTGCGCTTCCCAAGGAAGAGCGGTTCGGGCTAACGAGTCAGATTCGGCGTGAGGCCGCGTCGATTGCCGCGAACTTGGCGGAGGGTTGCGGAAGGCGCTCCGATGGAGAGATGGCGCGCTACGTCCAGATCTCTATGGGGTCGGGGGCTGAACTGTCTTACCATTTCCTCTTAGCAAAAGACTTGGGATTCATGCAGGCTGCGGAATACGAGGTTTTGAGTGCGGACGTAAGCGAGATTATGAGGATGTTGCCAGCATTGTCGTGCAAGCTGAGGAAGTCCGCAGCATAGGCATTTCAAGCTAAAAGCTAACGGCTAAAAGCTAAAAGCTTTTCACGGTAACTTGTTGCGGCTGTCCCATTCGTGCTAGTTTCGAGACAAATCTTAGAGAGATGAGGGAGTGTTGATAAAAAGTTTAGTCATTGTCGAATCGCCAGCGAAGGCGAAGACCATCCAGAAATATCTGGGGAAGGGTTTCTCTGTCGAGGCCTCGCTGGGGCATGTGAAGGACTTGCCCAAGAGCACGCTGGGCGTGGATACGAACGACGATTTCGCGACGGATTATGTCGTCATCCCCGGCAAAGAAAAAGTGTTGGCCAAGCTGAAGAAGATGGCGGCAGGGATGGATGCCATCTTTCTGGCGCCCGACCCGGACCGCGAAGGCGAGGCGATTGCGGCGCATCTGGCTGGCGAACTCGAAGAGAACGGCACGAAGAAGGCGAAAAAGAAAAAGAAGAAGGATGAAGAAGAAGGGCCGCCGCGGATTCAGCGGGTGACGTTCAACGAAATTACTAAGAGGGCGGTGCAGGCGGCGTTCGAGCATCCCAGGGCGATCGATCAGAATCTGGTGGATGCGCAACAGGCGCGGCGCGTGCTTGACCGGCTGGTGGGTTATCAAGTTTCTCCGCTGTTGTGGGATAAGGTTCGCCGCGGGATTTCGGCCGGGCGGGTGCAGACGGTTGCGCTGCGGCTAATTGTGGAACGCGAACGCGAGATTAAGGCGTTCGAGAAAAAAGAATATTGGACGATTGATGCGCATCTGGCGGCGAACAAGCCTCCGGCATTCGACGCACGGTTTCTGGGCAAGGGCGAGGAGAAGATTGAAGTCACGAACGGCGAGGATGCGGAAAAGATTCGCGCCGCGCTGGAGCAGGCCGATTGGTTGGTGCGGTCGGTCGATAAAAAAGAGCGGCGGCGGAATGCAGCGCCTCCTTTCACGACCAGCAAGTTACAGCAAGATTCTTCGCGCAAGTTGCGGTTCAGCGTGAAGCGCACGATGATGATTGCGCAGCGGCTGTATGAAGGTGTGGAGCTGGGCGAAGAGGGACTCGTCGGTCTGATCACTTACATGCGTACCGATTCGACCCGGGTTGCGCCTGAGGCGATTCAGGAAGTGCGCGAATACGTGGGCAAGGAATACGGGCCGACGTATCTGCCGGAGACTCCCAATACATATAAAGAGAAGAAGGAAGCGCAGGCGGCACACGAGGCGATTCGACCGACCTCGGCGATGCGGCATCCCGACCAGATTAAGCAGTATTTAAAAGAAGATGAGTTCAAGGTTTACAAACTGATCTGGCAGAGGTTTGTGGCGTCGCAGATTATGCCGGCGGTGTTTGACCAAACTACGGTCGATATCGACGCGAAGGGCAAGGCTGAGACATTCTGGTTCCGCGTGACGGGATCGGTGCTGAAGTTTGATGGATTCCTGAGAGTTTATGAAGAGTCGAAGGAAGGCAAGGACGAGGAAGACGAGGAACTGAAGCACAAGCTGCCGGCACTGGAAGCGGGACAGAAGCTGACGCTGAAGGAGTTGAAGCCGGAGCAGCACTTCACCGAGCCTCCGCCGCGTTACAACGAAGCGTCGCTGGTGAAAGAACTGGAAGAGCGCGGGATTGGGCGTCCTTCAACGTACTCGGCGATCCTGTCGACGATTCAAGAGCGACAGTACGTGCAGAAGTTGGGCGGGAAGTTTACTCCGACTGAGATCGGGTTAGTGGTCACCGATCTGCTGGTGGAAAACTTCCGCGATATTTTTGACGTGGCCTACACTGCCGGGCTGGAAGAAAAGCTCGACGAGATTGAAGAAGGGAAGGAAAAGTGGACCGATACGCTCGCCGAGTTCTACAAGAAATTTACGAAGGATCTCAAATATGCCGAAAAGCATATGGAGAACATCAAGCGGATGGAGAAGCCCACAGACGAGAAGTGCGAGAAGTGTGGCGCACCGCTGGTGATCAAGTGGGGCAGGCACGGGTCGTTCTACGCTTGCAGCACTTACGATAAGGAAGATCCGAACACTTGCACGTTCACCAAAGAAAATCCCATCAACCTGCCGGATCTGGATTCGGCCGACGTGCAGGAGACCACGCAGGAAGAATATTGCGAGAACTGCGGGCGGGTGATGGTGCTGAAGCGCGGGCGCTTCGGGCAGTTCATGGCTTGCACGGGTTATCCCGATTGCAAGACGACGCGGCGCCTGGACCAGGGCAAGAAAGTTCCGGACATTCCGCTGGATGAACTTTGCCCGAAGTGCGGGCGGAATATGATGATCCGGCATGGCCGGTTTGGGGAGTTCACGGCGTGCAGCGGATATCCCGAATGCAAGTATGTGAAGCAGAATTTTATCGGGGTGAAGTGTCCGGACTGCAAGGATGGCGAACTGGTGGAGAAACGCGCGCGCAAGGGAAATACGTTTTACGGGTGCGGAAATTATCCCAAGTGCAAATTTACTTCGGCGCATAAGCCGATCCCGGAGAAGTGCCCGAGCTGCGGCAGCGAGTATCTGGTAGAGAAATTTTTGAAAGCCGGGCCGGTGATCGCTTGTCCGAATAAAGAGTGCGATTACGAGCGACCGGCTCCGGCAGCGGAAGCGGCGGCGACTACCAGCGCCTGAACATTGAGTGATTGGGCGATTGAGTCATTGGGTAATTACGTAATTTGCCTTGGCTTGGGTTTCATTTGCTTCGCGGGTTTTTCGATTGCTTAATCGCACAATTACACAATCGCTCAATTTCCCAATTACCACATTTCCTGTGAGGTGAATTTATGGCGAAGAAGGCTACGGCTGCGGATGCCCAACTGATTATGCAACTTTACGATTTGCGCCGTGAGGCGGAGATGCGCAAGGCGCGCAATTGGTGGGTCGGCGGATTCTGGCCACGCAGCGCCGACGATTTCTCGAAAGTCGCGTTTACTCCAGGAACACAGGAGAACAACTGGCTGCGCCAGGTCACCGGGTACTGGAGTATGGCGGCGGCGTTCGTATTGCAGGGAGCGTTGAACGCGGATTTATTTCTGCAACCGGCGGTGAGTGGAGAAATGTTTATTGTCTTCGCCAAGGTTCAGCCGTTTCTGAAAGAGTTGCGAGAAAAGGCCGGCGACCCGAACATGTTTGGAACCATTGAGAAAGTGATCATGAGTTCGAAGTGGGGGCGCGAGCGATTGAAGTTCATCGTGAAGCGCGTGGAGATGATGCGGGAGAAGATGACGGCTGCGAAAGCGAGCTAAGGAACCGAGCATCGAGCTTCGCTCGAATGGACAGCCCCATCAGATTCGCGCAGGGGCAGGCTTGGGCAGCTGCGCTCACATTGGCTGCTCTCTGTTATCCTACTCGGTTGTGCGGATGATCTGGTGGTTCCTGATCCTGGGTGTGAGCACGCTGGTGGTAGTGTGCGTGGCGATCGCCTTGTACATGCGATTGCGGCGGCATTTGCTGGCTGCGCATGCGGCGCACGGACTTGCGAGCGAAGCAGAGGGCGAGCATCGATCAGAAAGCGTGGAACCCTGATGTCCCGCGTTGAGAGTTAGGAGATTTTCCATGGACAAAGTGGCCAGTAGTCAAACATTGAGTGCGCAGCACGCGCGCGCTTCCGAGACCGCGCGGCAAGTTGCCGTTGTGGTGGGAGCGAGTTTGTTTGTTGCATTGTGCGCGCGGATTACGATTCCGCTGCCGTTCACTCCGGTGCCGCTGACGGTGCAGAATTTTGGCGTGCTGCTGGTTGGCTTGCTGCTGGGCAGCAAGCGCGGATTCGCGGCGCTCGCTTTGTATCTGGCCGAGGGCGCGATCGGCATGCCGGTATTCAATCCCACCGGTGCGGGTGGGGTGGCACAGTTGTTCGGCGCCACAGGCGGGTTTTTGCTGGCTTATCCGCTGGTGGCATGGGCGGCGGGATTTGTGATGGAACGCGGAAGGAAAACTTTCGCACGCGCCGCGCTGGGCGGGCTTTTGGGCGAGGTTATACTTTTTACTGGCGGTTTGGCCTGGTTGAGCGTTCTTGCACACTCGATCGCGCAGGCGTTCCGCTGGGGGCTTTACTGGTTTCTGTTTGCGGAAGTGATCAAGGTGATGGCAGCGGCGGGAATTGCGGCGAAGTGGCAGAGCCGGCAAGAGAGCCGCCCCTGAAGAACGCAGAGAATCGACGGCGGAGTTCAATTTCATGACGGTTATTTCTGAACAAGAAGCAAGGATTTCAGGCAATGCGGGCCGGGACGTGCGTGAGATCAGCATTGCTCATAGTCCGGATTCCGATGATGCGTTCATGTTTTATGGTCTTGCTACCAATAAGGTTCGGGTGGCGGGGCTGCGCTTCACGCACACGTTGTGCGATATCGAGACTTTGAATCAGAAGGCGCGCGAAGGAATTTATGACGTCACGGCGATTTCGTTTCACGCCTATCCTTATATTCAGGATTTGTATGCGCTGATGTCGTGCGGCGGAAGCGTGGGCGAAGGTTATGGTCCGATGATTGTTTCGCCGCGGGCGTTTACGGAGAGCGAGATCAAAGTGAAGCGCATCGCGGTTCCCGGAAAGCTTACGACTGCTTACCTGGCTCTGCAGTTGTTTGCGCCGGGAGTGCAGACGGAGGTTGTGCCGTTCGACCAGATAATTCCTCAGGTGCTTGCGGGGAATTACGAAGCT
The DNA here is from genome assembly GCA_035602195.1 of Candidatus Acidiferrum sp. Classification (GTDB taxonomy): domain Bacteria; phylum Acidobacteriota; class Terriglobia; order Terriglobales; family Acidobacteriaceae; genus Sulfotelmatobacter. The sequence goes on from DATNMU010000216.1 coordinate 67,980, forward strand.
GGACTGATCATCCACGAAGGGCAGCTGACTTACGACAAGGTTGGATTGCATCGCGTGATCGACCTTGGAAGATGGTGGCAAAAGATGACTGGGCTGCCGCTGCCACTGGGAGGAAATGCGATCCGGCGGGCGCTGGGGCCAGAGTTGATGTCGGCTGTTAGCGGCGCATTGCGTGACAGCATTCAGTATGCGCTCGACCATCGTGAAGAAGCATTGTCTTACGCGATGCAGTTTGCCCGCGATCTCGACGCGCAGACCGCAGACCGCTTTGTAGGCATGTATGTGAATGAACGGACGCTCGACTACGGTCCGGAAGGGCGCGAGGGCGTGGAGCGGTTGCTGGATATGGGGCACAAGGCGGGAATTATTGGGCCGCGGGCACGCGTGGAATGGGTGTAAGGAGAGCTTTTAGCCATTAGCTTTTTAGCTCTGGGCTTCGGCAGCTTGCATTCGGCACTTCATTGTCGCAAATATTTGTTCGAAAGGATGTGGTCGGCGCCAGCCAGACTGCATCTTGAGATTTGAGCTAAGGCAAAGAGTTAAGAGCTTGCTTCCCCAGACACTTCTCATCGACGCGGACGATACATTGTGGGAGAACAATGTCTATTTTGAGCGGGCGATCGCACGCTTTATTTCATTCCTGAATCATCACGAGTTTTCTGCGGAGCAGGTGCGCGAAGTGCTGAACGATGTGGAGCGGGAATGCATCGTGAAGCATGGTTATGGTTTGCACAGCTTTGCGCATGCGCTGGTGGATACGTTTGAGCGGCTGAGCGTGAATCCGGTAACGCCGGAGTTACATGGGCAGATCAGGAGCTTTGCCCACAGCATCGAAGATCACCCCATAGAGCCCTTGCCGGAGGTTTTTCAGACGCTGGAATATCTTGGAGCACAACATCGTTTGATTCTGGTGACGAAGGGCGCGGTGGCGGAGCAGACGGGAAAGATCGAGCGCTCGGGATTGAAAAAGCATTTTGCCGCGACGGAGATTCTGGCGGAGAAAAATTCGGCGGCCTATCATGCTCTGGTGGAAAAGCATGCGCTGGCGCGGGACTCGACGTGGATGATCGGGAACAGTCCGAAGTCGGACATTAATCCGGCGCTGGCCGCGGGTTTGCATGCGGTGTTCGTGCCGCATGGAGATACGTGGATTCTGGAACATGAAGAATTGAACGCGGCACCGCCGGCTCAGCGACTGGTGATTGTGGGGCGGTTCGCGGAGTTGCGCGAGCATTTCTAATCAGCCTGCGGCGAGGCGGGAATCAGATTCGTCACCTAATTTTAACCGCATAACCACTGCACCAAACTAACCAACACAACGTCCTCCCTACGCGTGTTCACGCGTGTTACGCTCAATTTGGTTCAGCTCTCGCGCCGCGAAACGTGACCGTAGAGACCAACAATTTCCGCAGGCTGTTGCGCACCGTTGAAGCTCTCTCCGAACTGGGGCCCGAGCTGACAGCGGAGCGCGAATTTTCCGAGACGGCGCGGCGAATGCTTTCGGCAGTGATGGAAGCGGCGGGGGCGCGCGAAGGGGCATTGTTCATTTTCAACGAACGGCCCACCATGCTCACGTCCGTGGCAGCGGAAGGTTTTGCGATGCTGCCGGAACCTGCGTTCATCCCTCTTCTACCCAAACACGCGCACGCTCTCGCGGCGGCGCGCGGACCGATTGTGCTGAACGCTTCCACCTATTCGGTTTTTCTCAGCTCCAATGGAAATGTTGCGCCCGAACTTTTTAAGTGCGTGGCACCGCTGAAAGCGGCGGGCAAACTGGCAGGGGTAGTTGCGTTAGGACGGCGGCCCGAGGATGCGCCTTATGAAGCGGCCGATTTGGATGCGATGGATTTGCTGTGCAGCTACATTGGGCTGGCGGTGCAGAACCACGCTTTGACGCAGACGCTGGCCCAGCGCGTGACAGAAAATCTGCGATTGATGGCTTCGCTGCACGGATTTTATGACACCGCTCTCGAAGCATTCGCGACTGCCATCGATGTGAAGCACGTGAACATTCACGGGCACTCGCTGCGTGTGGGGCGCTATGCTGCGGCGATTGGCGAAGCGATGGGTGCTGACGCGGGAGAAGTGGCTGCGCTGCGCAGCGCCGGATATCTGCACGATATTGGAAAAGTTGCGGTAGATCGGCGGTTGTTTGGAAAGGCCAGCGCGCTGAATCCCGAGGAATTTCGGGAGATGGCAGATCATACTGTGGTCGGATACGAGATCGTGAGCAGCGTGGAATTTCCGTGGCCGAAGATTCATGAGTCAGTACGCTGGCATCATGAGCGCAGCGATGGGTCGGGATATCCTGATGCGCTGGCGGGCGAAGAATTGCCGATGCCGGTGCGGATCATGGCGCTGGCGGATACTTTCGATGCCATGACGAGTACTCGACCCTATCGCGAGCCGCTGTCGCTGGGCGGGGCGTTGAGCGATCTGGTGCGGCTCTCCCCGCAGAAATATGATCCCAGTGTGGTACAGGCATTACTGATCCAGGTGCGGCGGGATGCGGTGGGAAGCAATCGAACGCCGCTGCTGGCGGATCATATGGCGGTGAATATTTCCCCGGGAGATGTGGACCAGATGGCTGCGACTTTGCAACATAAAGTGTCTCGCGGCAGAGTGCATTTGACTTAGCTTTTAGCTTTTCTTTCGCATCCAGAAGACGCGTTCATTCTTGGACGGCCATCCTGATGGGAAAGCGGCGACGCAGCGCGGCCACCACCGAGGCGTCGGCTTTTCTTGACACCATCTCCAAGGGGGAAAATCCTTTTCTCCAAGCCAGCCAAAACGTGATCAGCAGCAACACAACGGTGATCACAACGTTTGGGCAGGCGTTCAGAGCCCATTGTCCGCGCCAACTCAGTTGCACTGACGAAGAGAAGGGCAGCAGATAGGGAATAGGCCACTGGTAGCCGTCCGGACCACGGGCTCCCAACACGTCCTCCAGTAGATGCACATGGAAACTCAGAAAGGCGAGCAGTCCAGTTTTCCATTTTTGTGAGGCGAGGGCGCACGCGATCAAAGAAATCACCACCGCGAACGCCATGTTGTGAAGAGTATGGTGATACAGAGAGAACCACAACAACGGATGAGTGGAGTTTCGAGTAAGCAGTTCGGGAACGATGCCCAAGCCATCGACATCCGGCACGACGCACGCAAGTGTGACGAGAGCGCGATCTCTCCGCTCTAAGCTGAAGCAGTTGGCAAGAGCCCATCCAGTAAAAAAGTGAGTGATCGGACTCATGGAGTTGGGCTTGGCATGACACTAGATTTCGATCAGCACGTCACTGTTCTCGATCTTAATCGGATAAACCGCGACCTTGACAGTGGGATCTTGCTCGGCCGCGCCGGTTTTTGCGTCCCAGGCCCAGCCGTGCCAGGGGCAGACAACTTTTCCGCCTTCGATCATTCCCTGCCCTAGCGGGCCACCGCGATGCGGGCAGACGTTGTCCATGGCGCTGAATGTGCCGTTGACGTTGGCGATGCAGATGGTTTTTGCGCCGCAGGGGAATTCTTTGGCTTCGTCGAGCGGCGGGAGTTCGGATTCGGTGGTGAGCTTCGTATATGTTGACATCTGTCGTTGAGGCCTCGAGAAAAATCTAACCGAGCTTCGCTCGGCGGACAGCCGAGAGCCTGCCCTGAGCAAAGCTGAAGGGTGCTGTCCCAACACAAGCTATTCGCCGACTTCTTCCAGCTTCTCGTAGACTTTCAGGATTTTAATTTCGTTCCCTAAACGAGCCCAGCAGCGAAGGATTTCGGGATCTTCCTGGGCACTACTGCGCGCCTGCTCGGACTTCCAATAACGAAGCAGAAGATAGTGCTCATCTCCGCGGCGGTAGAGAAGGTCGCGCCCGTACCCTTTACTTGAAACCAGCAGGTTCAGTTCGCGCATAGTCGCGAGCGACGCCGACTCCATGCCGGGCAGCGGCTCCCAGATCGCGACGGATAGATATTCCTGCGACATAACATGACCCCGCGATTATCGCTTCTGAGGCTTGCCAGCGCGTTTG
>DATNMU010000217.1:0-6986 GCA_035602195.1 Candidatus Acidiferrum sp.
GGTGAGAATCGGGATCAGCGCTGAGCGGAAGTGAAACAAGAACACAATAATGACCAGGGAAACGATAATCGCTTCCTCCAGCAGGCTATGTTTCAAAGTGTTGATTGATTCGCTGATCAGTCCGCCGCGGTCATAGCCGGAGACGATCTCGACTCCCGGCGGCAGCGATCCTTTGATATCGGCCAGCTTCTTCTTGACGCCATTGATGACATTGAGGGCATTCAGCCCATACCGCATGACGACAATGCCGCCCACGGTCTCGCCTTCGCCGTTCCACTCCGCTACACCTTCCCGCAAGTCTGGGCCGAAGGAAACCGTGCCTAGATCTTTGATGAGTACGGGCGTCCCGTTCTTAGCCATCACCGGGACGTTTGCCAGATCATCGAGCGACTTGAGATAGCCCAGCCCGCGAATCATGTATCGCGTACCGCTCAGTTCGAGGACGCGGCCCCCAACTTCATTCGTACTCGACTTCACTCGGTCAATAACGGTCGAGAGGGGTATGCCATAAGCGAGCAGTTTGTTCGGATCAAGCTGCACCTGATACTGGCGCACGAACCCACCGATACTCCCCACTTCGGCCACACCGGGAACGGTTGCCAGCTGATAACGCAGGTGCCAGTCCTGAATGCTTCGCAGATCGGCCAGGCTCTGCTTGTGGTTGTGATCGACGAGAACATATTCATACACCCAACCCGCACCGGTCGCGTCCGGGCCAATGGCAGGATGTACATTTGCAGGAAGGCGCCCGGCAATCGTCTGCAAATACTCCACTACGCGAGAACGAGCCCAATAGATATCGGTCCCGTCTTCGAACACCACAAAGACGTAGGAGTCATTGAACATGGTCTGAGCGCGAACCGCTTTCACCCGCGGCGCAGCTAGCAAAGCAGTCACGATCGGGTAAGTGACCTGGTCTTCGATGATGTTCGGTGGCTCGCCCTCCCAGTTGGTGTGAATAATCACCTGCACGTCTGAAATGTCCGGCAGGGCGTCCAGCGGAATGTGGCCCATGGACCAGATTCCAGTCAGCGTGAGCAGAAGCACCCCGGTGAAGACCAGGAAGCGATTGTGGGCGCACCACTCGATGATTCGGGAGATCATGATTACATACCTCCCGTGGCATTGAGCGCGAGCTGCTTGTTCGCGATCGTTTGTCCGTTTTGTTGTGCCCTGACCGTGACCTGCCAAGTGCCGCCGGAACCGAGATCGCCCTTGCCTTCATACATTCCGCCGCCTTTGTCACTGGCATTGATGACGGTCTTCGTAGAGGCCATTCCCATCGCCGGCATTGCGGCCATGAAGAAGGTCGCGGTTACGTTTGCTCCCGTGATCGGTTTCCCATCTTGGCCTGTCAGCTTGACGCGAACCGTATTGCTGCCCTTGTGTGGAGGATCGGGATCAGTCGTCAATTCCACATTCGCTTGCTGTTGTGCGGGAGCATTCATGGAAGCCGCCTGACCGGCACCGGGAGGAGGAGGAATGAAGGCGCCCGCCGCCGCCTGCAATTGGGCCTCGGAATCAATCAGGAAGTTCGCCGAAGTTACGATTTGTTCCTGTGCTTTTATGCCCTTCGTGACCACCAGTTCATCGCCGACTTGAGGCCCCAATTCGACTTCGCGCGGCTCAATGCTTCCTTCGCCTTTGTAGACGAATAGCAAGTTCTTGGTTCCGGAATGAAAGGCTGCACTGGCCGGGACGACCAACGGGCGTCCCATTGCCAGCTTCGCGCGAACATTGACGTACATTCCGGGCCTCAACCTCAGCCCAGGATTGGGAAACACCAGCCGCACCGGCAGCGTGCGCGTGTTCATGTCCAGCTGCGGAAGGATGTAATCCACGCGCCCATTGAAGACTCGTCCGGGATACGCGTCGACTGTGACCTCCGCCGGATCACCCGGCTTGATCTTCCCTGCGTCGCTTTGGAATACCTGGGCGAGTACCCAAACGTCGGAAAGGTCGGCGATCGTGTACAGCATGGTTTCGGGCTGCACGTACATATTGGGCAGCGCGTTTTTCTGCGTGATGTAGCCCGAAACCTGAGAAGAGATGGTGAGATCCGTGATGGCCTTTCCGCCTTGATCCAGCTTCTCGATTTCGGCAGGAGACACCTCCCATTGCAGAAGTCGCTCTTTGGCAGCACTGAAGAGAGAAGACGCACCCGAAGCCACCCCGCTCACCTTGCTCTGCTGCAAAGACTCGGAGTTCTTCTTTGCCAGTAAGTATTCGTGCTCGGTCGAGACAAGGTCAGGGCTGTAGATCGTAAATAGCGGCTGGCCCTTTCCAATAAAGTTCCCCGTAGCGTCGGCATAGACTTTGCGAATCCATCCAGCGAAGCGGGTCTGCACGTAGGCTTGCCGGCGCTCATCCACCTGCACGTTGCCATAGAAACGAAGCTCAGTGTCGACCGGTTTGGATTCGACCTTCCCAATCACAATGCCGATGCTCTGCATCCTCTGGGGCGTAAGCTGAATCGGTGCAAGCGGAGTCTCTTGCATATTGCCCTCCTGAGAGTCGCCTCCCGCTCCCCGCTCGGAACCCGAGGCGTTGGCCGATGAAGTATCCGCCATCGCCTTCATGGACTCCCTTGCGGAACTGTTGCCAGACTGCGGAGCAGTTCCAGCATGGCTTAAGCGCCACCACAAGATGGAGGCCACAATCGCGAGCACAATCGTTGTGGTCAATGCAATCCAAAACGCCCGGCGATAATTGTTGTGTTCTGTATGGAGCATGTCTGATCCTTCGTTTGTATTCGTTCTGAAGTCGCGCTCGTTCATGGCAGGTCCAGCCCGGTAAGGCGCTCCAGTTCAGCCAGCGCCGATTCGTGCTCCACCAACTCATTCCGATATTCCAAATCGAGGTTCAGAACATCGAGGAACCCGGAAAGCAGGCTCTCGAAGTCTTGTTTGTTCGATTGGTAAGCAGACAGGGCCGATTGAAAGGTAGTTTCCGATTGCGGGACGAGACCGTCGCTATAAATCTTCAAGCGCTCTTCCGCAGTTTTTGCACGCACGTACTGCTGCTGCACTTCCGAAAGCACGCGCTGCGATTCAGCGTCTAGCTCTTGCCGCGCGCGCTCCTGGTTCTCCTGTGCGTCGGCAAGTTCGGCCTTCTGGCGCCCACGATTCGGCAGCCGAATGCCGAAGGTCGCCATGTAGTAATCGCGGAATTTATCAGCCGTATGCTCGTACGTATAGCTGACGTTGAAGTCGGGACGGAAATTCCTGTGCGCCAATTCAACCTGGGTCTCTTGCTGGCGGATGGAGGCCTGCTTTGAGTGCACGTCCGGATTCTGCTCGCGAGCTTTCTGCAGGAGTTCGGCTGCGGAATACGAAAGCGTTCGCAAGGTAACGGTCTCAGCAACGATGTCCGCGGACTCCTGCGCTCGTCCCAAGACCTGCTTGATCTGGGCTTCAAGCAATCCTTCTTCCTGATGGTGGTGGGCGATCTCTTGGAGAATCTTGGTGTGCTGCAATTGAGCTTTCAGCACATCTTGCTGATTGCCTTGCCCCACACGGTAGCGCGCCTCAGCCGCTTCTTGAACCTGATTCAGTAGTGCGTCACTTCTCTGCAGAACACCGAGGGTTTGCTGAATGTAGGCCAGGCGGAAATAGACCATCTTGAGATTTCCCACCACCGTTCTGCGGATGGAATCGGTCTGCGCTTCCATGGAGTCCGCTTCGTGTTCGGCAACATGGGCGCGCAACTGCCGTTTGCCTGGGTAGGGGATGTCCTGCGACGCGCCGAACCCGATGTAGGCGAAATCGCTGTTGCTGTAACCGGCGAAAGGACGTGGGCTGCCCACGCTGAATTGCTGCACCGAAAGTTGCGTCTCGGGTAGCGCTGAAGCCTGCTTGGGAACGTTTCGTGAGGCCTGCCACGCGTGAAACGAGGCCGCAAGCTGCGGGTTCTTCTGCTCCGCTTCCTGCGTCAACTCACGCAAAGACGTTGGCCCGGCAGTGTGCTCTCCCATGGCGGGAGATTCAGGAACCTGCCTCTGCAAACGCGGTGTCTCTTGAGCATCAGCATTGCCGGTAAGCGCCAGAGTTCCAACGAACAAAGCGACAGTAATTAGCGAAATACGAGTACACCCGAAGAGACTTCGGGACAAATAAGTGGATTGCATCTTTCCTCCGCATCACAAACACACAAGTTTTGGAGACGCACGAACGTGCAGACGCACGAGCGCGTTAGCAACTCAGAGGAAAGATGATCAGATTCTTAGGACAGTGGTGATTAGAGACTCTAGTCCTGGTGGACTATGCGTGCACGAAACACGCGACGACCATTGTGCCAGCGAGACGTACACGTCCGTTTGGGCGGTAGGGGGAAGCGCGTGCAACAGAACCAAACTGACATGATGCAATTGCGAAGAGGCCGTCTTTAGAGCGTGAAAATCAGCAGGCGTGGCCGTTACCTGACAGCAAGGATGGGATTTTGCCATCCCCATGTCCCCGCACTGTCCCGCCATCTTCTTACAACACTCCCGCTCGGCCGCCGTCATCGCTGCATTCGGCACAGCACAGGCCATGACTGGCAGTGCGGCGAACAAGACCGCTAAACCGAAAATGCCGACTTTGCGCATGCGTTGCAACGCTACCAGTGTAGTTCCGACGATCAGTTAGACGCAACAGGGAACGAAAAGTTACAGATTACCCTGAGCATGCAAGAACCACTCCTGGCGAGGTGACGGCACCACGATGTAAGGTTGGGTTGGAGATCGCGTAACCGCCGAATTCAGCCGGGCATTCAAGGAGTAGAGCGTATTCGCCAGTACGAGCCAGACGCCCCTGTCTTGGATCTCGCAATGCTAGTCGGCCCAACGTTAGAACACGAAGGTCTCTTCTTCCGCCACGATGAAAATCGGTGGACCGCCCGTCGAAATGGAGACAGCGTTCGCGATAGTTTCCTTGGCTCCTTCAGAAGCGGCGCACGCCTGTAAGGCCGACATCGAAGGAAAATGGATCTCTGCAATCCTGTGAAACGGTGCGGAGCCACCTTGCGCCGAACTTAACACCTTCGTCGCGACGATCTTTGTCTTGCCCGCCAGCCTATCAACGGCCATCGGCACGTGATGCTCAAGATAGCGACGCTCGAACTGCTCAAGATCCGTCGGGACAGGGTAGATAACTACAAGCTTTGCTGCCGGCATTTTGCCTCCTCTTTTGTTGTGAATGCGGGAGCCTCTTTTAGGATGAGTCTGTAGCACGAGCGCGCAAACAATGACTGCGGCTATTGTTTGCGTGGCCTTGCAGTCGGACTGTCGAGCGGTTGCGCTCCTGGATTCTTGCTGGCTGCTATCCTGCGATGCCGATCCCGTCATCGCCGACTCATCGCTGAAAGTCAGCGCGTATTTCTTGCCGCCGAAATCGATCTTGGTCAGCGACTGGCTTCCATCATCGTTAGTGGGCAACTCAGTCGCGTTGTTAGGTTCGGGTCGACTCAGTTCAAGCAAGTGAGCGGGCACAGTTGCCACTAGTTTTCCATGGGACAAGATCATCAGCTCAACGTCAGAACCTGTTCCGTCCCAAGTAAGCTTGTATTGGGGCCAGTTGATGTCCGCTGACGGTTGTGGACTTATCCAGTTCTATTGAGCCCTTGTTTCCTTTGTTTGCCGCGAATGCGCCGGTGGCCAGCAGCAAGGCCAGCCTGGTAGCAGCCTCCTGGAGATGATTGAAACCTTCATTTATTTATTTCCTTTTCTTTTCTGAAAAGCGTCGAGAATCGTTTCTTCCAATCAGACGCAACTGACTAAACAAAAAGTTACATGGGTTCTCCCGTGGCCCTACTGCCTGGCTCTTAACGCAGGACTCGAAATCCGTGCGGGGTGGTGCGACTGATCCTGCTATGCGTCGCAATGCGTAACTTTGTGTTGCGGTCTTCATCGTATGAGAAGGCCAGAGGCATTCAGGCTGGCGCAAAACAAAGGACGTAGAGGAGTCGTCATGAGAAAAACAGTGCTGCATTTGTTTATGTTGTTGATGCTGACCGGTCCAGCGATTTTTGCAATCGACAACCTGAAACTTAACTCAAAACTCGACTATACGAGTGACAGCCTCGACGGCCGCCTGATCACCGGAGACGATGCGGAATCAGGTTTCGTTCCGGGCAAGCCCAATTACGTCATTATTTATGGCGAAGGATGCTTCAATTCAAAGCGACAGGCGCGGCGAACGGTTGAGCTCTACAACAAATACCGCTCACAGGTGCACTTTGTGGTTGTCGATCTCGATATTCAGCGCTCACCCGAGCAGCAAAAACTGGTCAAGCAGTACTACAAGGGCTACATCCCTCACGTTCTCGTATTGGACGCACACGGCGAGCCACTTTACAACCAATCCGGCGAAGTGGAGTCACGAGTGGTCGAAGAGATCTTCCAGAAATCTCTGGTGCAGTGAGAAGATCAAACCTTACAGAATCCGAATCGCGGAGTGAGAGTGGGGAAGATATGGGCCGGGAATTCGTAGGCAAGACTGTTAGGAGTATCTCTCTGTTGGTGCTGACTCTGGCCTCTATGGTCGCCTCTGGTCAAGCACAGGCGAAACCTAACCACCTCGGCGGCCAGGCATCGCTGTACCTAAAGCGGGCAGTTTCTCAACCCGTCGATTGGTACCCTTGGAGTGCAGAAGCCTTCAAGCGTGCCATAGAGCTAGACCGCCCGATTCTTCTGGATGTCGGGGCCGTGTGGTGTCCTTGGTGCAGCCTCATGGATCGCGACACGTATACAAATGTCGCGACTGCAGAGTACATCAATCACCACTTTGTCCCCATAAAAGTTGACTTCGACGCTGCCCCGGACCTGGTAGCGCAACTGCAGCGGGCGCAAGCCATTCTAAATCTGCCTGCCGGGTTGCCTCTCACATCTTTCATCACACCAGATGGAAAGCTCTACTTTGGCGGGGGATACCTTCCGGCCGAGCACAAGGCTGACAAACTCTCATTTCGCGAGGCAGCGGAAGAGGCTCTCAAGCGTTATGCCGATAAAA
>DATNMU010000218.1:0-17985 GCA_035602195.1 Candidatus Acidiferrum sp.
AAGAAAACCGGGCCTAGAGAGAAACAAGCGTACAACTTCGGTCTTGTGACCGGCTCGGTATTCGCGTTTGCGGGATTATGGGACCGGTGGCGCGACCCGAAAAACAATATTCTCGAAACCTGCACGATCCTTACGACAAGACCGAACCCTCTCGTCGCCGACGTGCATGATCGCATGCCGGCGATTCTAAATCCCGAAGATTATGAGCGGTGGTTGGACCCTGGCATCACCAATTCTGAGATCGTTCTGGATTGTCTAAAGCCTTTTGATGCCGCCCTGATGATGAAATATCCGGTGAGTCCTCGCGTGAATCGTCCCGAAAATGATGACGAGGAGTGCGCTCGGGAAGTGCACATCATTGCAGCCGCTCTGACACTGTTCTAAGAGCCACGAAATCCAGCTTACAATCGGCGTATCGTGATCGCAAAGAAAGGCAGAAGGGACCACTATCTTCCCCAAGGGTACATGCGCGGCTTTATAGATCCCGCTCGCGAAAATCTGCCTCAACCTTTGTGGCACTTGGATATTCCTTACCAACGATGGTCCATGCGGAGCACCAAACAGATTGGGCATGAAGCTGGATTCTACGATTACGCTGGAACGGCGCCGGAATTGGATTCACTGGAATCGGCGGATGACGCGTTTAGGGAGCTGGAGAATGATTTCCCGAGAATTCGCGGGAGGCTGCTTGCAAAGCATTTTCGCAATTGGCACAAACATCTGAGCTTTTTGTTGCGGTACATGCAGATGATACGTGCTCGCTCACCGCTTTTCTTTGCCCAAAAGGAGGACGAAGGAAAAGCGCTTCAGACCTGGACCGTCAAAGATGTCCACCCTGACGGCAAAACTCTGACGCTCACCTCGATGGAACCGGCACCACCGCCAGCTCCGTTCATTAAGAATCGAACGATAACGCAAATGCGCGAGGAAATTCAGAAGGGTGGATCGTGGTTGTGGGATCTCAATTGGGCCCTGCGGTATTGCGATTCCGTCGCTGAGCCATTTATTACGAGCGAAGCCCCGCTCGTTGCAGAAGGCCCGGCAACCGAGATATCACAAGCGCTACAACATCCGGAAACGCTTCTGTTCTTCCCTTTATGCTGGCAAGCGTGCTTGATCGGAAGCTTACAACGCTTCGATCTCGGAACAGCCAAATTTAGCTCGGAGGACATGAGGACCTTCCGCATGAAGTACAGGCGTTTCGCACAGGTTTTTCTGATATCGCCCGCGAAGCTCGATGATATTTCGGCCCCAGTTTGAGGTCACCCAACACGGTGATCTAACCAGGGCGGCGTATTATTGTCGGTAAGTGCAGCAAGAATACCTGGGTGCTCACCGTGGATCCAGCCGCCAAGCCCCGCTCTGAAACGCTTCCAAAGGAAGCCCCGAGACGGGACTGGAAGATCGCCTCACCCGCTCTCGTCGTCGCCTCGGCCGTTCTTGTCATCGCCGTCCTCGTAGCCAATCTTCAGTCGCCGCGAGTTTTCGTAGCGTTGCTGATCTCATTGATAAGCGCCCTACTTGTCTTTGCCCTTTTATTGGCCGACGTTTTCCGTCAGATGCACAGGACCGAACGGCGGGCTAAGACTGTCTTTGCGGAGAGCGAGCGGGAGTTTCACCAGATGGCCGACAACATCCAGGAAGTCTTCTGGGTGATCGACCCCGAGACGAGGACGGCTATCTACGTCAATCCGGCCTACGAAACCATCACCGGTCGCTCCTGCCAGTCTCTGATTAAGGAGCCCTCCTCGTACGAAGAGGCTATTCATCCCGATGATCGGGTCCATGTTCTGGCGAAGCTCGAGCGAGGAGCCCAAAGCGGACACTTCGAAGAAAGATTTCGTATCGTCAGGCCAGACGGTGAGATTCGTTGGGTGTGGGTGCGCGGCTCACCTCGTCAGGATCCTAACGGCAAAATCACGCGCGTTGGCGGAACCGCGCTTGATGTGACGGCGCTGAAGCTTGCCGAAGATCAAGTCCAGGCGAATCTCGCAAAGGCGAACTCCGCGTGGTCTGAGGCAGAGGCCCTGCGCAAGGCGACGCTTGCCCTTACCGAAGATTTGCACATGGATTCCGTTCTGGATGCATTACTCCGCTCTCTGGCGGAATTGGTTCCCTATACGTGCGCTCGGGTGCTGGTTCCCGAGGGCGGTCCGCATTGGTTGGCCTTGGGCGAAAAATCCTTTCTCGAACCCTCGAAAAAATCTCCTCGCTGTCCGTTGACATTCGTGGCCAATGATTCTCCGTTCTTTCAGCGTATCTGGTCAGAACGAAGGCGCTTCCTGATCCCGGACACTCGAAAACAAGAAGGATGGCAAACTTTTACGGGACACCAGGAATTTCGTTCCTGGCTTAGCGTCCCCCTGGTTGCCTCCGAGGAGTTCTTGGGATTTCTTTCCGTCGGCCATGTAGAACCGAACCACTTTACAGAGGACCATCTTCGGCGCGCTGAATTGCTTGCGATACCGGCAGCGGTCGCCATCCAGAACGCCCGACTTTATTCCACCGCTGAGATCTACGGTTCAGAACTGGAAAAGCGGCTGACGGATCTTCAGAAGGCTGAGCAAGCCCTTGATCAATCAGAGGCAGGCCGCCGTGTTTCCGAGGAGAAATTCCAGAAAATTTTCCATTCCAGCCCGGTTGCCTTTTCGATTACGACGCTGGAGGAGGGCCGCTTCTTGGAGGTCAACGCTGCGTTTGAGGCACGTTATGGCTACTGCCGCCAGGAGGTCCTCGGACGCACGGTGCACGAGCTAAAGATATGGGACGATCCCGCCGACCGAAGACTACTGGTGACGCAGCTTCGGCGAGGAGGTCCCATTCGCAATGTAATGACCCGCATCCGAACAAAGTCGGGCGAAATCAAGCTCACGGCCTATTCCGCCGACCGGATCGAATTTGACGGGCAAAGGTGCATCCTCGCCGTCTCGGAAGATGTGGTGACCCATGATCCCAAGTCCACAAATTAGGGTCTTGCTTTCCCCGCTCCTGGCTAATGTTTATTGGCATCCCATGACGGAAGCTGTCCTCTTCGTTTCTCCTCTGTCCAGAATTCCGACCGCCAAAAATAAATTTCACCACTTGCGGGCGGAAATAGATCACGATGGTGATCATCCTTTCGGCGAGAAAATGTTGTGAGGACCAGCCGTCGATTAGTTCGGAAGGCGATCGCGCAGCCAGCCAAAACGCGAAGGCCAAGCACGCCATACGTCGGACGTTTCGCAAGTTATCAGAAATGCGGGACTTCGCGCGCTGGTGGGGCGGACTCGTACCTGGTTCGTCCATTGAGGTCAAACAAACTTAGTCAGTACGCTGCGGAATCAGATCGATTCTCAGAGCCGCATAACGTTCACTTCGGCGCCAGAAGATCGCCAGAAACAGTCCTCCAGGCCGGCAATTTGTACGGTTTCCCGACCGCCGCGAGCGGCTCTTCTCAAGGGATCTTTGTAATCGAACCGACCGGTGTCGTGCGGGCGAGGTTTCGCATCCCGTGGTTGCTTCCTTTGGCGCGTGAAGCGATTCCGTAGGAATCTGAACTTCATCGTCGAAGTAGACACCTCCGTCTGGCCCGGGATGTAATCTTCAATATTTTGTCGTGAATCATGTTTCGCCGTGAATTAATGGTGCAGTGATGGCGCGCGCAGGGAGAATACTTGCTTGGTGGGACCGGGAGCTCGATCATGCGGGAAGGCCGATTCGGCCCGACGTGCGATTGGCAGGTCATGAGATTTGGGAACAAGCCTGTCAGCGGACACAGGTTCTCCTCGCTGACCAATCCCCAGCTGCTGAACTCATGGAGAATACCGTTGCACAGGTCTCCCGTTACCTGGATCGGATCGGGGCGCCGCTGTCCACTCGGAAGCACGGGCTTGTCTTGGTGGCATTCTGCCGGGCCCTTCGCCGCTATGCGGCCAAGTCGAGCCGCCTCGAGTTGGTGGGAGGAGCCGGCGAACTGTCACAACACGCGGCAGACAATGCTTGGGTCCGACAAGTAGACACGCGCCTGGATTTCGAAAAGATCGTTCGGCAACTCAGCGAGAGAAATGCTGCCGTTCTTACGCTGAGGGCTGCCGAATTCGAATGGAAGGAAATTGCTGACCTGTTCGGAGTATCAGTGTCAGCGGTCCGCAATAGCTTCTGGCGGGAGATTGAAAGGATCAGACGCGGTGTCCGATCGGTGTGACGGGGGCGGCGGCGACGGCGCTAGGTTCCGGCCTCTTGCAATTCGGAGCGGTAGAAGTGGCGGCGCTCGAAAAGCTCCAGCGGTACTTCGTGAACCCGCGTCTCGCTCCAATCGAATTCGAATTCCTTCCCGCATTCCAGAACAGGACAGTGTGTGCTCATCTTTGGTTTGTCTGTGCCTGGCTCCGGCTGCGGTCGAATGACAATCCAGGCTCCGCATTTCGGGCACGTGACGCACGAGCACACAATGCGATGGGCCATAGAGAAATTATATGGGCAGCCAGCCTCCTTTCGCTGTCTGCAACCCGCGCCGATCGGCAGCCAGCCGGATCCGCGACGGATGCCGAAGAGGAACTAGTGTGAGTTTTTTTCCACATAGTTGTGGACGACCGGGGACTCAAGACGGATTAGAATGCTTTCCGGAGGTTGCCACGACGATGACGGATCCAGCCTTCGCCATCAAGAATGAAGTGCAACAGTTGGTCGACGTTCAGATTGACACGTTGCGCAAGCCCGCATTGCTAACCTCATCGGAACTCGACGAATATCGTTCGCGATCCGAGAGAATCACCATGCTGTATAGAAAACTTGATCTCATCGCGAGGAAGCGCTTCAGCTTTCAATCGCAAACGGCCGCTTGAGCCCGCATTGGTTTGAGGGGGTCAGGCCGCCGCTGCCGGCGGTTTCGATCGAGCGGCGGCCTGCGATCTAAGCCCTAGCGCCCAGTTCATCATCCGCGTCTATATCCTCTTCCCAGTCTGTTTCTTTCTTCATCTGTTCCTCGTACGCAGCCTGTTCCTTCTTCGCTTCCCGGACCGGCAGTAGCTCCATGTGGCTGGGTGGAAAAACAAATGTCTGCACAAAACTCAGCCGGTCCGCATTCAACCTGTGGCCCACGATTTCTCTACGGTGCCGCTTGCAGAAATCACAGAAGTCTTCTGCGTCAATAATCTGTCTCTGGAGCCCGCTCGTCTCGACGGTTCGGCTGCGCAATAGTCCACGATCAATCCACCTCTGCACCTCTTCCGCGCGAACATGCAGCGCTTCCGCCAGGGTGTATTTCGTGAACCAATCCTGACCCATGCGAGCGCTGGCTCCCAGCCGATGCAGCATGGCGCGCACCGAGGTCGGTGAGCGCCGGAGCACCACCGTCACCTCCTGCAAAGTATGCGATGTGATCAAGTCGAGCAGTTTCTGTTGCTCGGCTTCTGTCCACTGCCGGTAGCTTCGCTTCGAGGTCACGCCCGACTGCCGCACGAACCTCCAACAGGCCACTCGCGGATTTCCGGACACCGCGGCAATTCTTGTGATCAGTGCCTTCAGGCCGACTTGAGCGCTAGGCGCGTCCGTCCCAGATGGTCTGGACGGAACGGTATTCAGATATGCCCTCACCAGCTCTCGCGCTGCCCCAGGCCAGCGAAAGGTACGGCGGCTGACTGGTGGATCAAATCCCTCGTGTCCGTGCGAAGACTGTGGAAGAACCGACCTCACATCCCCTCCTACCTATATGGCGGCGAAACAGGAATGTGTCTCACCCTCACTGAACTTTTCATCCGCATCGCCCTGCGGGTGCGTGCCGAAAGATATCGGTCGACACGAATCATGGATCGTGGGATTCTGCTACGGGTCGGGAAGAGACCTTGGTTCGTTTAGAAAACGAGGCGCTCCATGGACTGGGAGACCGAATTGTTAAATTCGTTTGAGGCCATTGTGCATCGGGACTTCCCCAATCCTCATCGCATCGGCTGCCCGGGACGCGATTCACTCGCTGGACTGGCCGCATGCCGTGGGGATGCTGCGACTACCCTGGTCCTAGCTCATATCCGACAATGCGCCCCCTGCTTCGATGAACTCAGGGAACTCCGTACCAAAACAAAGCTGTAAGAGCGTAGCCGGCGATAGCGCAAGTGGCCCGCACTTGACGCGAGACTTAGCGTACCCAGAGAATCAGTCGATAAGTTCTCTGTAAATCCAGCCAACGCCACTGCGCTGAACGCCAATGATCCGCAAGAGAGGCAATCCCAATTGGAGTAGTGGAAAATCGCCGAAGGTTCGAGCTCAGCGCCGACGGAATTTGAGATACAGGCGCAACGCTTGGGTCTAACCGAGGATAACTACGAATCGTCGGATCGCCTGCGAGGTTGGTGCGAGGACAATCGGCATCGATTCTACGTGCCGGAGTGGCTACTGAAGAGATGGCGCATGTCCGTCGATCCGAATGCGGCGTAAGCGGTTGTTAGGCGCTCTCAGCTGGCATCTTGTACCGAAGTACCTCGAAACGAAGATGCCGCTGTGATCGCCATAGAAAGCGAGCGGGGTGCCGTGGCGGCGCAAAAGTTGGCGAAGCAGCGCGAGATAGCCGTGTGCGGTTTCGGTGGGAAAGAACTGGGCGGCGAGGATTTTTCCGGTGGCGTCGTCCTGCATGCCGAGCGCGGTGAGGCAAGGGCCGCGGCCCTCCAGCCAGTCGTGGGGCGAGCCGTCGAGTTGCACCAACTCGCCTTCACGGGCGGATCGCAAACGGCGCTGGCGATGAGCGGGAGCACGACGCTTCCTGGGAGATCCCAGACCGGCCTGGCGCAGGAGACGGCGAAGGGTTTCGCGGCTGAGGGAGAAGCCCTCGACCTCGCAAAGTTTTTCGCAGAGATGGTGATCGTTGAAGCCGGCATACATGGTGCGGGCCAGGCGGACGACGGCTTGGCGGATTCGGGTGGGCAGGCGACGAGGCCTGGGCCGTCCGCGGTTGGCGTGCGCCAGAGCCGCCTCCCCTTGCTCCCACAAACGTTTCTTGAGACGCCTCACTTGACGGACGCTAAGCGAGAGCAGTGCGGCGGCTCTGGCGCACGCCATGTCTCCTTTAACGCAACTGGAAATTACGTTCACTCGTTGCAGTTCCTTCTGACTCAACGCGTATGTCCTTCCTCTCATGGAGTGACATTTTCACGTTGCTGTTCGAGGGTGACAGAATTATGGAGCTAAAACATGCTGTTATTTGCGCTCTGGGCAGGCTGCCAGGTATAAGCTACAATTCCGCCGAGGAACCGTATGATGACCGACCCAGCCTCCGCCATCAAACGCGAAGTTCATCAATTGGTTGATCGACAAATCGAGACACTGCGACAACCGTCCGGTTTAACTACCTCCGACCTGTCCGACTATCGCGAGCGCTCCGGAAAAATCACAACGTTGTACCGCCAGTTGGACCAGATGCGAAGAGGCAACTTCGAGAGGCAATTGCGCAGAGCATCTTGAGAGTTCACCCTATTCGGTCTTGAGGGGTCAAGCGGCCGTCCGCGGCGTCAAATCGCTCTGGACGACCGCTTGTTCTATATTCACAATAGTGCACCCGCAGAATAGGAAGAGGATCTTGGCCGCAAGAATTCTCATGGTTTTTAGCGCGAGCATTGTCCTTACGCTCGGAGTCGTCCACCTCGTCTATACGTTCTGGGGGCCGAAGCTCTCGCCCCGAGACCCCGCCCTGCAAGTCAGCATGAGCCAGATTTCCCCTGTCATTACGAAAGAAACAACCATGTGGCGGGCTTGGGTGGGCTTCAATGCCAGCCACAGCATGGGACTTATTTTGTTCGGCTTGGTTTTCGGTTATCTCGCATTGGCTCACGACCAACTCCTCTTTCGGTCACCGTTCCTGCTCGTTGTCGGAGTGGCAATGCTTGGTGGCTTTGTTGCGCTCTGTAAGGTTTATTTTTTCAGTGCGCCTCTCGCAGGCATCGCTATTTCTTTGGCCTGCTATGTCGCCAGCATTGCGCTATCGCGGGCCTAACAAAGGGCAGCTTACGTGGGTGATTTGCATTCAAATGCTGTCGTCTCCTCGGCGAGCAGCCTTTCTGTGTCTCATCCTTTCGCCCCGATCGCGCGAACAAACTTGTAAACCAGTTTGCCAGAGACCGTTTCAGGCCCCTCAATCGCAGCCGTGGCGATTTCCGGATACAGATGCGTGTACGTATCTCTGACCTGTTCAGGTGTCATCGTTGGGGTGGTGTCAGGCAGCTTGACCCCGTTGTAGACAAATTCTCGTTCCAGGCAATGTACTTCCATAAACGACTCCTTCGAGGATGATATGTAATGTGTCGGACGTGACAGGACAGTTGGACAGCCTCAGTTATCGTTCTTCGGTTCAATGTCAAACAGGCTTCTCGTACTCGCGACAAGGCCATCGCTCTCAGTGCCAATATTGGTGGCCTGCGTTGGTGCCGCACTCGATTGTGAATCATCTGAGCCCTCTTGCGGACCGGCTCCTGTCTGCACTTGCAACGCGCTTGGAGTTGCATTCCTGCTGGACCCGCTGTGAGATTTCGCGTTCGTTGATTTTCTGGCTGCTTCCCGTGCTGCTTTGGCGGCAGCCTCCATCTGTTCCTTGGCATTCTTCAAGGTTGACGATAGCCCCAAGTGAGCCTGCACAAACTCCAATAATTGTCCGGGCAGTTGTTCATCAAGTTCTTTGGGAGTGCCAGTGACGCTCAACGGTGTGGTAAGCGCGGCGCCATCGTCCTGCTGATCAAACTTCAGTGGCTTTGGAACGACATTGATACGCATTTCATCGTCGCTCACGCGCGACAACGCGATAATCACTATTCGTTGTGCTAGTAGCGGCATCAATTCTTGAAACATGGCTCTCACTCCTTAAGTTGGAAGACGCGGCTCCCGTGTGTGATCGCGAAATTACAATGGGAAGACGGTTGGTTTGCACGGGCAGGTGACCGAAGAAGCGCTCAATTTTCGCGGTCGGACCGATTGGGACATCGGTCGCCGAGGGCGCTCCTGAGGAATGTGTTGTTTGTGAAGCAAGCCGACACAGCGGAGAACCGACGCGGTCTTGGGTTTTCCAGGAAGAAAAACCGGAGCGCTTTCGTCGCCGGTCTGCCCCCCGAACTCAGGCGTTCGGCTGAACTTTAGGCTTCAACGGCTACGGTGGGCTTCACCTCGATCATTGTGGCAATGGCGGCCGCTCGTCGATACGACTCGATCCGGTCCGCGTGCTCATAGGTATCAGTCACAACGATCACCTCGTCGGCCGCCGTATCCCCGACCAACTTCTCCAGCCCCGCCTTCACCGTCACGTCCGATCCCACAATCGCCGCCCTCAGTTTGTTCTCCACAGCCGCCCGCTCCCAGTCCTGCCAGAGCGGCTCCATGGAATCTACCGGAGGCAGCAACTCCACTGGCTGGTCTCGGATCAGTCGCAGAAAGCGCTGCTGTGGCGTGGTGAACAACCGCCGGGCTGCCGCGTCTGTCTTCGCCGCGATCACCTGCACCGCAATTATCAGGTACGGCTTCCGCAGTGCCTCGCTTGGCCGGAAGTGCTCGCGGTAGAGTTGCGGCGCTGCATACAAATAGTCCGGAGCAAAGTGTGCCGCGAATGCAAACGGGAGCCCCTGCATCCCCGCAAGTTGCGCACTGAAGCCGCTCGAACCCAACAAGGTGATCGGCACATTGCTGCCCTGTCCGGGAATCGCTTTGACCACTTGACCCGGCTTCTCCGGCCCCAGGTAGGTTTGTAATTCCGCGAGCAGCGCCGGGAAATCTTCCCCGGTTTGCCCCAAGTCTCTCCGCAGTGCCCGCATCGTTTGAAAGTCGCCGCCCGGAGCCCGTCCCAGCCCCAGATCAATTCGCCCTGGGTACAGCGCCTCCAGCGTCCCGAATTGTTCCGCCACCACTAGCGGTGCGTGGTTTGGCAGCATCACTCCACCACTGCCCACTCGAATCGTCTTTGTCGCTGCCGCCACATGCCCAATCAGCAGTGGCGTGGCTGAGCAAGCCAATCCAGGAATGGAGTGATGTTCCGCCAACCAGTAGCGCTTGTATCCCAACTGCTCAACGTGCTGCGCCAAGTCCACTGATCGGGCAATTGCGCCGCCCGCGGACTCGCCCACTCGCATGCCCACAAGATCCAGCACTGAAACCGCTAGCTCGTTTCCCATAGCGAATTAGATGAACCCTCCGCCAAAGCGATGCGTACCTTACCCGAAAGGGTGCAGCTCGATCTGCGGTGATGCCCATCGGCGCAGACCATGTCCTCGTTGCGCCAGCAATGCGCCAGCACGTCGTGCGATACGTCCGGAAGCGCCTGTAATCAAGAGCATGTTCAACCCGATGATGAGAACCATTATGACGATACAGCGTTCGGGGGAACATGGCATACGCTGAATCGTTCCTTGCGCAGTATGCTCTTATTCATAGGAAGCACACATCGCCACGGGCCAAAATGGCCTGAGACACCGGTGCCCCTCAGGAGACGCAATGGACTACATCAATCTTGGTAAGACCGGCCTCAAAGTTTCTCGCATTTGTCTCGGCTGCATGGGCTATGGAGAGCCTGCTACGGGTAAAGCAAAACCCGGCAGCCATGCTTGGGCGCTGAACGAAGAAGAGAGCGCACCATTCTTTCGTCAGGCGCTTGATCTTGGGATCAACTTCTTTGACACGGCTAATGTCTATTCGGCCGGGACCAGCGAAGAGGTGCTGGGCCGGTTCTTGAAGGCCGACAGCCGCCGCGAGGCCGTCGTCATCGCCACCAAGCTCAATGGCGTCATGCGCGACGAGCCGAACGGCCACGGTCTCTCCCGTAAAGAAATCTTTTACGAACTCGACCAGAGCCTCCGCCGTTTGCAGACCGACTATGTGGACCTTTACCAGATTCACCGCTGGGATTATGAAACACCGATCGAAGAAACATTGGAGGCGTTGCACGATGTGGTGAAATCCGGCAAGGTGCGTTACATAGGCGCCTCGTCCATGTACGCATGGCAATTCACCAGGGCTCTCTATCTTTCTGACCTTCACGGCTGGACCCGTTTCGTTTCCATGCAGAATCATTACAACCTGCTTTATCGCGAGGAGGAGCGCGAGATGATTCCCCTTTGCCAGTCCGAGGGTATCGGCGTAATTCCCTGGAGCCCTCTGGCGCGCGGCCGCCTGGCTCGCCCGTGGCAAAGCGAACACACCAAGCGTTACGAAACGGACCAGTTCGGGAAGAGCATGTACTCAAAGACCGAAGAAACTGACCGTGAAGTTGTGGACCGCCTGGGTCAGGTCGCAGAGCGACGTGGCGTTCCCCGCGCGCAGCTTGCTCTCGCCTGGCTGCTAAGCAAGCCGGTCACCTCGCCCATCGTTGGCGCAACCAAGCCGAATCATCTTCAGGACGCCGTAGCGGCACTGACACTGCGGTTGTCGCCTGAGGAGATTGCTTCTCTAGAGGAGCCGTATGTTCCGCATCCAGTGCTCGGCTTCAGTTGACTTCGAGCCCACAGCCGCTGACGATTCACGTCGATCCGCTTACTAAGGCAGGGCAAGAACAAGCGGGATTCGGGGCTTGCAATGGGTCGCGATTGCTCCACTACAGGAGATTCTCAATGCGATTTGAGGTCAACAGTGGTTACCAATGATTCGATTCATGCAACTCGGTCAGTACTCCTCTGGCAAGAGCAGAGTGGTTGCGGACCGGTCCGCTTCGGTGATTATCCATAGCTTGTCGCCGGCATTCGTCTGGTAGCTGCTCAGCAATCGAAATCCGTGAATCAGGCTGTACTTGTTCTCGGCGACATCGGTTGGCTCCAGATCGCCCCAGTCTCCGTTTGCATGACGAGCCAAGAAACAGGTAGGCGGCTGTTTTGCTCTCTCCAATGCAGCTAGCGCTCCAGGCGTGGCCACAACTTGCCCAAGCGGAAACAATGCAGACATGAGGGTGACTCCTCTCTGTAGCCCATGCGGACGTGGCTCGCCCGCATGGGTCGTTTAATGCAAAGTGGAATTGCTTGTTGGGAAGGCCGCCCCGCAGGCTAGAACGATTGTGAAAACCGGGCTTCCAGGAATTCACCCAGCTTCGCTGTGGCTCTGAATTGTGGGATGGGCTCCAGTTCCTTGAATGCCGACGTGAAGGCATTCGACAGACTCCAGATTGTCCGCGGCCGGAATTCCTCGTACTGCGGCTCGAAGTAGAGGTCATGCACGGTACGGGCAAGGTGTCTTGGAGCCTCCAGTTCGCCCTCCACAAATGCCTCATAGATGACCACCTTGGCGGTGACGTCCGTCAGTTCACTTTTCTGCCAGGCTTCCACTTGCTTTCGCATCGGCTCAAAGTTTCGCTGCATCCGGTCAACGCCAACTGAAAGGCAGTCTACGAGTGAGAACGACTTCGAGTGCTTCGCGAGCACGGGAGTGAAATCCCCGGCGAACGCCATATTCGAGCACACGAACACGCGATAGCCACAGGTCATCGCCAAACGCATGCTCTTGTCGTGGGAGTTTCGCAAACCGATGGAGAAACGGCACCCTGCCATCTCGGTTGCGAGGTCGAGAACCCCAAAGGCTTTCATGCCGTCTGGTGAGACCGCATACTCATCATGGACGACGCCGATGTGGCGAAACCCGAGCGTCTCGACCAGACCTTGCACGATCTCGTGATGCGGGACCGGGCGGTGTGTTTCCGTTGCCACTGGTGTTGGCACCAGTGCTAGTTCTTCGCGGCCAATCGTTCGGCCGCCGTAGCCAATGAGCGTACTAGTTTCTGACATACTTCTTTCCTCCTTGTTGTGTTGGAATGACACTCTGGAAAATGACCGACGGCCCAAGCCGCAGTCACCATTTGCAGTTAATCGATTGAGAAAGGTACGCGAGGGGTCTGCTTAGCGCGGGTCGCGGGCGGGAATTTCTCGGTTGGATTGTTGCGTATCCGTATCGAGCTTTAGGAACGACTGGAGCGACAGGCTTATGATCTGTACGGATCAAGTGCTAACGGCATCAGTTCCAGGAAACAGGCGCTGTGGCAGCGGCGGAACCGGTTCATGGTGATAGCGCAGGTTCCAATAGTTCCACGATCGACGGTCGAAGATTCCAGCAGGCGGATTCTTCAAGACGAGATCGAAATCAGCGTCACCATAGTACTTCATCCCGGTAGCGATATCGTCGAGGGTTCCGTAGGTCATCAGGTGAGCGAGGAACAGTTTGGTGTCTCGTAGCGTCTCTTCGGGCGCCTTGAACCAAACAACACGTTTTGCCACGCGCTTGAGATCCTCAGAGTAGTTCATGATTCTGCTTCCCGGCGGCTCAGACCAGATCGTGCCACAACAGCCGGAAGTTCTCTTAAGTTTACCGAAGTTGCCGCCTCCAGGAGACGCTTTTGCACTATGCGTGCCAGGCTGGGAAGGTCGCCATCCTCGAAGAATGTTAGCGCCTTGAGGCTGAGTGCTCCGTTGAAATCCTTCCCATAGATTGCCGCAGCAGCAGCCAAACCCTCGGCTAGGCTCAAGCCCGCGTCGAGTGTGCTCAGAACGTCTCGATAGTCTTTCGCCTGGGCCCTTAACTGAACGGTCTTCAGCTTCGACGCAAGAAGATCCAGCACCGAAGCAACCTGAATCCCATTCTCTTGGACAACATCAGGGTCGTGAACGCGCTTGATTTCCAGAGATCCAAAGAAAGAAAGCTTCACCGGGCCATTCCGGTCTACAATCGCCGTGAGTGTGTTGTCTTGGAATTGGGTCATTTCGGCGTTTTTCAAATAGGGGACGCTGTCGCGCAGCGAATTGGGGTGAAAGGGCAGGTTCGAGAAAAAGTCGAAGTCGTCCGATTGTCGGTGTCCCAGCCGAAGTGCCAGAGCTGTACCTCCATAAAGCACGAACGTCTTCGGAGTATTACTTAACTCCCCCCAAAGTTGCCTCTGAGGCTCTGGAAGAATGCTCAGATTCGGTTTGAACATTTCCAACTCCTTCGGGCTACCCCGCGGTTCTCATCACCTAGAGGCCTCAATTTACGAAGTCGGGCTAGGTGACGTGTGGCGTCTGGCTTATTTTGCCTGATTTAGCTCAAGCTGAATAGGGACGCCTGTTCGGGGACAATGGGCCTTGCTCGCCGCTTTCTAGCCAGTGCGCCTGGTCGCTGTCCGAAGACGACCACGGACCTGGTATCCATGGCTTCCGCAACGACATTCGCAGGGTCAGGATGAGCGTCCGGCATTTCGATGGATAAGCCATGATCGTCGCTACGAGACTTCCGCGGAAACAGCTTTTGATGTTCTGTACTGAGGGTTCTCCAAACGGAGTCGGCAGTTTCGCCAATGCCATTCCTTTCGACCAGTTCCCGCGCCATGGCCGAGAGCATGTCATCGTCCTCATCGATGTTTTGCAGTCCTTCGCCAGCGAACTTGCCTTCCATGGTGAGAGCTACGAAGAGCTTCTTCCCCATGAGGCGCAAACATGATGTTTGCATCGTCCCTTCCGAGCACAGAAACTTCACGCGCACCGGGCGGCGTTGCCCGATCCTCCAGGACCGGCGGCTGGCCTGCCGCAACGTGTGTAGGGAGTATCCAGATTCGTAGAAAATGATGGTCGGAAAGTCCAGCAGATCGAGGCCGGTCTCCACCAGCTTGGGATGGCAGATCACTACTTGCACACCTTCTTTGACCTGTCTCGCGTACCACGCTTCGCGCTTGGAGGTATCAACGCTAGCTCGCAAAACAGCAGCGCGGATTCCCTCGTTGCTCAGGATTCGTTGAAGCCTGGCTGTAACGTCGTGCTTCTGCGTGTAGACGGCAAAGACCTGGCACCGCCGTCCCTCTAACAGTTCCTTCCTGATCTCCTCGATTAGTTTTCGTTCTTTCGAATAGATCCGGTCCTCGGGAAGGTCACGAGGTTCCGCAATGACAAATCTCACCCTGCGCTTAAGTTCAGGATCGAACTCAGTCCCATATAGCGTCCCAATTCCGTAGGGGTGATCGGGATAGAGCAACAGAGTATTGAGCATCGTGCTCAGCACGGACCGATTTCCCCGGTGGGCTTTCAACGCCTTCCGCATGTCCTCTTCGAGTTCGCGGTACGCTTCTCGCATGGGAGCGTCCATCGGAACGCTCAGATAGGTTTCCTCGTAGGGCGGAAGTTCTCCCGAGATGTCTTCCAGAAAGACGAAGGCGCACAACTGCATGAGGAATTCGCCAAACAGCAGCGGTGATGCTCCAGGCTTTCGCCGGACTGTGCTCGTGGCTTTGGCCTTGGAGCAGGCATTGTTGGCGGGTTCGACCTTTGTAATGGTCTCGAGCACGCCGTAATCCTGAATGAACGAACTGCGGCCTGTGGTGCCCCACTCGTAGCCGTGCTCTTTCATCCTTCGCGCTTCGAGGCGAAAGAGAGTGTTGAAAAGATCGTCGGCATAGCCACCCAGCAATGTCCCTGTCAGTCCAATGATCCTGTCGGTGCTCGAGGCCAGCGTGCCTAGAGCATTTCCTTGCGCGGTATCGCCAGCCAGTTGGTGAATCTCGTCGCAAATGGCGTAGTCAAACCATTCCGGCATGTAGCGCCCAATGAACTCAATCGGTGCCATGCGGCGGATCTTGTCCGCGTCCGCCTGCCACAGCGGGCTGTGCAGCGGACGACAAGACTTTTCTCCCCTGGTCTCAATGGTTTCGGCAATTTTGACCTTCTCGAACTCACCCGCCGTCAGTCGGCTTTCGTCCACGATTACCGGCTTGCCCGTGTCCGAATTCACCACACAGCCAACGTATGGGCCGGAATGTGGCACCCGGTAAGCGTGGCGCCAGAAATAACCGAGCTTCGCACGCTCACGCCCGACGATAAACAGCGATGATCTCCCGCAGAGCGACAGCCAGCGTTTACGGGAACTCGGAGAATCTTTTCGCAACCGAAGTTCACTCAGCGTCGTATGCAACCCTTCCCGCACGATGCGTCCCTGCCTCAACCGCACCTCGTTCACTCCGTGGGCTTTGTTCTCGTCACCGCCATTTCGCAAATCATCGATCAGGAACACGCGCAGCCCCGGCAATGTCAGAAACGCCTCCCGCGCCCACTTTTCGACCAAGTGTGGTGGAACCATCGCTAAGGCGGTGAACAGATTTCCTCGGCTGCGGACATGAATGGCTCCGAGCGAGATCAATGTCTTGCCGGTGCCGCACTCCGCGACCACCATGGCGGTTCGCGCCTGTTGCCAGCGTTTGGCAACTCCCATAATCGCGATCGTCTGCGCAGGGAAAGGTGTTCGCAGCAGCCCTTCAATCCGAGGTGAAACTGAATCGTCAAATTGGTGGAGTGCTGGGTACTCTCGAAGAATGCGCTCTCCCAGGACCGCGGCATGGGCGCGCATGTAGTCGTAGATCGTGGAGAGTTCGGCCATGGTTGATCCTCGTGGTTTGGACGGTCTGAACTGGGCAAATGCCTGAAGGGAACGGGGAACAGAAGGAAGGACGTTACGAAGAGATCGACGGCAGGCGCTCTCGGTATGCCGATCTGTCGGCACAAGTGCGAATCGGCACCATATCCTGTTGCGCCAAGACCCCGCCGGAGAGCGCCTCCTCTCAAGCCTTCATAGAGCGGATCCTAGTCTGAAGGCTCGGAACTCTCCTATCCGGCGCGAGCACCATGCTAGCACTGCCGTGAGTCACGAGACGGCTGCGCTGGTAAGAAAACGTGTCAGAGCTCGCGCTTCGCGCGCAGAGCGGATCACGCTGCCGGGAACCCTGCCTGATCCGAGCGGTTAGATCTGGGCCAAGCCACCATCCACGAATAACTCGATACCGGTCACGTAACTGCTATCGTCGGAAGCCAGAAACGAGACGGCCTTGGCAATCTCATCGGTCGTGCCGGGACGGCCCT
Organism: Candidatus Acidiferrum sp.; assembly: GCA_035602195.1. Lineage (GTDB taxonomy): Bacteria > Acidobacteriota > Terriglobia > Terriglobales > Acidobacteriaceae > Sulfotelmatobacter. The sequence continues at coordinate 16,794 of DATNMU010000218.1, forward strand.
GAGGTATGTTGGGGATTGAGCTTTGCACGAACTGATCGACCTGCTCCTGCGTCATTCCCAGCGAGGTGTTGTAGCCCGGAGTTGGAATAATGCCAGGACTAATCGCATTCACCCTGATCTTTCGGTCTTTCAGGTCCACCGACCAAGTGCGCGCAAACGATCGGACCGCAGCCTTGGTCGCGCTGTAAACGCTCAGGGCCTGGCTACCTTTCGTCGCGACGATCGAGGCGTTCAGCACGATCGATCCGCCTGGCTGCAGCAGCGGCAAGGCCTTCTGCACCGTAAACAGCAGTCCTTTCACATTCACGTTGAACTGCTTGTCGAAATGTTCTTCGCTGATTTGTTCGAGCGGAGCAAATGCGCCGGTGCCGGCATTTGCAAAAACGATATCGAGCTTGCCTTTTTGCTTCCTCACCGCCGCGTACAGCTTGTCGATATCTGCCAATTTCGAGACGTCACCCTGGACACCCGTCACGTTATGGCCGATCTCGCTCACCGCCGCGTCCAGTTCACTTTGTCGGCGTCCTGTGATGAATACGTACGCACCTTCATTGACGAACCGTTTTGCCGTCGCAAGTCCAATCCCACTGCTGCCTCCGGTAATCACGGCAATCTTCCCTTCGAGTTTCTGTGACATGTTTGGCTCCCCAGGGCCTGGTTGCGGGCACAGCGGTCTAGATGGTGCCTAGCCCGTACAAGTCGCAACTTATTTAGCGATCACTAAATAATATGGTAAACTATAAAAAGTCGTGGTAAGCAGATCGCCAAAGCGCGCAGGACGGCCGCGTGGCTTCAATCTGGAAGAGGCGCTTGATCGCGCCATGCATGTCTTCTGGCAAAAGGGATTTGAAGGGGCTTCTTTGAATGACTTGACTACCGCGATGGGGATCCAACCAGCAAGCCTTTATAAGGCGTTTGGAAACAAGCAGGCGCTCTTTGAACAAGCGTTAGCCCGATATCTAGCCGGACCGGTCGCCTTCATCCATGGCGCGCTGAGTGAGCCGACAGCGTACGCCGTAGCAGAACGGATCCTGCATCAGACGGCCGAGTTTCTTACCGAGAGACGGTCACGGCGCGGGTGCATGACGATTCAGGCAGCTCTGGCCGGCGGTGTAGAGGCTGTGCCAGTCCGGAGGAAGCTCATTGCCCTAAGATTAAAGGAGCAGGATGCCCTTCGCCGGCGCTTTGAGCG
>DATNMU010000219.1:0-2602 GCA_035602195.1 Candidatus Acidiferrum sp.
GGGGTCAGATTTGAACTGACGACCTTCGGGTTATGAGTCGACGAGCAGACTCTAAGTCCCATTGATTCGGTTGCCCTTATAGCAATGAGACACCCGAAATCGTCGCAAAAAGGCCAAGTTTTGGACCCTTGTTGGACCCTCAAAAAAAGAGGCCCGGATTGGAGGGCCTTGGCCCTAGCTTGCTTTGAATTCGGGAGCTGACGGAGTTCAAGAAGTCGCTAGTTCCGGCCTCTGCCGTGACAGTGCACCATCTTTTGGTAACTGCTTGAAACTACGCGGCACGGATGGCCACCAAAACCGCGCTTAGGAATCCCAAGTAACAATTATTGGACCATGAATGGACCAAGATATGGACTCTGCCGCAGGACGGCAGAAGCCGGGCCAATAGATGCTCCTGGTGCACCGCTTGGCACCTCACAAAAAATGAAGGAACAGCTGGGAAGGATCGTAGATAGTCGATTACATCATCGTGAAGCAAACGTCGCGCCGGATAATCGCAAGTTACCGCACTCGGTCCGATTGGCGAGTTAATCGTGCACTGACTGGACATAGCTTATGATAACTTTTCGTCTCACCGAGTAATTCATTCTCAGAACAGGCGGCGTGCAGATGAACGTTCGACGGATGGGAAAACTGGGGTTTCGAAAGACTTGTTTGGCGTGAGAGCTCTCGCGGTCATCAGCTTTGCCTGTTGTGTCTGGGCGGATCAGAACAGGCGATGAGCGGCGAAGCCATCGGTGCACGGCGTGTCCGCGCCAGGACGGCGGTGCTGCAAATGCTCATCGCCTTGCTGATCGTGGGAACTCCGCTGGCGATGACGCGCTTCTATGAATTCGATTCGCCGTTGTGGCGCGCGCTGATGGGCCACCGGCGCGTAGATCCAGAGACGCTCCATCTCCAGGGCGAATTTGTCGAGAACAATCTGGGGACTGCGCGGGAAGCGGATGGCTCCTACACGCTGCGGATGATTGCGCAGCAATATATGTTTGTGCCACATTGCGTGCGCATTCCGGCGGGTGTTCCGGTGCACCTTCGGCTGACCAGCGCGGATGGCGCACATGCCCTGACGATCGCCAGACTCGACTTCCTCGTGAAGGCGGCGCCCACATCCGTTACGCAAGCGACCTTGCGGATCGCGCATCCCGGCGTATTTACAATGCCGTGCACCGAGTTTTGCGGCCCGGGCCACCTCGCCATGAATGCACGGCTGGAGGTCGTGCCGGCGGAGCGGTTCCAGAACTTGCAGCCGACAGACAGGGTGAACTGTGCCGCACCGTAATGAAAGTCGGATGCAAAGTTGCTCGCGCGTCTTGCTGCCAAGGTGCTTTAGCGTTTTGCTTATTGCCCCGCTGATGCTGTCGGGGTGCTCGCCGACGCCTAGCTCTCTGCGTGCAATTGGGCAACCTCCCGCGCGCGCCCCCTCATTTGTGGCCTGGGAATCGGAAACGGTTCTCGAAGCTTCGCAAGGGGATGCGCTACGCGGCTTGTTGCTGGCGAAACGCTGCGACCATTGTCATGGCAGCGAAGGCTTTAGCGCGAATGCCAACATTCCAAATCTTGCGGGCATGGAGCGGTTGGCGTTTTGGAAAGAGATGGAAGACTTTGCGTCAGGCAAGCGCAATTCCGCGGTGATGAGCAGCATCGCGGCGCCACTGACGCGCCAGGACTCCGCGGACCTTGCCGCGTACTACTCCATGCTGCCGACCGCAGCCGATCCGTTGGACCGCCAAGTGTTTCCCCAGGCGGCGACTCCCGCTGCGCAATCGGCGACTGCAGGCCGCCTGATTGTTCTGGGAGACGTGCGGCGTGGGATTCCACCGTGCCAGGCCTGTCATGGCCCGGTGGGCTTCAAGACCGGTGCGCCGTCGCTGGCAGCGCAGAACGCCGATTATGTACTGCGGCAATTGCGTGACTTCGCCAGTGGTGCGCGGGCGAATGACATCAACATGCCCATGCGCAGCATCGCCGGACTGCTCACCGAAGAGGAGCGCCAGGCACTGGCGGGCTATTACGGTTCAGGTCTGGGGCACCTGCCAGCAAGTGCGGTGTTGCCGAAATGAGCGGGAGCAAACGGATCACCTCTCCTCCTTAACCAGTAATTTCCACACTTTCTCCAGCTCCGCCTTCTTTGGCTTATCCATCACCGGAAATTCCAGTTGCAAACTATTCAGCGTTTCGACAACCGCCGCCGACACCACCAGCCGCGAGTACCATTTATTGTCCGCGGGAACGATGTTGTCCCTCGCCAAAACTCCGCAACAGTGAAATGTCCTCCATGTAGCATGTTACATGCCCGCTCTGTATGTTATTCATTTCAAATGCGCTCTTAATTCTGGCGAGGCACAGGTAAAGCTGAGTAAAGTACGACCGTCCCAGCTAGTTTTCCCGATGCCCGTTGAGGGCGCGACCTCAGCTCAGCGAAACATCGCTGATCACTATCAGCACTGCGGTTGGACCATGAATAATGGGACCCTCAGGCTTGCGCTTGACCACGCGACGAAAGGTCGGCACTACGATACCGTCGAAAGTGACGTGGTCAAAGCAGTAGTGAGCAGCCACGCCGCCCGCCACGTCGGTGGCATAGTCAAGCCTCTGAAGAAGA
>DATNMU010000220.1:0-4968 GCA_035602195.1 Candidatus Acidiferrum sp.
ACCGCAACTTCATTTCCTCTTCGTACCTGCAGATCAGGTCATCGGCGGTACTGCGTGGATAGGCATACTTATCCAGGAATGCCTGCCACTCTCCATGTCGACAGAGGTTTTTTACGATGGCAAGCCGCCTTCCTTCTTCAAATCGCCTTTTCGCTCCGCTCTGCCAAAATCCATACCAATATGTTTCGGCCTGAGCACGAGTCATTAAGTCATTCGCGTCCACCTTGTGTTCTTGTTCGCTAAACGCGACAGTGACATCGCCGCATTTGATTGCGACGATCTTTCCCGAACCAAACGTGGGGCAATACACCGGCTGCCCCAGCTTTAGGTCCCATTCTCGCGGGGAACGCCGTACCTTTTTAATTTCCTCACGATGCTGATATGCTCGTTCCAATCGGCGGGCGTGGCGGGCGCTGACTTTTCTCCACCCGTTATACGTGCGTTTCGTCCACGATCCGTTGGATTCACGTCGGTACTGCCGTCCGTAATGAAAGATGAAAACGGAACCATCAGCGCGTTGTTCCATTGCCATGGATCCCATGGTCTCTCCTCCAAATGAAGTCTCCAGATCAGGGCATTGCCCGCAGTTTCCGGTCGTATCGGAAAAGGTGAAACCGCACACACTTTGCCCACGAACGGAACTGCGTCCGAGCAAAACTTCCCCTGCGATTTCACCTGTGAGGATTCCGGCTTAGCCGTTCTTTCACGTACTTAGGCAGTCCCGTAACGCTTGTAAGTTGTTGGGAGTACGTGAAAGCGGCCCTTTGACACGGTAGAGGTCTGCGGTTCGAGTCCGCACGGGCCTACCATTCTTTTCAATACTTTAGAGAGTTTTCTTCGGAATCCGACAGAAACTTCACCTGTAATCGGGTCAATCGGCTGCGGCGGCGCTTCCGATGCCCAGCGGGACCGTTCTTCAAATTGCTTCCGATTTGCCGACCAGCTGCTAACAATGCGAAGAACTCATTCCAAATGACCTTGGCGCGGTAGATTAGCCGGAATCAAATCATCATCGTTGACTGGCACCTTCCGCCGCAACTCAGCAAGAAACACACGGGCGTGCTTAATGTTGCATATTTGGTCCGAATTTCCCTGAGCACGCCAATGACGATACTGCGTCAGGCAGCCATCCCTTCAGTCTTGGCGAAGGCCAGCAGCTTCATCAATTCGCTGATCTGGATCTTCTCCAGCGAACACACGGCAGCTTTGATTTTTCGGCTTAGTCCATCGTCTATGCGCGCTGCGACCATCTTGTCGAATTTCGCGTCGATCTCCTTCCAGGTGAATGGCCGCGCAGGGGCCCCGGGGAAATCTGAGATTTCCTGGGTGAACGACGTGCCACTCTTGAGCCGGACGGTCACTCGGCTCGCGAGGTCGGCCGGGTAACGGGCCGTAAGGCCAGCGTCAGGTCTCACCGTGACCTTCTGCATCAAATCTTGGACATCTCTCTTTTCAATCCGGCTGGGCTCGAGTTGCGCCGGCTGCACATCGCCGTCCAAGAGCGCGACAGCCATGAGGTACGGCAGGCTGTGGTCGGCATCTTCCTTGGTGTGAACATCGTGCTTGGGACCGAATCGCCCGCCCCCGGTGAAATCGTAAGCGTCTTGGAAAACTTCAGCCTCGACGCTCACGATGTCCGCCGGATTAAATGGGTGTACCTTATGCAACGCGATCGTGCAGAACACGCCCGATTGTGCCGGAATCGCGGTGTTGTAAGTCTTTAAGGCCAACCGATCGAAGCAATCCAGTTTCACGTTCTTCCACTCGATCTCGATCGATTTGCCCAGCGCATGCGCCAGCCCGTTTGTTCCCTCAATTACATACTTCGGGCCGGTCACCCCGCGGGACGCTAGTAAGACGCCGTGCATAGACGACAACGCAGTTTGGGACGAGTTCAAGCCCTTCCATTGCGAGATCGGCGTGGTGCGCACGACCAACAGCGGAATGACGTCACCGCAGATTTCGACGGCCGCCGCGGTTTTTGCCTCGTCCAGTTGGAGTGCCTTGGACGCCCCGGCTCCTATTGAGAATGAGAGCGGTGTTGTTAGGTCAAACCCCTCTTCCATGAAGGGAGCGACAGAAGTCAGTTCCGACTCGACTTGGTAGGCAACCGCCAGTGCGGTCAAGAATTCTTTGCCGGATCGCCCCGCGTGCTCGCAGGCGGCCAAGACCGCTCCAACGTTGTCCGACGGGTGACACAGCGACACCGGACCAAGATAGCTGTCCATTAGGTCGACGTACCGCACCAGTGCCGTGTTGGCCGAAGCTGCATAGATGACGTTGGCATTTCCGCCGCCGATCAAAGTGCATTGCGCGTCCGAACCGCCGAACTGTTTGGCCTGTTCCACACAGGCCACCGTCGGAGCCGCGCCGAGAGCGTTGATCGCGCATGCCAAAGAATCGAGAACGCTCACTTTCAGGCGTTCCCGCCGCTCGGGAGTAAGGTCCTCGTAGCTCGCCCTGTACGAGAACATCGCGATTCCCTGCGCTTGGCTTTCGCCCGTGATGATCGGCTTAGGCTTCGTTGCATAGAGACCGGCGGTTTGGCCCACAGCTTGAACTGGAACTCCTGACTGCAGACGAGGATCACTCTTGGGGCCTGCACCTTGTGTACTCATTGAGCTTTTACCTCCTGCACGACGCGGACATTTTGGCTCCCGTCAATCTCGCCCCGGCAGCGACCTTCGCGCTGCCAGCGTCGGTTTTGACGACACCTCGCGGCCGAGTTGTCGCAGAAATTTTATTCCTGCTAAATCGGATTCTCCTCGAAAAGGCGGGCAACGAGGGCGGAATCGAGATACGCTCGAACCTCAACGATCGTGCCATTCACAAATCGACATACCCAGCAATACCGGTTATCGAACCTGAAACCGTTTTTGGCGGTGGCGTCGGAATGCAGCTCGACCACCGCCCAGTCACCGCTTACGAGCGCATGTTCCACATGCAGTTCCGCACCTTTCGGTAGAACCTTTGCCAACTTTTCAAATGTATGTGCGAGGAACTCGGCCTTGCTGTGATAGTGACCGGCAAGAGGATGTGTTCCCTCAACGATCCAATCCACGTTGTCCGCCACATGGTCGAAGAACCCTTTGCCATCACCAGATTCCAGGTTCTTGAAAATCCCGCGAACGTAAGCAATGCTCAACTCCTGAGGTACAGCAGATCGTGCAGTAGACATCTTAAGTGACCTCCTTCGCATATCGTGATCCAAAGGTGTAGGGCCTTCGCAGCGCTAATCTGACCAGCCACATAACTCACTTCTCCACGGTGCGTCGGGCAGTTAGCTCGACCGAACGTTGTATCTGAGCACTGTCGGCAGGAACTTCAACGACGCCGAGGCCGTCGGTTTCTTTTCGGATGTCAGGCATGCTCTCCTCCGAGATGTGAGTTTGAGGAGGTTGGTCAGTTGACGCGCGGGCTAGGACACCGATATTTAACTCCCGCCCGAAGCGCACGTCAAGGAGCGGATAACGGGCAAACTGGAAGTTATCAGCTCGCACGACGGGTTAGTACCGACAAACGCGCCAGCGGTGACCGACCAATCGTTGGAGAGAGCCGACTTGTCGTTCCCTATCCGCAAAGGCCGAAACGCTCCTGCCGGCAAGCATGTTTGTGGTTTCCGAGAATTCCGAACGCGCAGACGTTCGAAACGCGACGAACCGGAACGATTGGGGTTGCCTCAACGGTTGGTCGGATTGTTAAATGAGTTGATGGACTTGACCCGCTGTTGTCTTGTGCCCACCGGGTGAAAGACCCAACGAGGAGGACCTGTTGAACCGGTCCTCCTATTGGATAAGGAGGATTTCGATGACTCAAACACTAAGTAAGACGATGAAGGCTGTGGCGATTGATCGGTTTGGTGGAATTGAAACGTTAGAAACTCAGGAGCTTCCCATCCCGGACGTTGGCGCCGATGAAGTGTTGGTTCATGTGGAAGCCGCTGGCGTCGGCGTTTGGGATCCCTTTGAACGGGAAGGCGGATTTGCGAAAGAGTTCAATATCAAGCCCGTGTTTCCACTTGTATTGGGATCCGATGGCGCCGGCACTGTTGAAGCCGTGGGACCCCAAGTGAAGCGGTTTAAAAAAGGGGACCGCGTTTACGGAATTTCCTTTCTGAATCCGAAGGGCGGATTTTATGCGCAGTATGCTGTTGTGAAAGAAACCAGTTTAGCGCTCATCCCGGGAAAACTCACCATGCCACAAGCCGCTGCCATGGCCGTTGATGCTGTCACGGCTCTTGCAGGTCTTGATACAACGCTGGGCTTAAAAGATGGGGAGTCCCTATTGATCTTTGGTGCCAGCGGCGGAATTGGTCACTTGGCCGTGCAATTCGCCAAACGCATGGGCGCTCGCGTATTGGCCGTGGCCTCGGGCGATGATGGTGTTGCCTTTGTGCGCGGTCTTAGCGCGGACAAGGTTGTGGATGGACATAAGGAAGACTTGCTCTCTGCCGCGCGCCAGTTCGCACCCAATGGTCTTGATGCCGTGCTCCTAACGACGGGTGGTGAAGCAGCTGAAAAATCTTTAGCCGCTCTACGAACGGGTGGACGCGTCGCCTATCCCAACGGTGTCCAACCCGTTCCCAAAGAACGTGCTGGCATTAAACTCCAAAACTACGACGGCGAATATAACCCGCCACCCTTAGACAAGGTCAACCGCCTTATCGACGCCGGTCCGTTCGAAGTCAAAGTCGCCCGTACATTCACTCTGGATCAGGCCGCCGACGCTCAACGCGCGCTGAATGATCACTACCTGGGCAAGCTCGCATTGATCACGAAGTAATCGATAGAAAAATAGAGCAAATCCTGCGGTTTTCGTTGCGACGGCCTCCATCGTCGTCGGTCGCCTGTCGATATCTTGCGGCGCATCGGGCGACGTGCGGCTATTCAGAACTACTAATTTCGCGTGGCCAGCCCGGTAACCACTACACCGCCCCCGGCGCTTGGCGGCCCCTGTGACGATTGTTTT
>DATNMU010000221.1:0-3679 GCA_035602195.1 Candidatus Acidiferrum sp.
AGCAATGAATCCATCTCATCCACCAACTGAAGCTGGAGAAAAAGCTGTGGCTGCCTCGCCGTCGCCTGCTCCGTCGAATTTTATTCGCGACATCATTCTCGAAGATCTCAAGACCGGCAAACACCACGGCCGCGTGCAAACTCGATTTCCTCCTGAGCCCAACGGCTATCTGCACATTGGACACGCCAAGGCAATCTGCATCGATTTCGGCCTAGCCGCCGAGTTTGGCGGACATACCAATCTCCGCTTCGACGACACCAATCCCGAGAAGGAAGAAACCGAGTACGTCGAGTCGATCAAGGCGGATGTGAACTGGCTCGGCTTTAAGTGGGACGGTTTGTTCTACGCCTCCGATTATTTCGATCAGCTTTACGAATGGGCAATCAAATTGATCAAGGAAGGCAAGGCGTACGTCGACGATTTGACGGCAGATGAAATTCGGCAGCACCGCGGTACTCTGACGGAACCCGGCAAAGATAGCCCTTATCGCAACCGGTCGGTCGAAGAGAATTTTAATTTGTTTGAGCGCATGCGCGCCGGAGAATTTCCCGATGGCTCGCGTACTTTGCGGGCGAAGATCGATATGGCTTCGCCGAACTTGAACATGCGCGATCCGGTGATGTACCGCATTCTGCACGCGGAGCATCACCGAACCGGAAATAAGTGGTGCATTTATCCCATGTACGACTACGCGCATGGGCAGTCGGATTCGATCGAGCGTGTCACGCACTCGCTGTGCACGCTGGAGTTTCAAGATCATCGCCCGCTCTACAACTGGTTCATTGAGCAGTTGGGAATATTTCCGTCGCAGCAGATTGAGTTTGATCGGCTGAATCTGACGCATACGTTGTTGAGCAAACGGAAGCTGCTGCAGTTGGTGCAGGAAGGGCGCGTGAAGGGATGGGACGATCCGCGCATGCCCACGCTCGGCGGCATTCGTCGCCGAGGCTGCACACCCGAGGCGGTGCGCAATTTCTGCGGCGCGATTGGCGTGTCGAAGACCAATGGCTCAATCGAACTGGCCATGCTCGAACATTTCGTCCGCGAAGACCTGAACAAGCGCTCTCCGCGCGTGATGGCCGTGCTGCGCCCCTTGAAAGTTGTGATCGACAACTATCCGGAGGGTCAGATCGAAGAAATGGACGCGGTGAATAATCCTGAAGACGCGGGCGCAGGGGCGCGCAAAGTTCCATTTTCCCGCGTGCTCTACATCGAGCAGGATGACTTTCGCGAGGATCCTCCGAAAGGATATTTCCGGCTTGCGCCGGGACGAGAAGTTCGGCTGCGCTACGGCTATTTCATCACTTGCAAGAGCGTGGTGAAAAGCGACGAGGGTGAAATAGTGGAAGTGCATTGTACCTATGATCCGGCGACGCGCGGCGGAAATGCTCCCGACGGGCGTAAGGTGAAGTCGACTATTCACTGGGTGTCGGCGGCGGAGGCCATCGAGGCCGAAGTGCGGATTTACGAGAATTTGTTTACCAAAGAAAATCCGAACGAGGTGGAAGAGGGGCAGGACTTCACCGCGAATTTGAATCCAAAGTCGCTGGAAGTAATTAACGACGCGAAGCTTGAGCCATCTCTGGCCAGCGCGGCAGCGGGCAGCCGGTATCAGTTCGAGCGGCTGGGGTATTTTTGCGTTGATCCGGAGTCGAAACCCGGCAAGCTCGTTTTTAACCGCACCGTCGCGTTGAAAGATGCGTGGGCCAAAGTGGAGAAGAAGCAAGGTGTGAAGAGCTAGGCGGATCCCACGCAAAGCAAAACCCCGAGCGTGAATTCAACTCGGGGCCACTAGCCTGTCCAGCTGTAACGATTATCGGCACTCATAAATTGGAAGTCAAGGTTACTTGGGGAGTCTGGCCTGTCCTCAGACTCCCCTTCAGATTCCCTACCAAAAACAGGGAATGCTGTGGACCCGACGGGATTCGAACCCGCACCTCTCAGCTGGACAGGCTAGTGTGCTGCCAGTTACACCACGGGCCCCTGGAACAGGTTACCCATCCAGGTGAGGTTTGCAGCCTTCCTGACTTCATTTTTTGAGCGCAACGTCCAATTCGGGAATTATGGCTGGGGCTTCGTCGTACAATTTGAAGCGCTGTATTGACTTCGGCAAACGTACCCTGACCGGGCCATGCACACGATCATTCTGGCGACCTTTTTTGAGTTCTCCCGCACCGCGGTCTCGATGTGCGCCGCCGGCTTCCTGCTTTTCCTGATTGCCCTTTGGGCTGCCAGGGTCGATATCGGGCGGGCGCGCGGCCTGGACAAAATCGTCGTCTCGAGCAATTTGTGTTTCGCCATCCCATTGGCCGTTTTTGGCGCGGAGCATCTCTCGGGGGCAAGATTCATCATGCTCGCCGTGCCCTCGTATATGCCCGGGCGTTTGTTTTGGGCGTATTTCGTCGGCTGCGCGCTGCTGGCCGCGTCTTTGAGCATTGCCACAAAAATTCAGGTGCGCTGGTCTGGCCTGCTGTTCGGGATCATGATGTTTCTTTTTGTGGCGATGTTGCATTTTCCGGGAGCCCTCGCCAGCCACAGAGACAGGTTTACTTGGACGATTGTCATCCGCGAAAGCTCATTTGCTGGCGGAGGCTGGATTCTCGCGGGAAACGCCTGGCGCGAAAAAGGCCGCGGGCAGGGCGGAAGCAAGCTTATAACCGTGGGGCGCGTGTTGATCGGGATTGCCGCCATATTCTTTGGGGTGGAGCATTTCCTGCACCCAGCGAATGTCCCCGGAGTCCCGCTCGAAAAACTGATGCCGCTGTGGATTCCGGGCCGCCTGCTTATCGACTACCTGACGGGCGCAATTCTTCTTGTTGCCGGGGCAAGCATCCTACTGGCTAAGAAGACGCGGATGGCGGCAACTTATCTGGGTACCTGGATTGTGCTGCTGGTCTTGTTCATCTATGGGACCATCCTGATTGCGTCGCTATTGGACCCGAGCACAGCAGCCAAAGTTGAAGGGATCAACTACTTCGCGGACACGCTGCTGTTTGCCGGAGCAATTCTAGCGCTTGCCAGCGCGCCGCCGCGCCCCGCTTAAAGGAGCGCCCTTCCAAACTCTCACCACCAGCGATCACGACAGTTTTTTCCCGAAGCTGAGGGCTAGTTATGCACGTGCGGGCTCTGTGCGGGATTCTTGTGAGGAGCCGGCGGTTCCTTCACGACTTTCACTTCGAAACTTACGGGCAAGTTTTTCGGAGGATAGCAGGCGGCGTTGTCGCAGGCCTGGTAGCGCAGCGTTCCGTGCATCGCGTATTTTCCCGGTACCACCGAGCGCAGAGGATGCACGCCGACCGCAATCGTGAAGTCACCGCTATATACGTTCAATTTCTCGTCAGGCGAGAAGGGGAATGTCATGTCCTTTCCCGCGGGATACTCGGTTTTTCCCAGGATGATGTCTGTGGGAACTTCAATTCTGAGGGTGGTGGGAATCAGAAACTCAGACTTGGGAGTGTTCGAATTCACGTGATAGCCGGGAGGTACGCGAAAGTTAATTTCTACGGTGGTTTGTTTGGTGCGCTGAGTCGTGACCAGCGGAACCGGCGCCACGGTGAGGGTGGGAGCTTTGCCCGGGGTTTGGGCCGATGAAAAACTCGCGCAGGCGAGCAGGATAAACGAGAGTGGAGTAAGTTTTCGTTTTGGACTGCTCCTGGAATTCCCCGGCTTTGGTGGTTGA
>DATNMU010000222.1:0-5395 GCA_035602195.1 Candidatus Acidiferrum sp.
GACGCGAGTTTTGACGTGGCGGTATCCGGATTGGGGTTGAACTACATTCCAAGCCCCAAACGGGGTATGGAAGAATTCTGCCGAGTTACGCGTCCCGGCGGCACGGTCGCCGTCTACGTTTGGGACTACGAACACGGCGCAAGGTTTCTGCGTGAATTCTGGGATGCAGCGACCGCAGTCGACATCGAGGCTGCGGCCTTCGATCAGGCTCACCGTTTCCCCTTATGCACAGAGCAGGGTCTGCTATCTCTGTTCAAGGGAGCGAACCTGGAAGAGCCAGCCTTGCACACTCTGGAAATAACCACGCGGTTCGCCAGCTTTGACGATTATTGGCAGCCACTTCTGACTGGGCAGGGTTCGGCTCCAAACTATCTCGCGGCGAGAGATGAAAAAACCAAACTCGCAATTCGTGAGCGTCTTAGATCTGTATTGCCTGCCAACTCCGAGGGCGTGATTGAATTGCCAGCTCGGGCCTGGGCTATCCGCGGACTGCGTCCCTGAAAGCTTTTTCGGAAGACGATGAGAACCACACGCGCGAAACAGTCTACTTCCCGGCGTATAATGCACGGTTTAGCCTTTTAGGAGCTGTAAAGGTCTCATGTCGCCAACTACCCAGCACCAATTACAACTAGCCAACCGCATGTCGCGTCTGGGGACCGAAACCGCTTTCGAAGTCTTGAACAAAGCGCGTGCGCTCGAGCGTCAAGGCAAGAGCATCATCCATCTGGAAATCGGCGAGCCCGATTTTGATACGCCCGCCAATGTAATCGAAGCTGCGGTGGATGCGCTGCACAACGGTTGGACCCACTACGGCCCTTCGGCTGGCCTGCCTGAACTGCGCCAGACCATTGCCGAATACGTAAGCCGGACCCGCTCCGTCAAAGTTTCTCCCGAAGAGGTTGTCGTGGTTCCGGGTGGTAAGCCAATCATCTTCTTCACCATGCTCGCTCTAATCGATGAAGGGGATGAAGTAATTTATCCCAACCCCGGATTCCCCATTTACGAATCGATGATTCATTACGTCGGTGGCCGCGCCGTCCCCGTGCAGTTGCACGAGGATCGCGATTTTTCTCTGGACGTAAATGAACTTGCCCGTCTCATCACTGAGCGCACCAAGCTGATCATTCTAAACTCGCCGCAAAATCCCACTGGCGGGGTCATGGAGCGCAAGGATGTGGAGCAGTTGGCCAAAGTCATCGGCGATCGCAACATTCTGGTGTTGTCCGATGAAATCTATAGCCGCTTGCTTTTTGAGGGCGAACATTTCTCGATTATGTCGGTTCCGGGAATGCAGGAGCGCACCATCCTGCTCGACGGTTTCTCGAAAACCTATGCCATGACCGGCTGGCGCATGGGCTACGGCGTAATGCGCGCAGACCTTGCCGCCCATATCACCCGGCTGATGACTAATTCCAACTCGTGTACCGCCAGTTTCACGCAAATGGCTGGCATCGAGGCGCTGCGCGGCGATCAGACTTCCGTAGACCGTATGTGTGCCGAATTTAAAAACCGCCGTGATGTCGTCGTCGCCGGGCTGAACAGGATCAAAGGCTTCTCCTGCCGCAAGCCGAAAGGGGCTTTCTATGTGTTTCCAAATATCACAAAGACGGGATGGAAATCGAAGCCTTTGGCTGACGCCCTGCTGGAGCAGGCCGGCGTCGCCGCGCTTTCCGGCACAGCCTTCGGCGAGTTCGGAGAAGGCTACTTGCGCTTCAGCGTAGCCAATTCGCTGGAAAATCTGCAACGGGCGCTCGACCGCATCGATCAGTGGACGCGCAAGAATTTATGATCTCTAGAAAGACCCCGACTCAGACTCTTGATGCCAGCCGAAAAGAAGAAAAGGATTCCGAAATCCAAACCCAGCCGCCCGCTCATGCCTGGCTACGGCCTGCCCGAAGGAACTAAAGGCCTGTTGTCGTGGAGTTGGGCCGAGCGGCGTCTCAAGAAATCGCACAACTATTGGATCACCACCGTGAAACCCGACGGTGCTCCGCACACCATGGTCGTCTGGGGTCTTTGGCTGAGCGGTTGCTTTCTGTTCAGCACTGGCGGGAAATCGGTTAAAGCGCGAAACTTGGCCCAGAACAAGGCCTGCGTTGTCTGCACGGAACACGCGCAAGAAGCGGTGATCGTGGAAGGACTTGCGGAGATCGCCAACCTGGCCGCGCGCCGCAAGTTTCTGCCGACTTACGAGCGCAAATACAAGTTCGACATGAAGGCGATGAAGCAAGATATTCTCTCCATGAAAGAACCGGTTTTTCAGGTGCGTCCCAGGGCGGTGTTTGGTTTGTGGGAGAAATACTTCGTCGAAAAAAGCACGCGCTGGAAATTCGAGTAATTTCTTTTCCCTGGCTCGTTGCTGGCGAATTGTGATCCAGGAATAAGAATAACCATGACTATGACGAAGAAATTCCGCGTCTTTGCTACTTGCGACATTGGAGAAGCCATCGATCTGCTGCGCCGCCGCGGCTACGAAGTCGAGGTCTATCCCAAGCCAGAAGCGCCGCCCAAGTCGGTGATCGTCGACAAAGTAAAATCCGGCATCGACGGCCTCATCACCACACTCCGTGATCCCATCGACGCCCAGGTTTTTGAAGCCGGCAAGGGATCTCTAAAGGTGGTGGCCCAGATCGCGGTCGGGTTCGATAACATCAGCCGCGCCGACGCCAACCGTTACAAGATTCCTTTCACCCATACTGCGGACGTACTCACCGAAGCCACCGCAGAGTTTGCCTTCTTCATGCTCGGCATGCTGGCTCGCAAAATGTGGACCGCCGAGCATCTCACCCGCGACAACCAGTGGGGCTACTGGCACCCATCCTTGCCATTTCTGGGCGACGAAGTCACTGGCAAGACCATCGCCATTATCGGCACCGGACGCATTGGCTTGGCCATGATCAAGAAATGCGCCGGTTTCGACATGAACATGCTGTGCTACGACCCCGCCTATGAGAACCACGACTACATCAAAGCCATTCAAGAGACGATGGACCTGCGCCAAGCCCGCGGAATCTCCAAAGAAAAGAATTGGATCAAATACGTGACCTTCGAAGATGCTCTGCGCGGTGCAGATTTCGTCAGTGTGCACGTTCCCCTTGTGCGTCCGGGCGAGAGCGCGACTCCCACCTATCATTTGTTCAACGAGCAGACTTTTAAGCTCATGAGGCCGACAGCCTTTCTGGTGAATGACTCGCGTGGCCCGGTGGTGGATGAAACCGCGCTGGTCAGAGCCTTGCGTGAAAACTGGATCGCCGGGGCTGCCTTGGATGTCTACGAGAAGGAACCCTTGCCTGCCGACTCGCCGCTGCGCGATCCCGCAATCGCTGATCGTCTTCGCCTCATGCCGCACTTCGCCAGCGCCGGCCGCATCACCCGACTCTCGACCGATCCGAACAAAGGCATGGCGGGCAGATGCGTGCAGGGATTGATCGACGTCCTCGAAGCCAACTACGGCGGCGATGTCACGAAGATGCCCTACGTGGTAAATAAGGAGGCGTTCGCAAAGGAAATAAAAACCTAGCGATACTTCATCTCTGAAGGCTGCCCTGAGCGGAGTCGAAGGGTGGTCAATGAAATTAGGATGCAACCGCCAAAATCTTCTTCGTTCCAACTAGAATGTAGCCTTCATCTTTTCAAAGGATGCGAATGAAAAAGCGAAACGCCTTTTCTGTGCCCTTTATTTGTGTGCTTCTGATTCCCGCAGGGTTTGCTGCCACTCCCGGACAGGAGAACCAGCTCAAATTAGTCCCGGAGCCCAAGGAAGTTCGCATTCTGCAAGGAAGCTTCCATGTAAAGCCGACCACCCGCATTCTTGTCGAGTTCGGGCATCAAGCCGAAGACCGTATTGCCGCCGAAACCCTGGCCGAGGAGATCCACGATCAGTCGGGTCTGAATTTAAGCATTACCGGCGCGAAGCCCGAATCAAAACAAGAAGCGACCGACCAGGAAAGGCGCGCTATCATTTTGGCCCGCCTGCAGGACCGGCGCGTGCGTGACTTTCTCGAATCCAAAGGTTTAAAGACGGATTCCATCGGCGATCAGGGTTATCTTCTTTTCTCCGACAACTCTCACCTGATTGTGGCGGCCAATACCGGCCAGGGCCTGTTCTACGGCGTGCAGACGCTGCGTCAATTGCTTCATCCCGAAGGTCAAGGCCTGGTGTGTCCGGCGGTTTCCATTCGCGATTGGCCAAGCATGGAGTGGCGCGGCGTGCAGGACGACATCAGCCGCGGCCCGATTCCCACGGAAAATTATATGGAGCGCCAGATTCGCATGCTGGCCGCCTACAAAGTGAACCTCTTCGCGCTCTACATGGAGCACGTATTCGATTTCGCCAGCCAGCCTCTAGTCGCTCCGAAGGAAGCCGCGCTGACGCCCCAGGAAATCAATGCGTTGGTTGACTACGCGAAAAAACTCTATGTCACGATTCTTCCTGAGCAGCAGACCTTCGGGCACCTGCACCACATGCTGAAGTACGAGCTCTACGCGGATGTTGCGGAGCGCCCTCACGGCCATGTGCTCACTCCCACCAAAGAGCACTCCTACGAGATCATCAAAGCCATGTATGCCGACCTGGTGCCGCTTTTCCCCGGACCTTTCTTGCATGTCGGTGGCGATGAGACTTTTGAACTTGGCCACGGGCAGACCGCCGCGCGCGCCGCGGACGTTGGTCTGGGCCGCGTCTACATCGAGCACATGCAGAAGGTCAGCGCGATTCTTCAGCCCTACCGCAAGCAACTCATGTTCTGGGGCGACATCGCCGTGAAGTATCCGCAATTGCTGGGCATCCTTCCCAAAGACATGATCGCCGTTCCTTGGGATTATGACACGAAGCCGAGCTTCGTCAGCATCATCAAGCCTTATCGCGACGCGGGACTGCGGGTGATCGTGGCGCCGGGGGCAAACAATTGGAATCAGCTCTGGCCAAACCTTGACGTGGGCTTCGTGAATATCCGCAACTTTGTGCGCGACGGTCAAAGTCTTGGAGCCATGGGTATGATCAACACCACGTGGAATGACGATGGCGAATCGATCTACGGTATGGCGTGGCCCGCGCTCATCTTCGGCGCGGCTGCGGGATGGCAGGCGGGCGAGGCGAATATCGACGACTTCAAGAACGCTTACGATTGGGCTTTCTATCGCAACAATGACGGTGCAACCTTCCGTGACACGCTGGAGAACCTGGACCGCGGTCATCAGTCGCTGGCTAAAATCAGCGTCGATACTGAGACCGACGATTTGTTTTGGATCGATCCCTTCACGCCGGAGGGCGCGGCAACGATGCAAAAGATCGCGGCGGCTGCTCCCGAAATGCGTTCAGGCGCCGAGCACGCGCTCGAATCGCTTTTCCGAAGTAGCGCCAAAGCCCACGCAAATCAGGACACGCTGGCCGACA
>DATNMU010000223.1:0-4270 GCA_035602195.1 Candidatus Acidiferrum sp.
TGCGAGTGGCGCAAGTGGGCGAGGTGCGGCAGATGATTGAAGCTCGTCGTTTGTACAGCCTTGGCATCGGACTGACCGACGCTCACCTGATGGCTTCTGTCTTTATCGATGCGCCTACGCTTTTGTGGACGAAAGATAAGCAACTCCGTAAGGCCGCCGAAGCAGTCGGCATCCACGCCAACCTGGGATGAGGCGCTAGGAAGCGAGCTATTTGCTGTCAGCTCTCGCCGCTTGGCACTTTGGTTTGCTTCAACAATTGTTTTTGAAATTAATTTGGCGGCTGCGCTTGGGGTCTTGTTGCGTCTTTGGTCTTTTCGTTGTTCTTGTCTGCTTCTTTCGTTTCCGGTTTCCACGGATTTACGTTGGCTGGGGCATTGGGGTTCACTCCAAAATCCCAGACGTAGAGGTTCATCGCGTCGCTTCCGCTCATTTCAACTACAACGTATTCGCCGGGCGCCAGATCTTCGGTGGGGGTTAGTTTGAACCATCCGCCGCTGATGCGGCCGATAGTTACCTTCACAGAGTCTTGATCCTGACTGACTTTGCCGGTGACGGCGCGCTTGATATCTCCGACAACGCGCTTGCCGTTTTTGGGCTTGGCGCGCACGATGCGGAAACGATCGACGGGAGCGCTGGTCTTTTCTGGCCGCTGCGGAGCTTGCGGGTCGTCGCGCGGAGCATCGAGGCTGGGTTCAGAGATCTTGGCAGATGCGGTCTCCCCGGCGGCCGGCTGGTCCGATTCATCGTCAACATTGATGTAGATCGATGGCACGGCGACATGGACGTGGATGGCGGCGTGTTCTCCTTCGAGTTCCACGTTTTGTTTCGCGCTGGCGGCGGGATTGATCGCTCCGCGAAGAATGTTACCTCTGGTGTTGCGGCTGATGCCGCCTTCGGCTTGCTGCAGTTCAACCAGCTGCGGCTGGCTTTGAAAGTTGTCGAGTAGAAAGACGCCGGAATCTTCGGGCAGGCGCAGGCCGGGCGCGACCAAAGGGAGATGCGATTCTTCGGCGTCGATATCTTTGTCGAGGGTTGAGGCCTCAGGGAGGGCGGGCGCGGCGGCGCGCTCCTTCTCATACTTTTCCGTGGCGGGCCAGTCGACAAGCGAGGAAGGCAGTTCTTCCCAGTCGTCGCGCTCGGCGCTTTTGTAGCGCACGCGGTCGCCTTTCACTTCATATTGCGTGACCAGTTGATAGGAGCCGTCTTTGAGAATCAAGCGGCGGGCGAGATCCTGCGCGGGGCAGGGAAGAGTAAGAACAAGAGCGATTACGGCCAGGGAGATGGCGGTAAAAAGTGTCGTGCGGCGTGGGAGTAATATCGGTGTGTGCAGCATGCAGTTATTTGGATGCGCCTGTCTTGCTTACCTTGATTATTATCGTCCCAGGCGGGGTCGCTGCGCCAACCGGAGGCGGAACCAGGTTATCCAGAGCGGCGACTGCTGTCGTGCGTTGCGATTTCATTCATTGACCTTCGCAAGTTTTGAATGCTATTGCCCGGTTACAATAAGTTCGCCCGCCGCAGGCATATTGCGGGTCGCCCCGATTGCGTGTCGGACGAGATCGAGCGGCATTGAGAATGGTAAGGGAGTTGCGGTATGGGGATGAGCGACCCAGAGGTTCGAAAAAAGTTATCGGAACCGCGATGGCATCAGTATAAGCACGAGTCTGAGAAACAGAGCTGGCCGTGGTGGAAGCGGCTGCTCCATCGCTTCCAGCGTTGCCCGATTTGCAAACCAGAGAAGGGGAAAGAGTAAGAAAACAGCGCGGCTTCCGTCGATGCGGCACCTGCCCGATGTGACGAGGCTCACATTCGGCTGTGACGCCGGACAGTGTGCCTTCTTACCATTTGCGTTGCAATCGAAGCCAGGTTGAATTTTGTGTCTGCGGGTAAAGCTATCAAGCGAACTGTGAGCCTCCTGCTCGTGTGCGGCATGGTGCCCGGTCTCGACTTGGCCGCGGGCGGCGCCACGGCATTTGCAAGCTCCTCGCCACCTGCGCAAAGCGATCACCAGCAAAGCAATGTTCAGAAAAGCAGTGTCCAGCAAGGCGACGTCCAAGCTGACACCCAGCGAGTTGGAGCGACCCTCAGATTGGTGCGAGCATTTTCGTCCGCGGATGATGTAAGACGCCCACACTCGATTGCCGATCAGACGCTCGACATTATTGCCGGGCCCGCGGACCCTGAAACTCGCGTGGAAGCGCTGCAATCACCCGTGGCCGTGACTACCGACTCGCAGCATCGTATTTTCGTGGCCGATCCGGGCGCCAAAGGGGTGCACATCTTCGATTTTATTCGTTCAAAATACAGCCTTCTGGACAGCGGCCGCGAGCGTCTGAGCACTCCCATTGCGCTTGCCGTCGACGCTCAAGACAATCTATACGTCGTCGACCAGAAAAGCCGATTCGTACTCATCTACGACTCGACCGGAAAATTTCGTCGCTACCTGGGAAAACTGAGAGGAGGAGAAGAATCATATTTCGATAGTCCAGCGGGGGTCGCGATCGATAAAACCACAGGCCGCATTTATGTCTGTGACCGGCAACGGCACACGATTTTTATTATGGACGAACGCGGGCGTCTTATCCGCAAAGTTGGGACCCGCAGCGGTGGTAACGGCCCTGGAGAATTCAGATTCCCCAGTCAAGTGGTCGTGAGCGGAAGTGAATTGTTCGTGCTCGACGCCGGCAACCTCCGCATCCAGATTCTCGATACCGAGGGACATTTCCTGTGCGCCATTCAACTCGCCTACGCAGATAAGCGCACGGGATTGGCGGTAGACGATGAGGGCAGTATCTACGTCAGCGATGCGTCTCTTAACCAGATTCAGGTCTTCAGTAGCAACGGGCAACGGCTTTACACGTCTAATCCAAGTTCAATCAAAGGCGCGAGCTTTAGCCGGCCATCGGGCATGTTTATTGACGCAGGGCGCTTGCTTTACGTGGTGGATTCGCAGAGCAATCGCGTGGGCCTATTTCAAATCAGTGGAAAAAACATGCGGCAATAGAAGCCTTCCGATGCTGTCCTTTAGTGATGCTGTAATCCCCAACACGGCGCGTAATCATTAATTAACTCACGCGCAGGCTTGGCCCGAACTATGGAATGCCCACACTGCCACAGGCAAACAAGCCTTCATTCCACGAATTGCCGGTCCTGCGGCGGTATCATTCCGCCTGCACAACACCTGCTTGAGGAATCAGGCATGATCGCGCCGGCGTCCCCGACGACGAGCGCGCCGCCCAAGGACCTTCGGCCGGAACAAAGAGACGACTCCTTCTGCCGAATTGCAACTCTGGGCGATCGGTTGATCGCGTTTGCGCTCGACAGCGTTTTCCTTTTCGGCGTGTTCGCTGTTGTGGATGCCTGGGCCTTCATGCGCTGGGGCATTGTCGACGGAACAGAACTGAAGTTGACCCTCGCCACACTCCTCGTTGCCGAGGCTCTGAATGCCACAATTTTCTTTCTCTATCTCTGGCTGCTGGAAGCAAGCTTCGGCGCCACCCTGGGGAAAGCGATGGTGGGCATTCGGGTTGTCCGGACGACCGGGCGCACCCCACTTGCGGTTCTCGCAATCCGCAATCTCCTCCGCGTCGTGGACGGGCTCGGCTTCTACCTGGTGGGTGCGGTTGTTGCCGGTTGCTCCAAGGTTCATCGCCGTCTGGGCGACGTTTGTGCCGGAACTGTCGTCATCGAAGAACATTTCAGTTATTGGGTGAAGCTCGCCTCCATCGCGCTTTGGACGGCAGTTCTCGCGGGTGCCGTATGGTCTGTTCCTCGAATCTGCGAGACCAACGCCGCGCTGCCGTCTCGTTACCTGAACCAAGTGGTTGTCCACGTAGGTCGAAGCGAAAAATCTGCCTACTTCACGGTCGCCAGCCTCCACGTAGAGGTTCAGCTAACTTCAGCGTCGGGGCGGTAGGCTGCCCTCCGAAACTGCGGTGATTTCGTAAAGTTCAATGATCGCGACCGTTCAGGAAAAGTGCGTCTTCGAAGAAGTCCGCCAAGTGGTGTAATTGAAACATCGCGGTTACACTCAAAACCCCTCAATGAGCGCAACCGCCTGATTCTGCTAGTTGAGAAAACGCCGAGGCCGTCGGACTTCCAAATTTCGAAAGCTTCCGCAAGAAAACGAGAGTAAGGGATTCACGCCGTGGATGATGCTGCTACTTCACCCACAACGCCTCTCTCGGCCAACGAATGCGGACGTTATTTTTGCCGATACACGTTGGCCAGGCGGTACAGTCTCACGGGGCAGCAGTGCTCGACCTCCAAC
>DATNMU010000224.1:0-42484 GCA_035602195.1 Candidatus Acidiferrum sp.
TTCATCGTTGCTGGCCGTGATTTGCGCCTCTACATGCCTAATGGGGAACTCGTCCATCCCCAACTGATCCAGCACTCTGGGCAGAGCGCCCCGGATTCGGTCAAAGATTAAGGACTCGTACTTTCCCAAGTCCATAAGCACATGGGAGCGGCGATGGTTGTAATCGATCACTCCCGGATCTCCGCTGGGAGAAATTACCTCGCTGCTTTTGAATTCGGACTCGCGTTCTAGCGCATAGCTGATCAGTTCGTTCAGTTCTTGCGGAGCTAGGAATTCATCCAGGACAACGCATCGAGCGCGAGCAATGGCAGGCGGCTCCAAAACCCCAACTCCGGAGTTAAGGCCCGCAAGTCCTTCTTGCAAGACCGGGACATTCGATGGGAGAACGCCCTGTGGACCACTAGGAGGCTGAGGCGCCCGGCTCGGCGGTTGGGGCGCGTGGCTTGGGGGTTGTGGCGCTCGACTCGGGGGCTGTGGTGCGTGGCTTGGAGGTTGTGGCGCACTTGGAGGTTGCGGCGCGTGACTTGGTGGCTGGGGCGCGCGGCTGGGTGGTTGCGGTGCAGCGAATCCAACGCCATTTTGTTCAGAAGTCTCTGCTGTCCCAAAAGCGATTTCGGATCGACCCAGTATCTGCTCTACGATGCTGCCGCCCAACAGGGCAAAGGCACGCTGCGCGACGGTTTCTCCTACCGATTGCGCGATCGTCGCCATCACCGCATTTTGAGTTTCGGGATTGTTGTTGCTGGAAACTGCTCTCGAGTTTTGTAAGAGAGTAGTTAATAAGTCGCGCTCTCGCGGACTTAGAATTCGCTCATCCTGCATTAGTGTTTCGGAAAAGGCGTCAAGAATCTGCTTCGCCGTCATTGGGCACACTCCTCCCCGCGAATGGGACTAGCTAAATTTCGTTGATGCGAAAGGGAGGAAGCCGCTTTCGTCGGAGACACTAACACCCGGCTGGCAAATTATCAAACAGAATTTATTACGGAGGAGTGGAAAACGTGGTTCTTATACATCCCGGACTTCAGGTTGAGGACACTTGCTCGGCCAGAGCACCCACCATGGAATGAAAAATCTTTATTCCGTCGATACCTCCGAGTTCCAGTTCAGAAGCGCGCTCGGGATGAGGCATCATGCCGAGCACGTTGCCGCCCGGGCTACAGATGCCGGCGATATTGTCCAGAGATCCATTGGGATTGGCTGCGGGAGAAATTTCTCCGGACGCGGTCGCATACCGGAACACAACTTGGTTTTCCCGCTGCAATTTCTCCAGGGTCTGCTGATCGCAGAAGTAGTTGCCTTCCATGTGGCCGATAGGAATTGTCAATATTTCGCCCTGCGAACAGGCATTCGTAAAAGGAGTTGCGATATTCTCGACACGCACCCGCACCGGCTTGCAGACATACTTTAATCCAGTGTTGCGCATTAGAGCGCCAGGTAAAAGGCCGGCTTCACACAGGATTTGAAATCCATTGCAGATTCCCAACACCAAGCCTCCACTGTCGGCAAATCGGCGCACCGATTCCATCACCGGAGAAAACTTCGCAATCGCCCCGGTTCGCAGGTAGTCGCCAAAAGCGAAGCCTCCCGGCACAATGATGGCGTCGCAATTCTCAAGATCGTGGGATTCGTGCCAAAGAAAAGTCACCGACTGACGGGCTACCTGTTGAATGGTCCAGAACGCGTCGTGATCACAGTTCGAGCCGGGGAAGATGATGACGCCAAATTTCATCGCCTGTCCTTGTTGGGGGATAGCGCCAGTTTAGCATGGCTGGAGTCTAGAGCTGGGAACGGTGCTGGCAGATTGGCGCACGGTTAAACTAGTTTGCTTTCTCAATATCCAAGAGGCGCAGGTATGAAAATCTCAACATGTTCAGCACGATTTAAACAGTTGGCCCGGTTGGCCGTGGGATTTATGTGCCTGGCCGCCATTCAATCGCCAGTCGCGGGAATAGCTCAGAGGCATCTACAGCATGGGGTAAACGTGGGACGGTTCCTGGACGGAGCTCTACAGAACGATTCCTATCAGTGTTGCAAACCCGAAGATATAAAGCTGATACAACAAATGGGCTTCGACCACGTGAGAATTCTTATCGAACCAGGACGCATGTTCGATTTCACCCAACCAGCCGCAACAGAAGGTGATTCGCTGAAAGCTCTGGACAAGATAGTGGGCGAATGTGTAAGGCTACAGATGGGCGTTATCCTGGCGATTGCTCTCGATGAAGATCGGTTTAAAGACAAGCTTGGAAAAGATGCCGCCTTCGGCACACAATTCGCCAATTTCTGGCGGAGCTTTGCCAGGCACTATTCCGCGAATGAATTTCCGGCCAAGCTGATCTTCTTCGAAGTTAAGAACGAGCCCGGCCTGAACGAAAAAGATCTCAGCGATGCGCAGTGGTCCACAATTCAGGCGGAGCTCGTGGCTGCGATTCGAGGTAGCGCCGCTAAGAATACGATTATTGTCACCGGCGCGCAGAACTCCGACATTTTGGGATTACTTGCTTTGCCTCCACTACCGGTTGATGGGCTCGTCTACGTTTTCCACTACTACGAGCCCTTCTCTTTCACGCATCAGGGCGAAGACTGGAACGACAGCTACGCAAAGTTCCTGGTGCACCAGCATGTCAAATATCCCTACGTCCCTGAATCGGCCAGGGCGGCCGCGGACGAAGTGCCCGAGTTGACCCAACGTCTTTTCGCGTTGCATGACATGGAAGGAGCGAACAAGAACCGAATCGAATCCGACTTTTACATCGTTGCCGAGTGGGCGAAGCTGCACCGAGTGACCGTGATTTGCGATGAATTCGGCGTGATCAGACCAGGCCCCGACCCCTGGGACCGCGCCCAGTGGACCCACGACATAAGAATACTTTTAGAGAAATATGGCTTCGGCTGGACTTTTTGGGATTACAGCAGTGACGCTTTCGGTCTAGCGCACGCCCCAGACCAATTCGACGGGAGTGTGGTCAAGGCGCTGGGGATGAAAGTCCCCTCAAGAATTCCTTGATCGACACGTCAGTGTGCCGGCGCACTCTGTGGCAGCAACGAGGAGTTCGAAAGAGGTAAAAGCGTTGGGAAAGTTTGCGTCCCGGTGGCGAGTGATCCCGGCAAAGGCTGGTCGGCAGCTGGTATAGGTTGCGCAGCCGTCAGGTCAACCGGCAGCGGACTCTGAGGTGGAATTCCCTTTGCCTTCACAATCGCCCAGTGCCATTCTTGATCGGGAAACATGGCAAAATTCAATGCCGTGCGAAAGACCGCAGTGGTAGACGGAGCGGCAGAACCTTTTACTTTTAAGAGAAGTGTGACATCGGGCTGTTTCTGTGACGGATCTTGCTGTACCAGACTGTTCGCGGACGCTGGTACGATTCGCGCCTGCCCGTAAGAGGCATTGGCCTCTGCGGGATCGGGCCGCTTTACGATAGTGAGACCGATCACGATCTCGCGCAGGTCCCATAGAGTTCCGTTGCGCACGGAGACCTGCAAAGAATCACCGTCAATCGTGGCCGGGCCATCCAGCTTGGCCAGTTCGCTGCGCGGCATTTCGTCCAGCAGGAGCGGATCCGATAGCGATGAGTTCTTGGCGGTAAAAGAAAGACTGCAGCTGACATCGGGCGATGAGACGCGGAAGGTCTTTGCTCCGGAATCGAGCGAAAACACCGGTTTGGAGCCGGCCAGACGCCGACTCTCGGCCTCGTCTACCACCTGCGGAAGGTTATCGTTATCAATCACGGCTCCTGCATCCACCGGAGCGGTCTTTTTTCTAAGATTGCGCGCTATATCTCCCAGGGGTGCGTCGCTTGCATCTTCCTGGGCGCGGAGGAAAGGCGGCAACGCCAGGACGACGAGGCTCAAGGCGAGGGTGATGGACCGCAGCCGGTTTGATGCAAGAGTGTACACAAGAATAGCCTGGGTCGAGCCACAACTTACTAATGCGATTGTAGTGAGTGGGCGCTGCCAAGCGGGAGATAACCCCCGAGAACGTCAGTGCTAGCACTTCTGCGCGGAAGGAGAAAACCAGGCGCGAAAAGTGAAAGAGGAGATTGGGCGCGCGCGCGGACGAAATGGAAGACGCAACGGGTGCGCGCCCAAGCTAATTTCTACAGAAGCCCTGAGGTGCGCAAACGCGAAACTGGATCAGCCACAGGTTGCCTCCGGAATACCCACCGGGCCACCGCAAAGCCTATCGCCGCATAACAAAGATGCATGAACCTCATAAGCACCCCCATCATCCAAGTTCGCCATCACCACAGGGGAGGATCAGCATCACTATCGGCAAGATAGCAGCGGGGTGAAGACCGGGCAAGGCCCGGCCGTGCCATGCGGGTGGCACGGAAGTAATAGGGCGATGGCCCATGAGTCATCAGGCAAAAGCCTTGTCCAGCGCGGGTTTACGGTCACCTACCGGTGGAGTAACCGGTAGTCTCAGTGGGCATCCATGTTCTCTGATTCTGCCGTTTGGCCTGCAGGGGGAACGACCACCGTTGAAAGGCTGCTTTCGGCGGTCAGTTTTCGGAACGTTGCGAGATCGTTTTTCTGCAAATCTTCCCAGTGGCCTAGCGTCTCGCCAACCTGCCGTTTCAGCTTATCGAACTCAATTTGCTCAGCTTGCGTTGGGGCTGAGTCCGCAGTGCCCAGATCCATGGCAAGGTAGGCCAACCTGGCATCGAGCTGGGGTGGATAAGCCAGCGAATCTTCGTTGGCGCTAATCATCAAATTAACCATCTGATCGCGGACGGCGACAAGCTTCTTTTCCAGATCGTCAGCCGAAACCTTAATCGCCTTGGTGCTGGCATTTTCGGGCAAGCGACGTCTCAGACCCGAGACTTGCGAACGGACATCCTGAATTTGGTTGACTGCGTCATACACGCTGTTCAGCTCGTCGTGCAACTGCGTCAACATGGTGAATTGCTGCGCCAAATCTGACTGGCTGACGTTCACTCGAGGATCTAATTTCACCTCGACCGGCGCAACCTGGCTTTCGCCTCCCACCGTCAACCGCACCTGATACTGCCCTGGAACAGCCACCGGCCCCTTCGCGCCCGTGTTGTATTCCCAGAGGTAATAACCGGGAATGCGATGTGCTTCTTCATAGCGCAGGTCCCAGACAAAACGATTCAAACCAGCCTCGGGCTTAATTTGTTTTTCCGGCTTCTTGTCGTCAGGATCAGGTGGTTCATCGAGGATGTTGGTTTCAGTACTGGAATAGCTGCGAATCGTTTTTCCTGAAGCGTCCAGAATTTCTAACTTGGTTTCTTTGTCGGTTTTCGGTTCATCGTTGAGATAAAAATAGATCACCGCGCCCGCAGGAGGGTTCTGGCCGGTCCGCTTGGAGGGATGACGCTCGCCGCTTGCACCAGCCTGAATCCGGTACGCGGGACCCGGCGTATAGAGATGGACTGCCTGCTTCTCCACATCGTCGCTGAACTGGCGCAATGGACTGATGTCATCCAAAATCCAGAACGCTCGGCCGTGGGTGGCGACGATGAGGTCGTTGTCTTTGACGATGAGGTCGTGCACTGGCGTGGCCGGAAGGTTGAGCTTGAGTGGTCGCCAATCGCCGCCATCGTTGAAAGATACGTAGACGCCTCCTTCGGTGCCCGCATAGAGCAAGCTGCGCTTTTTTGGATCTTCACGAACGGCGCGGACGAAGCTGCCTTCGGGAATGCCGTTGGTTAGTTTCGTCCAAGTTTTGCCGTAATCGCCCGTCTTGTAAATGTACGGCTTCAGATCGTCGTTCTGATGGCGATCGACGGCAATATAGGCAGTGCCAGGATCGAGCGGCGAAGCGTCGATCTGGCTGACGCGGCTCCACTCCGGCATATCTTTGGGGGTGACGTTTGTCCAGTTCTTTCCTTCGTCACGCGTGAGTTGAACCAGCCCGTCATCGGTGCCGACCCAGATCAATCCTTTTGTAAGGGGCGACTCGGCGACGGCGAAAATCGTGTCGTAGTATTCCGTGCCGGTATCATCCAGAGTGATGTCGCCACCCGAAGGTTGCTGTTTGCTCTTGTCGTTCCGGGTAAGGTCGGGGCTGATCGCCTCCCAATGCACGCCGCCGTCCGTGGTTTTGAACAGGCGCTCGCCGGCATGATAAAGAGTATTGGGATCGTGCGGAGAAATCACCACTGGTGCGGTCCACTGAAAGCGGTGTTCCAGGAAACCGGCGCCGTGAGCGTCAGAGAGCTCGGGCTGCTCAGTGATGGATTTGACCTGCCCGGTGTGCTTGTCATAACGCGTGATGTTTCCCTGGTAATCGGCTGCATAGACGACATTTGGATCGGGTGGATAGGGCGCAATATAGCCCGCTTCACCGCCGCCCACGTCGTACCAATCTTGCCGATCGATGGCGCCGTCGTCGCTCCGGCTGGTAATGGCGACGGTGCCGGAGTCTTGCTGCGAACCGTAAACGCGATACGGAACTGTCGAATCCGTGATGACGTGGTAGAATTGAGCCGTCGGTTGATTCTCTTCCCGCGTCCAGTTTTTTCCGCCATCCAGCGTAATCGTGACTCCGCCATCGTTGGAGGCAATCATGCGGTGCGTGTCGCGAGGATCGATCCAGAGGCCATGATTATCCCCGTGCGGGACCTTGATTTTGTTGAACAGATGACCGCCGTCGGTGGATTTGAACGCTTCGACATCCATGATGTAAACGACGTTTTCATCTTTCGGATCGGCGAAGATGTGCATGTAATACCAGGGGCGCTGCCAGAGGCTGTGGCTGGGATTTATGAAGTCCCAGGTCTCGCCGCCATCGTCAGAGCGGTACAGGCCGCCATTGGGATTACGCGCCTCAACCAGTGCATAGACGCGATCGGAACTGGCCGATACCGCAATGCCGATTCGTCCATAGGGGCCCTTGGGTAGCCCATGCTCTTCCAGCCGCTTCCAGGTGGTGCCGCCGTCGGCCGAGCGATACAGGCCGCTTCCCGGCCCGCCATCGTTCATGTTCCACGAACTACGCCGCACCTGCCAAAGCGCCGCGAACAGAATATTGGGATTGTGCGGATCGAAGGCGACATCGATGCCGCCAGTGTTCTCGTCTCTATAGAGCACCTTCTCCCAACTTTTGCCGCCATCGGCAGTACGGAAAATTCCGCGTTCCGTGTTCGGCCCATAGGGGTGTCCGAGGGCAGCCACAAAAACAATGTCGGGATTATTGGGATTGATGATGACTTTGCCGATGGCGCGGCTATCGTGCAGACCAATATTCTTCCAGGTCTTGCCGGCATCCAGAGATTTGTAGACGCCGTCGCCCTGGGAAATATTGCCGCGCAGACAGGCTTCCCCGGTTCCAACGTAAATGATGTTGTGATCGGAATTCGCGACGGCAAGGCTGCCGATTGATCCAGTTCCCTGCTTGTCGAAGACCGGGGACCAGGACATAGCGCCGTCAGTAGATTTCCAAACCCCGCCGCCGGTCGCGCCGAAATAATAAGTTGTGGGGTCGCCGGGAATTCCGGCCGCAGTCAGCGAGCGACCGCCGCGGAATGGGCCGATCAGGCGGTACTTCATCCCTTTGAAAGGTTTGTCTTCCGGCCGGGTCGACTCTTCTTCACTCGCGGTTTTTTGGGTTTCCGGGGCATTGACTGCGGGCGTGGTCGAAGTTTGGGTTGGCTTAACGGCCTTCGATTGACGTTCGGGTTTGGCTTGGGCAACCGCCGTGGTGTGCAGACAGAGCCCGATGATCGCGAAAAATATTATAACCCACGTTTTTCCTGAAGCTTTTTCAAAAGAAATCTTTGCAAGATTAAATCCGCAAAACAGATTCCGACAGCCCATGGTTCGAATGCTCCCTATACCTGAAATGGATCGTTGCTATGGTAATGCCGGACCGCCGGAAAGGAAAGACGTCGGCCAAGCCTAACCCAACTTCCTCTATTCAAAATCGAGTGTGGAGACGGCCATCGACAGCCACTCCGCCAACTTCGTCGCGGGTTACGCTTACCGACCAGCGCTTGTTGATCTGGTAGTCGCCTTGGACTACTTCGCTGCCGGGCTGCGAAACATCGGTGGAGAAGGTGAAGAGAAAGTTCTTGGTGACGCGCTGCTGCACAGCGATACGAGCAGAGGGATTCTGATTGTTGCCACCGATCAAGGGATCGATCTGCAGGCTGGAAATGCCGGCCAGCTTCTGCACGCTCCCGGTGAGTTCGCTGGCAGCTCCCGACGCGATCATTGAGTCGGTGCTCTGACTGGAGGAGGCGGATTCCTGCGTGGTTTTGCCGCGGGCGATGAGATTGATGATGTCGGCCGTGGGCAGTGGGGGATCGGACATATACGACGTAGTGAGCTTATCGAACGGGCCGCGCAGATTTAAGGTGAGATTGTATTGCTCGACGGTGGTGGTGACCGACACGTTCAGCACAGGATTGGTTTGATTGGGGTCATCGAAAGAGAGAATGCCGCGCTGCAATTCGTAGCGGACGTTGCGATAGAAAAGTTCTCCGGAAGTCAGATCGGTTCGTCCGGTAATGACAGGATTGGCAGCCGTCCCGCCGACCCGCAGGTTGACGCTGCCTTCCAGACTGAGTTGCGAGCTTTGCGCGCTGAGATTTTCCTTTGACTGCACCCCGATCGCTAGATTAATTCTGTCGGCAACGCCGGGTTGGGCGGGCGTAGCCGTATTGGCGCTGAATTGATCGGCGAAGCTCGCAAGATCGAAATCCGGGGTGAAAGAAAGTGAGTCGATGAGCACGCGTCCGCTAAGCGTCGAGGACTCTTGGTTGCCGGCGAATGCGAGATTGCCGTCGAGCGATATTCTGGTGCCATCGGGATAGCGCAACCGGATCGACTTCCCCTGCAGCGCGACATTGAACTCCAGGGTGGGGCGATAGGCGATCGACCCTCCTGCAGAAATGTCACCCCCATTCAGTTGCCCGGTGAGGTGCGAAATTTGAACGCTCTGTCTGCCCAACTCTAAAGTTCCGTTCAGCTTGTCCAGAGCGACAGGCGATCCAGCGTAAAGCACTGCGATATCCTGCAGACGAATTTGACCACTGATGCTGGGATCCTGTGCAGTTCCGGTTGCGCGAATGTCAAATAGGGCGGTGCCAGAACTCTTTGCGTCCGGCGAAACAATCTGCAGAATTCGGGCGTCGAGCGAGCCTTGGGCAGTGAAGCTGGGAGCGCTGTGGCCCGCAAATGGAATTTCTCCTTGCAGACGAAGAGAGGTGCCGGTCCCGCGAATCTCCGTCGGCTGAAGGGTTAATACGGAATGAGCGTAATCGGCCTGAATGGGGGACGCAGCAGTGATCTCCAAGGATTGGTAGGTGGCGTTGAGCGTAGGAACGGTGAGGTGCGCTTCGAGTTGAGTTTTGTCTTTCAACGGTCCTTTCAAGGTGGCATGAAATTCGGTTTGACCCTGGAAGCCCTGCGGCACGCTGGAGAGGTAAGTAGCCAATAGAACGTCAAGCGGAATGGCGGTGGTCTGGAGGGATGCGTCGGCGTAGTAATCGCCAGTGAGATTGACGCTGGCTCGCGCTTGCACAGACGAATCGATGACCTTGGAGTTCAATGCGAGATCCGCTTTGTGGTTGGCGATGTGAAGTTCCGCGTTGACATTTGAGATGGATTTATCGCGGATTGACAGCTGCGGCAACTGCAGAACGGCGCTGAGTTGAGGGTCATCGATAGTTCCCTGCCCGCTGACCGCGGCGGTGACCGTTCCGGACAGGCCGAGGTTTTTAGCTTGTACGGTGTGAAGCTTTTGCAACACCAGCCCAGGAGCGTTTAAGCGGACGGTATAGGCCTTGGTTTTGGCAGTGTAAGAAAGATCAGCGTTGGCGGAGCCCGCTGGCAATCCGACATGTAGCTGCGAAATGATTGAGCCGTGATCGGTGTGGAATTGTGCGGCCAGAGTTTGGAAAGTCTCGCCGTAAGCGCGGGCGTTGACGATCTGTAGCTTGCCGGAACCTTGCGGGTCAAGTTGAGAGCCGCTGACGGAGATATTGGCGTCAAGATCGCCGCTGACCGGGTATTGCAGGTTTGCCAGACGTTCAAGCGCGGCGATGGGAAACCGCTGGAGTGAAAGGTTCGCTTTCACAAGATTGGCGGGAAGGTAGGACCAATCCTTGAGCGATACCGTTGCGCTGAACGAAGCGCGGCCACGCTGAGCACTGACGAGAGAGCCGTTAGTGACGGCAACCTGGGAAGGGCTTGCCGCTAGATTCGCTTTGGCGCTACTCCATTGGCTGCCCTGAACGGATAAATTCTGTGCAGAAATCTCTGCGACGATCTGAGGTTTCATCAATGGGCCGCGAACTGCAGCGTTTACGGTCGCAGATCCTGAAACGGACGGAAGCGCCGTATCGTTGTCGCGAAAGACGGCGGCAACGGATTCCAGTTGATGCAGATCGCTTGCCTGTACCTGCACCTGTAAATTCGAACGGCGGCCGAGTTCACCATCCGCTGTAAGTGTCGCAGACGGAATCCGCAATGACGATTCGCGAAGTGTAAGAGCGTTGCGCGATCCGTCGTAGTTGGCATGGATAACACCATCGACGGGAATTTCGTCGGCCGTTGACCGGGCGGTATTCTTGGCCGCGGCGCTCACCAAAAGATCGGAGCGCACACGAATGTTGCTTATACTTCCGCTCCAGGATGCGTGGGCAGTGCCGTTGAGAACTCCGGAAACAGCGACTTGCCTAAGCTGGGGACGAAGAATTTGCTGAGCGGAACGCAAAGATAAACCGTGCAGGGATGTCTGCAGGTTACCGGATGGAGTTGTGTCGAGATCGTGGACGCTGAGATTCGCGCCGACGCGTCCGCCGAGGGAATCGAATTCTATGCCGTTCGCTTCCAGGTTGCCGTTCGTGAGTTGATAGCGTCCTTTTAATTTGCTGACCGCGATGCGTCCACTCGGAGCTGCAGCGGAGAGCGTTTCACTGGCAAGTTGGCCGTCGACAGATAGATTGCGCAGCATCGATCGCTGAGGGAGATTCTTATAGCGAATCTGTCCGATGAGCGAGAATTCTCCGGAAGGCCTGTAGGCTGGCGCCATTGATGCAAGGTCTCGCGTGTCGATGCGGATGTTGTAATCGGCTACGAGGGCGGGATCGGCGTAGTTGCTAACCGCAGCTCGGACGGAAACGACAGAATTTCCAACTCTCATCACCGCAGAGTGAATCAAGAGCTCCGCCGGCGTGGCGCCGAACTCGGCTTGAAAGCTGTGAGGCAATGGTGCGTATTGTCCATAACGCAAGTGGCCATCGTCGTACGAAATGGAACCAAAATAGCGGACCGCAGCCGGGTCAAAGTGAATGTCAGCGTCCAGGTTGTAAAGATCGGCGTCGAGTGGAGTCTTCTTATCGTTGTAGCTGACTTCGCCTTGAACCAACGCCACATGCCGGACTGCAAGGTCGAAGACGCTAAAGTGCGAACTACTTTGCCGTGGAGGAGTAACAGGCAGATTGCTGTGACCTGCGTGATCCACGCGAACATTCACCACCGGTCGCTCGACAATGAGTTCGAGTGGGTTAACTTTGCGATGAAGGACCGATTGAATCTTGAAACCAACTGTCAATTTAGCGATTTGCAGTAACGGAGGCTGAGCGGGAGGCTCCGTGCCATGGACCGTTATGTTGTAAAGATGAGCGGTAAGCGTGGAAAAGCTGAAGTCGAGGGCACGGATCTCAGTTTTTCCGCCTGTAGACTCTTCAACTGTCTGCGCGATCTTGCGCAAGGCATAGTGCTGGAAGGCTCTGCTTTTCAGAAACAAGTATCCGCCTATGCCAGCGATCACAATTAGCGCGACCAGCCCAGCCAGCGTCCATCTAATAATTTGCCGCGACTTCATTACTGCTCCTAGAAAGCCTGCCCTATGGTGATGTAGTACTGCGTGGGGTTGATGCCGGGAACGGGATTGAGGTTGTGGCCAACGTCGATTCGAATGGGGCCGATAGGGGTGGAGTAACGCAGGCCGAAGCCTACGGTATTGGTGTAATTATTGAATGTGCTGCTCAAATTGATTGCGCTATAGACGTTTCCCCCGTCGTAGAAGACGACGCCACCGAGTGCTTTCATAATGCGCAGAGGAAATCGTATTTCAGAATTTAAAATGAAGAGCTCGCGACCGCCGACCGGGACAGTTACGTTGACGCATCCGGTCTGATTCTGCAGACCGGTGCAGAACGGGACCAGACGCTGCGGACCAGCTTCGTCGATAGGAAAGCTGCGCAGAGACGTGCCTCCACCCGAAAAATAAAGCTCACTTGTAGGAACAAAGCTGCCGGCAAAGGGTTTCGCCAGGCCGAGACGAATACTGTTGGCGAACACGATGGAATGCACCGGCTTGTAAGTAGCAAACTGTCCAAAGAGCCGTGCGAAATTCGCGCTTGAACCAATCGCCGTAGGGGTAATCCCGAGATTCACAGTTGCGTAGTTGCCGCGGTGTGCGTCGAGAGGTTTGTCGCGGGTATCGCGAATCAGAGTGCCGGAAAAGGTAGAAAGCCGGACATTGCGATCCTGTTGCAGGACGAGTTCTGGAACCAACAAATGGGATAACTCAGTTTTGTTAAAGTCATAGCGAATTTGCAAGCGTGTATTGTTCTTGCGGCTGAGAATGCGTTCGACCTGGAAGGAAAGATCGCCAAGTGTGGCGGCGAACAACGGATTTTCGGTAGTGCGTTCAATGGAAAAACTGCTGAGCGAACTCCATTGCGAGCCGATGAAGTGTGGTTGCGTGTAAGTCGTGAGGACACGCTGGTCTAGTTGCGATAGAAGAAGGGAGGCGCTGACGGTTTCTCCGAGCCCGCGCATGTTGCGACGGTTGAACTCAATGGAGCCGCGAGGGCTGGCAAAAGTGGATTGGCTTGGCGCGATCCTGTTGCTGCCGAGGTTGATTGTCGGCAAACCTGGGACGGCGACCGTACCAGAAGGAACATTGCCGCCGCGATGAGAAACTTCGAAGCCGAAACCGTAAATGATCTCATTGCGTTTCATCTCATGAACTTTCACCAGCTCCGTTTCTACTTCTTGATCGGTGATGGGCTTTCGCGGTCCAACATTGGACCAGTCGAAGATGTTCAAGTCATAGAGGCGGGTCTCGGCTGAGAGCATCTGGACCCTTTTCATGGGCGATTCAGGGCGCAACTGCGTAGTTTTTGCAATGAGCGAACGGCGGGTGCGCTTTTCACCCAGATAGACGACCTCGCCAACGCGCACAAGTTGATATTCAGTGATTGAGTAAAGGACGTCGACGCGGTGCGGATCGTCGGCATGTCGTCTCACGCTGGCTTTCACTTCGGCATTGAGGTAGCCGCGGTCCTGATAGGTGGCCGAGATGCGGTTTCGATCTTCTGAGAGAAGACGGGGCGAGTACGGTTCGCCGGAACGCAGAGCGAAATGCTTGGAAGGTGTGAGTTCGTTCTCAGGAATTCTGTCGTTCCCGGCCACGCCTACATTTTCAACGACGGTTTGCGGGCCCTCTGTTATTTCGAAGGACACGTCGAGCTTTGGATGCTGGTCATCGACTCTCGAACTGATTTTGACGTCCTCGTATCCCTTATCGCGGTAGAGTGCTTCCAGGTTGGAAATGCTCTGTTTCAGTAGTTTCTGGCTGATACTTCCGTGGCCCAGAATGTGGGCTTTCTTAACCACCCCCTGCGCGAGCAGGTCCTTGGCAGAGATAGCGTGATTTCCATGGAATAGGATTCCACCGACTTTACGTTTCTGGCCGCGATCGATCTCGTAGACAAGCGTAATGCGGTCTGGCTGACGGCTGAAATTGATTTTTACTGAGACGTCGAAGTATCCCTTTTTCTGGAAGTGGTCGATGAGGTTTTGCTGGCCTTCTTCGACCAGGTCGCGATCGATGGTTCGTTCCGAGTAGATAGGGATGAGTTTTTTTATTTCTCGTCCAGAAAGAAATGGAAAAACCGAGAGTTTCGCGCCCGTAGCTCGGACAATAACGGTAGGGCCTAATTGCACCGTGAAAGAGACATCGACACGGTTTGTAGCAGGATCGTACGTCGGCAAATCTTCTCGCACGCTGCCCGCCAACCGATGTTGGCGCGAGAGTTCCCTCTTGATCAAGCTGGTAGCTGCTTTTACGCGTTCTTCTGTATAGGGTTTGCCGAGCTTGAGCAAGCCTCCTGTGAGGCGAGCGCGAACCGTGCGAATGGAGTGAAGGAGATGAGAAGCTTCGCGCAGGTCCGTGCCTTCAAACTTGACACTGGCGATTTTGGCCTGCTTACCCAGGACAACATTAAAAGTGACGTTAACCAGTTGGTGAGAGTCGTCGATATCTGTTTTGGTTTGGATCGTCGCGAGAAAGTATCCGTTGCGTTTGAGGAACTCCTGCAGAGCCTGTTGCGCCAATACGACGCGTTCAGGGTCGTAGGGATCCTGGTCTGGAAGGTTCGCGACCTGGAGCAATCGCGTGTACGGAAAACTTTTGGCAGCGCCAGGAAAATCGATCATGCCCAGGTAATAGGCAGGCTCCAATAGAAAGCTAACTCGAACTCCGGAAAGTTCAGGGGTGACGTTTACCGTAATTTTGGGAAAACCTCCCGCTTGCTGCAACGCACGGACGCTGGCGTCAACTTTCGCCTGGGAGTAAGGCTCCCCAGCTTTCTGGAGTGGTATATCGCGAAGAGGTTTCAGGTCGCGATGGGGGTTGGCGATGAGATCGACAGCTACGACATTCTGGCCTTCGTACACGGGTGAGGCCTTATCTGCAGATTGGTACCAAGCTAGCGTTGTGGAAAAGAATAGAAGCAAAAACGATAAATGCATATAAGCTGTAGGTCTCGTCCCGGCGGCATCCAGATGTGCTTTCGATCTAGCGGGTTGCTAAGGCTTTACAGCCCCAAGTATCGAATTACGCGAGAGCTTTGATGCCGAAAACTTGGGAGGTGTTCGTAGCGAATCCTTGCGGAGGGCGATTTTCAACGGGGCCGGAACAATTTACAATCACAACAAGCTGACTCTTTGAGAAAACGGCCATTCGAGGCGATTGTGTCAGACCCACTCTATCTTAGTCTTTGGTTCGCTGATTTTTCTGCTCCGGAGATGTTGCCGCACGCATTTAGCGTGCTGCAGCAGTTTCCTTTCTCGGCGCAGCGTTCAGGCATTAGCTATTTCGCGCTGCATCCGGTTTCCTGGAACGAGGCAACCGTATTGGAGCGGCGCTTCCCGGGAGGCATTGATGCCGGGCAGGCGACGCTGATTGCTGCCGAACTGGTGCATGATGATTATGCGTATGTGTTCGAAGCTCACTGGGATTTGTGGACGCCGGATCAATCGGGTGACAACTGGGTGCTTGAACCGGCGACCGTGCAATTCATTATTCAGGGCGAACAATTCGACGAGGGGAGTTTCAGGGAAACGGGACACATCCAAATAGACTTTGGCCTTGATTCTTACTTTCTTCAACCAGAGACGTTACTTAACGAACAGACTCGCGCCAAGATTCGCGACAATGTGGCAAAGCTGGTTGAATTTTCTACGAAGGTAGAAAAGAATAGCGGGGCCAGCGCTCGCTTGCTCTGGTCGGAGTCCGAAGAAAGCCTCGCGCAGAAGCTGATTGCCAGGCTGCAGAAAGTTCAGTGAACCCCCCGTGCCCCGCGTCCAAGCAAATTCTGTTTAACACAGAGGGCACGGGGGTTCACAGGGTAAAATCTGTGTTATTTCGTTCTTCCCCCTTCGACTTTCAATTTGTCGGACGCCCCTGCCTGCGCCGCAGCAAGCCGCGCCGTGAGCACGCGGAAAGGAGAGCAGGAAACGTAATCCATCCCCACTTGATGGCAGAATTCGACTGAGGAGGGGTCGCCGCCATGCTCGCCGCAAATTCCCACCTCCAGCTTGGGACGCGTCTTCCGCCCGCGTTCAATTCCGATTCTCACCAGTTCGCCTACGCCGTCGCGATCAATTGCGGCGAACGGATCCTGCTTAAGAATTCCCTCTGCCAGATAGGTTGGTAATACCTTGTTTACGTCGTCGCGCGAAAAGCCAAACGTCGTTTGCGTGAGATCGTTGGTGCCGAAGGAAAAGAACTCCGCTTCCTTGGCAATCTCGTCAGCGACCAGACAAGCACGCGGCAACTCGATCATGGTGCCGACCAGGTAATGCACGTCCCTTCCCTTCTCTTTGAATACTTCTTCGGCTACGCGGCGGACGATTGCGCCCTGGTTGGCCATCTCTTTTACGGTTGAGATCAGCGGGATCATCACTTCGGCGTGAGTTTTGACGCCTGCCTTTTCGACTGCCACCATCGCTTCGAAAATTGCCCGCGCCTGCATCTCGGTAATTTCGGGATAGGTAATGCCGAGGCGGCATCCGCGGTGGCCAAGCATGGGATTGAACTCATGCAATTCCTCCACGCGAGCCAAAAGCGTTTGCAGCTCTTTTAGCTTTGGCGAGCGCGGCTTGGTGGCTTGAAGAACGGCGATCTCTACCATCAACTCCTCGCGCTTGGGTAAGAACTCGTGCAGCGGCGGATCGAGCAAGCGGATGGTAACGGGCAGACCTGCCATGGCCTTGAAGAGACCGATAAAATCAGCACGCTGCATGGGCAGCAACTTTTTCAGAGCTGCCCGGCGATCTTTTTCATTGTCCGCGAGAATCATCGAGCGCATGTGAGGAATGCGGTCTTCGGCAAAGAACATGTGCTCGGTGCGGCAGAGGCCAATGCCTTCGGCGCCAAAGGTCTTGGCCTGAATCGCATCGCGCGGTATATCGGCATTGGCGCGCACGCCGATTTTACGGAATGGCTCCGCCCAACTCATCAGCTTCTGCAGGTCAGCGTCATCGGTCGACGCTTCCAGCGTTTTAAGTTTTCCTTTAATTACGCGGCCCGTAGTTCCGTCGAGAGAGAGCCAGTCTCCTTCTTTGAATACCTGGCCTTTTACGCGCATCTGGCCGGCGCGCTCATCGACTTGAATATCACCCGCACCGGCAACACAGCATTTGCCCATGCCACGCGTGACGACGGCGGCGTGGCTGGTCATGCCACCGCGAGAGGTTAGAATCCCGGCGGCCACTTCCATGCCCTGAATATCTTCCGGGGTGGTTTCCGCGCGGACAAGAATGACAGGGTTCTTGTTAGGACCGTGCCCGGCTTTCTTGACCGCTTCCTCCGCTGTGAAAACAATTTGCCCGACGGCCGCGCCCGGTGAGGCAGGCAATCCGGTAGCGAGTACTTCGACCTTTGTGCTTTTTTCGTCGAGGCGGGGAACCAGGAAATCGTAGAGCTGATTTGGCTCCACGCGAAAAATAGCTTCTTCCTTTGTGATGAGGCCTTCGTCCACCATCTGTATTGCGACTCGAACCGCAGCGCGGCCGGTGCGCTTGCCGTTGCGGGTCTGCAGCATGTAGAGCTTGCCATCCTGGATGGTGAATTCGAAATCCTGCATGTCGTGGTAGTGCTTTTCGAGACGAGTGGTGATGTCGCGGAGCTGGTCGTAGACCTGCGGCATGATCTTGTGCAGTTCGGAGATATGCACGGGGGTGCGCACGCCTGAGACCACATCCTCGCCTTGCGCGTTCATCAAAAATTCGCCGTAGAATTCCTTGGCGCCAGTCGCAGGATTGCGGGTGAAGCCGACGCCAGTGCCACTGGTTTCGCCCAGGTTGCCGTAAACCATGGCTTGCACATTGACTGCGGTGCCGAGCATGTCATCAATGTTGTTGATGCGGCGATAATGTTTGGCGCGATCGTTCTGCCATGAGCGGAACACGGCGTCGCGAGCCATGACCAGTTGCTCGTGCGGGTCCTGAGGAAAGTCACGCTTGGTGTGTTTTTTGACGACCTTCTTGTATTCTTCGATTACTTCTTTCAGCGCCTTGGCATCGAGATCGGTGTCGAGCTTGGCCTTTTTTTGTTTCTTTTTCGCATCGAAAACTTCGTCGAATGCCGACTTCGGAATTTCCAGGACAACGTTGCCAAACATCTGGATCAGGCGCCGGTAGGAATCGGCAGCAAAGCGGAGATTATTGCTCCGCTTGGCCAACGACTCAACGCTCTTATCGTTCAAGCCAAGGTTCAGAATCGTATCCATCATGCCGGGCATGGAGAATTTTGCGCCGGAGCGAACGCTTACCAGCAACGGGTTTTCCCCCGTTCCCAACTTCTGGACTTGTAGTGCTTCCAGCTTGGCGAGGGCTTCTTCCATCTGGCGGTCAACTTCTTTGGAGACGCTTCCCTGGCGCATGTATTCGCGACAAGCTTCGGTCTGGATCGTGAAACCGGGAGGCCCAGGCAGGCCAGCGTTGGTCATTTCGGCCAAGCCGGCACCTTTGCCGCCGAGGTCGTCTTTCATCTTGCCATTGCCGTCCGCTTTGCCGCCGCCGAATGAATAGACGTATTTGGTGGAAGACTTCTTGCTGTCTTGCGTACCCGCTTCGGGGAGGGTAATTGTCGCCATGATGAGTCCTCTTGTTTTGCCCTAAGATTTTTGTTGTTGCAGCACGTTCACCGCTGCGATCAAGAACTGACTAATATCTATGTCTGCGCATTGCCCTCACTAACAATCTCTGAGAAATCGGCAATCGTTGAGAATTCCTTTAGCAACGTCCGCAGCAGTGCCAACCGGTTCTCCCGCACTTTCTGATCTTCGACCATTACCATCACTTTGTCGAAGAAAGCATCCACGCGATCGCGAGCGGTCGAGAGGAGCATGAGCGCCTCACGATACTCTTTCTTCTTGCGATAAGCCTCGATTTTACCCGCATAGGTCTCGAGAAAAGCAGCGAGGTTTTTCTCCTCCGCAGCAGAATTGACCGAGGATTCAAAGTGTGGGGCGGGTTCGACACCTTTCTCTGCCGCTTGCCTCAAGATGTTTCGCATGCGCTTACATGCGGCGCCAATCGCCACAAACTCGGGCATGTGCAACACCTGTTTAACCGCCTCCGCGCGAGCCAGCACATCGACAACGTCGTCCGAGCCAGAAGCCAGGACTGCTTTTACCACGTCATACGAATAGCCGAGCACGTCTTTCAAATAAAACTCAAGACGCTCGCGGAAGAAAGTCCGCATCGACTCGTCGAACTTGTCGTCGCCGACGAATTTCCCTTCCGCCTCTGAGCCTTGGTATCCGGCGCGAGCGTCGCGCAGCATTT
This sequence comes from Candidatus Acidiferrum sp., assembly GCA_035602195.1. Taxonomy (GTDB): domain Bacteria; phylum Acidobacteriota; class Terriglobia; order Terriglobales; family Acidobacteriaceae; genus Sulfotelmatobacter. Next base: position 19,060 of record DATNMU010000224.1, read on the forward strand.
CGCTGAGCGGGAGTGGCAACTTTTTCTCTGCGATCACTTTTACAATTGCATTGGCCTGCCGCCGCAGGGCGAACGGATCTTTTGACCCGGTAGGCACGAGTCCCAGCCCAAACATGCCGGCGATCGTGTCCGCCTTGTCACCGATCGAGAGCACTGCGCCTTCCATCGAGCGTGGGACGTCATCCTCAGTAGACTCGGGCTTGTAATGATCGTAGACCGCATCGGCAATGGCAAGCCGCGTGGGCTCCGGCAGACTGTGATCAAGTTCTTGTACGCGCGCATATAAGCCGCCGACGATGCCTTGCAGTTCCGTAAATTCCTTCACCAATTCGGTGGTGAGATCGCCTTTGGCCAAACATGCAGCTTTGTGAATCACGCCGGGACGAACAGCCAGGCCACCCTGCTTGATGAGTTCACTCAACCAACTGCACAAACGCTGAACTCGTTGTGTCTTGTCGTAATAGCTACCCAGATCTTTCTGGAACGTAACCTGCCGCAGCAGTTCGAGGCGCTCGAGTAGAGATTTCTTTTGATCCGTCTGCCAAAAGAATCGGGCGTCGTTAAATCGCGCACGCAGCACGCGTTCGTTCCCGTGCCGGATGAGACCTTGCGGGTCGCTATCGGTGTTCAGCACCGCTAAAAAATTCGGCAGCAGCTTGCCACTCGAGTCTTCCAGCGCGAAATATTTCTGGTGATCCCGCATCACCGTTACTAGCACTTCCTCGGGAAGTCCTAAAAACTGCGGATCAAATTCGCCCAGGATTGCGGAGGGAAACTCAGTGAGGTTCACCACTGTCTCGAGCAGCGATTTGTCTTCGCGCCAGCGCGCTCCAGGAATAGTGCGCGCGGCGGCGTCAAGGGCTTTGCGAATCTGCTGCTCGCGCTCGGCGCGTCCTAAAACTTTGGCGGCGCGCAGAGTATCGACGTAGCCGGAACCGGCGCGCGAAATGGTTACGTCGCCGTGAGATAAGATTCTGTGTCCGCGCGAGGTCTTCCCTGCCCGAATGCCATCAAACTCCAGCGGGATGGTTTCGCCATCAAGCATCGCAACCAGCCAGCGCACCGGACGCACGAAGCGCTCGCCCGGCTTGCGCCAGTACATATTTTTTGGCCAGTAAATAGAGGAGAGTTCCTTGGGGAGATGATCGGCAAAGACTTCTGTCGCTTTGCGACCGGGCGTTGTGATCCAAGCAGCCACGTACTCGCCCTTTGGAGTTGTGATCCGGTCGAGCTGCGCGACATCCAATCCTGCTTTTTTTGAGAAAGAGTGGGCAGCTTGCGTTGGCTGCCCATCCTTATACGCGTGATTCATCGACGGTCCGACTAGCTGGTCTTTCCTGTAGGGCTGTTCGTTGGCCACGCCGGCCGCCATAACGGTTATCCGCCGTGGTGTGCTGAGCACGTCGAACTTGCCGCCACCGAGCCGTTCTCGCCCCACTAGATCCTGCACGCGTTGGCGCAACTCTTGCGCCGCGGCGTCGATCATCCGCGCGGGAATCTCTTCGCATCCGATTTCGAGTAGAAAGTCTGGCATTTCTAAACCTGGTAGCGCGCGACCCTTAACCTCTTCCTCACTTTTAAGTATTCAGACGCTAGATGCTTGGGCGTAGAGGGGATGCCTTGCACCGTCGTGCTGGGTTCATTGATATATCCCTCGACTGTGTGGAAACTTCGCTTCGCGAACTTTCGACTTCGCTCAGGACGACAAGTTTCAAATTGTTGCCGGCGACAATTTTTCTTGATGTTTCTTGTTTATCTTATCGCGAACAAGTGCAGGTTCGTCCGAGCTCTCCGAAGCGGCTGGCTCGGTCTTCTGCTGATCAACCCAGGCTTTGGCGATGCCCACGGCCAGCGCGCGTACGCGCCCGATGACACCAACTCGTTCCGTCACGGAAATCGCGCCCCGCGCGTCGAGGATATTGAACAGGTGCGAACATTTCAGGCACAGATCGTAGGCAGCCAATAGCGGGAACCGCTTTAGATTCGGCTCCTTGCCGTCTTCGCCCGGTTTCACCAAGATCCTGAAGTTATCGATCAGCTTCTGACATTCCTGCTCATACAGCGTGAACATCGTCCATGCATTCGCCACATCCGCCTGCTCGAAGTTGTACACCGAAAACTGCAACTCTTCGGCCAGCCGCACATCACCATACTTCACTTCGTGTCCGGTTTCTGGATCGCGTGCCCACACGATGTCGTAGATGGAATCAACATCTTGTAGAAATGCTCCGATTCTCTCCAAGCCGTAAGTCAGTTCGACCGAAATCGGAAATAGATCTACGCCACCGCACTGCTGGAAGTAGGTGAACTGGGTGATTTCCAAACCGTCGAGCATGACTTGCCAACCCACGCCCCAGGCGCTCAGGGTGGGGGCTTCCCAATTATCTTCTTCGAACTTGATGTCGTGCTGCCGAAGGTCGATGCCAATCGCGCCCAGAGACTCCAGATACAGCTCCTGAATATTTTCCGGCGGAGGTTTCAGGATTACCTGCAACTGCAGGTGTTTGAAAAGGCGATTGGGATTCTCACCGTAGCGGCCATCGGCCGGACGCCGCGAGGGTTGCACATACGCGACTTTGTAAGGCTTCGCTCCCAAGACGCGAAGAAACGTTTCTGGAGCCATGGTACCCGCGCCTACTTCGACGTCGTAAGGTTGCTGCAGCACGCATCCTCGCTCCGCCCAAAAGGCTTGCAGGCGCAGGATGAGTCCCTGGAACGTCAGCGGATTGGGCCTGGACGGAAGCGGGGGTATTTCATTTAAATCTATTACCTCCATCGGGATTTTGGTTTTCTTGGACATTAGTCGGATTCTTGAATTTCTGCCGATTTCAAGGGCGCGCTCCGTGATCGCTTGGGACTTCCAAACACCATCGGGACCAGCGGTTAATCAATGATTGTAGCGGAAGCTGCGGCAACCGTCAGCTAGCAGCGAACCGAACGAAGGCCGTTTGTTCTCGACAGCAGTTGCGGAGTAGTATGGTGCGCATCTGTGACATCCAAAACGATCAAATTGGTGGGTAGTTTCGTCTTGGCGATGTTGGTCAGCGTGATTCTGCTGTGGGTTCTGATTTCCTTGAGGGACTCGTTGGCCTGGATGTTCCTCGCCCTGGGCCTCGCAGCTGGATGGGCAACGGGAATATTGCTAGCGCCCTACCAAAGTGAACGGGACCGATTCAAGGAATATCTAAAGATCGTATCCAGCTTTCTCGCCGGGTATGCCGTAAGCAAAATAGATCGATTGTTCGAGCTCTGGGTTGATCCGGCCCGCGGCCCCATGGCGCTAACCTCAATCTTTGCCCACCGTGCGCTGGTGTGCGTTACGGCCTTTCTTCTGGCGGCGGTCTCAACCTACGTCGGTCGGAAATATGTCAGCTTCGGCCCTGGCGCCGAACAACCACGGAGGCAATAAACCGGGCAGTGGGTAGTGTCGCGACCCTTGTTCGCCGAACAGGTCCTCTCCGGTTTCAACCGTCGTATCGAGGTGCAACTATGGGCTCAAAACTACGATTAGCGGAGGTCACGTTAGTCGCCGTGCTGTCGGTCTCCTGCTCGCCACAAAAGTCCCCGCAGGAAACGGGAGCCGCAAAAACTGATGAGACACTTCAGGAACCTACGAAGTTCTTCGAGGTTAAAGTCGGCGGTAAGATCGGCTTCATCAACCGATCAGGACAGCTAGTGATAAACCCTCAGTTTGATGAGGCGGGCAAGTTCAGGGAGAAGATCGACTGGGTTTGCCTTGGCAAATGCGGATATGACTCCGGCCCAGAGGAGTCCAAATACGGCTTTATCGATGAGAGCGGAAGGTACATCGTCAACCCAACGTACGACCACGTCTGGCCGTTCTATGAGGGCTTAGGGCGGTGTGCATAGGCGACTGCCGGTGGGAAGGACCTGGACCAAGAAAATGGGGATACATCGACAGGAAGGGAACGGTCATAATCCCGCTCCAGTTCGGTCGAGCGGGCGTATTCCGGGAGGGTTTGGCGGAGGTGTGCGTGGGCCCGTTTATCGGATACGGAGAGAAATTCCAGGGGAAGTGGGGATACGTCGACGCCAAGGGTGCCTTCGTCATTAACCCTCAGTTCGACCGGGCAAGTTCTTTTGAAAACGGCCTGGCCAAGGTTGAGCTGGGAAAAGGTGTAGAAGCCAAAATCGCCTACATCGACAAAACTGGCAGATTCGTTTGGAATCCGGCCAATTAGGCCACGTCTGAGCGACCGCGAGACCGGATACGAGGGCTAGAACCCGCCTTTTTCCAGCATTCCTGCCGTCACCAGCTTCTTCTCAATGTGCCGCTGCAAGATCCGACGCGGCGAACACAAAGATGCCAACCTCCTCGGCCCGCCTCCGAACAGTAGTCGGAATCTTCTCGATTGTTATCAAAAGTTATGAAGCATTCTTCTCGACATGCAGTCGGGAGCGATGCTCTGCCTTCCTCTGTTCGAACGAGAGGACTCGTCGGCTAAGGTCAGCGAGTTGCGCCAGTTCCTTTTGGATGGCCTGAAGGCGTTCTAGCCTCTGACCGTGAGCAATCTGATCCTGCGTGTCGTGTTGAGGTTCGCGGCGATATTGGTCGTTCAATTCTCGAAGATCGGCGATCTCCGTGCGGAGACGACCAATCTTTTCTCTAAGGAGGGCCAAGTGATCCATCCTTCAAGAATAACCTAGTCTCGGCCAAATCCAACCGTCAGAAAGGACGTTTGGACCCTTCCACCGGTTGCCAGACACGAGGTGTTGTTAATGGCCCTTAAGCAGTTTTCGCGCCCCCGCGAGTTCTTTGCGTTTTGCGGCGTCAATCTCTGGGTAGTCAAGATCAAGCTCTTCCAGGGTCTCGACGATAGCCGCAGCAACCACGAGGTGCGTAAACCATTTATTGTCCGCCGGAACGACGTACCACGGCGCATGCTTGGTTGACGTGTGACGGATCATCTGCTCGTAGGCTTCCTGATAGTCGTCCCAATAATCGCGCTCGTGAATATCGGCGGCGGAGAATTTCCAGTACTTGCTAGGTTCGTCCAGCCGCACCAGGAAGCGACGTTTCTGCTCCTTCTTTGAAAGGTGCAGAAAGAATTTGCGAATGACCGTACCGTTACGCGCCATGTGGCGCTCGAACGAGCGGATATCTTCGAAGCGTTCTTCCCAAATGTCTTTTGTGATGAGAGATGGAGGAATCTTCTCGCTCTCCAGCACCTTGGGATGCACGCGAACGACTAACACCTCTTCATAATAAGATCGGTTGAAAATTCCTATGTGCCCGCGCTCCGGCAGATGCTTCGAGGTGCGCCACAGGAAGTCATGTTGCAGTTCGGCCTCCGACGGCGTCTTAAAAGAGAAGACCTGGCAACCTTCGGGATTCACTCCTGACATCACGTGTTTGATGGTGCCGTCTTTGCCTGCGGCGTCCATGGCCTGAAAGATGAGCAGCACCGACCACTGATCCTGGGCGTAAAGCTTCGCCTGGAGGTCGGCCATGCGCTGAATATCTTCTTTCAGCTTTTCAGCGGCGGTCTCTTCAGACTTCCACTCCGCTGTGTCAGCGGGATCGACGTCTTTTAGTCGGAAGTGCTTACCATCGTCAATGCGATAGGATTTTGCCAGTTTGGCAGTCTTCATTAGTTCGCGGCTCCGATAGCCTCGGTCAGAAGAGGCAGTTCAACGAGTGGCTCCTCCAGCTTGAACCTCAGCCTTGCGTGAAATAATCTGCCTTCACTTTGCGAGGGGTACTCTTTGTCCGCTTGGCGTGATTACGGTCAACTCACCGACTTGCTCGCGCTTGACGGCGTCACGAAGGTGAGTTGCATGATCCATCATCCAAAGCTCAGGAATGATTTCTGCAACCAGTTGGCCATGACAGAAAATTCGTACTACCGAACTTTCAGAAACCACAATGCCCACTGCGTCGGTCACAGCGCTCATATTAGCAGCGGCAATGTGACGGCTGCCTAGTCCCAGTGGGACATCCAGTTGTTCCGCCACGGCGTCAAAATAGCGGCAAGCGGAAAGAACAATTCCGTCGCGACTGACCACGAAACCGCCATCCAGCTGCGCCAATTCCTTGATGGTTCCGCGAAGATTGAGATCGGTGATGTGCCGCGATGACGCAGGATGCCCCAACATCGGATCGAGGATCAGCGGTCTGGATCTGGCAAGCACGGACTCTTCATCTCCCAAGGTGAAGAGCGTGCCGACGCGCCTGCCCTCGCGACCCTCACGAGCAATCTCGACCGCCAGTTCAATCAGCGGCTCAAGAACCGCCCCATCATATTGCGACACTTCGCAGAGAATACTTTCGAACATCTATTATCCTCCTCGCATTAGCTAACGCAGCGGATGTGACACGACGTTTCGGTCCAACCATCACTACACTATGTGGCTTCCGCTGGCGCCCTAAGAATCTGCTTTCTTGCTCGACGAGAACGAAACCAGCAATCCCTTCACGAAGACGTACAGCACAGGGATGAAGGATAAGTTAAGAACCGTGGAGAACAATTCACAGTCCCCAGCAACCTCACTGTTTAGATAAAGATGCTACGGGCTGGCAAGGGATTCAACAACTACCGAGGACGCTGCGATACCTTTCTTTGGTCGCGGTAGGGGGTAGCGGCGGGCAGTTACCTCCGAACGCTTGCGTCATTTTCGATGCAGGAGCGCTGGAAGTTGCAATTGCCGGCTGTCGAAATTGTGAACATGTTTGCTGGGGAAGGTTGGTGCGGGGCACAGGACTTGAACCTGCACGGCCTTGCGGCCACTGGCTCCTAAGGCCAGCGCGTCTGCCAGTTCCGCCAGCCCCGCTTGGAATTTCTCAATGGTACCACTTAGCTCCCGCCTCCCCGAAGACCCGAACTTGTCGGGCGGTCGGGCCGCCGCGGTTCGATTCTATTTTTGGAGATAGCGCTGCGACAGACGAGGGATCTCAGGGGGTATGGTTCGAGTGATCTATCTTGGTTGGCCGATACGAAGAACATCCTGTATCAAGAGCGAGAGACGGAGTCGCTGATTGCCAGCAAAATCCTTCTGGGATCATCCTGCAGAACCTAGTTGGCTTGCATCACGGATGAAGCGGCCAGTACTCCGGCCGCGAGTTCCAGGTCGTGCAGATCCTCGCGGCTGAAATCCTGGGTATGACGCGCATCCAGGCCCTTCCGTGAGATCTGAATCACGCCCATCACCACGGAATGGCGATCCAGAATCGGCACCGACATGAGCTTCTGAATCGGAGCGGGAGGCGCTGGAACATCGCTGTCACCAGCCGCGGACTTGATGGTTTCGAAAATGCTGGCGTGCTTTACGCGCGCAAAATTATTGAAGATCTCAGCCTTCTTGCTTAGTGCGGTATGGGCAGCTACGGCTTTGCTGGAAATTGGGATCGCTCCCGTGGTCCGCAAGTATTCAGGGAAAATAAATTTCAGCAGGCCGCCTTCCAGCTTCAGCAGAGCGACTTCACTATGAGCCACCCGAAAGACTTTCGCTAGAACCTTGCTCACATCCAGCGGCGTGACGCCCTCGCTTAGGACAGAACCCAAGGGCATAAGATTTTCCGGGAGAATGATTTCGTCAACAGCGTTTTCGTGCGGCTTCTGGGTCATAGAGCACTCTCGAGTGCAATTTGATTGAACACGTGCAAGTCTCGCATCTTGGAGCCCAATCGACACTTGTATTCACATCCTACAACCCCTTTTGTTTCAGCCAAGTAGCCAACGACCATGAACTTTCGCGTCAAAATGCTTTTGATCCCAGTGTCAGGAAACAGCAGCGTATGACATTTTTGCCAGCGTCAAAACACTAAATTTCTATTGACCTGCCTTCCCTTCGCGGCCCAAGAATCATTACACTGCTCTCCTATGAGCATTCCTGTACAGCCTAACGTCAAGCTAAACAACGCCCCCGACTACCGCGAAGCCTACGCGAACAGCGTGCAAATGCGAGTAAACGTGTGGGACTTTTTTATGGTTTTCGGAACCCTGCAGCAACAGACCGAAACGCAGGTGGAGATTCGCAACTTCCAGGGCATCTACCTGAGTCCGCAGCAAGCCAAGGCCCTCCTTGGGCTGCTGCAGCAGAATGTGTCTGGTTACGAAAGTGCGTTTGGCGAAATCAAACTGGATCCGCGTATGACTCCGGCAGGTCCAATTCATTAGAAGTGCCGGGGGATTAAGGGCAAGGGTCTTGTGTTGTGGAATTGTCGATTGGATACCCGCCACGAGGAGAATTCTGAAACAGAACCGGTCTGGCTGGAACACTCGTACGGGATTGCCAGTCACTCACCCTGCATTGGTGTTCACTGTCGCCTTTCTTTTCGTTTTCCTGGTGCATATACCTTTGTTGCAGTTGCCCTACTTTTGGGACGAAGCCGGGTACTATATTCCCGCTGCGCGCGACATTCTGCTGACTGGAAGTCTGATTCCACATTCCACAGTTTCGAACGCGCACCCACCGCTGGTGATGGCGTGGCTTGCGCTGTGGTGGAAAGTTGTTGGGTACGCGCCGGTAATAACCCGAACGGCAATGCTGGTTCTGGCGGCATTCTCACTTGCCGGCGTATTTCGGCTGGCCGAGCGCGTAGCGAACTCGAAGGTTGCGATCGCCTCCACATTGTGCACGGCGTTGTATCCGGTGTTTTTCGCACAAAGTTCGCTCGCCCAAGTAGACCTGGCTGCGGCAGGTTTCACATTCTGGGCGCTTTCGACTTACGTGGAAGATCGCTTCGTCGCAACTGCAGTTTGGTTCGGCGTAGCGGCTCTGACCAAGGAGACTGCGATTCTAGCGCCAGTTTCCCTTGCGGGGTGGGAGGTTATCGTAATGCTTGCACGCCGCAACCGACTAGATGGACTTTGGATGCGGAGCGAAGATGCAAATGCGGATTCAGCAAACCGGAGCTCAACCTGGCGGATCGCGCCGCTGCTGATCCCCGTGTTGCCGCTCGCTTTTTGGTACGCATATCACCACGCGCAAACCGGATATGTCTTCGGCAATCCCGAATTTTTCCGCTATAACGTCGCGGCTACGCTGAGTTCACTGCGTTTTGTCCTGGCTTTGGCGATGCGGCTATGGCAGATCAGCGGTTACCTCCACTTGTGGGTTCTCACTTTGGCTGCATTGCTGGCGATGTGGACGCTGCCGCCGGAGAGGGATTCCGGCTCCGAACGGCCGCGGATTGGCTTCCGCGTGCAAATGCTCTTTTACGTGATCGTACTTACCTACGTAGTGGCAATGTCTTTGATTGGGGGCGCCGTGCTGGCGCGTTATATGCTGCCGGCAGTCCCGCTAGTCATTATTCTTTCGGTCTCAACACTCTGGCGCAGGGTGCGTTACTGGCGCACGGCATTGGCTTGTATTGCGCTCGCCTTCGTGACGGCCTGGTTCTGGAATCCTCACTATGGATTTTCGCCGGAGGATAATCTCGCTTATCGCGATTACGTCGTCTTGCACGAAGACGGCGAGCGTTTTCTGGAAGCTCGTTATCCCATGGCGGGCGTGCTGACAGCATGGCCAGCGTCCGATGAAATTACTCGTCCTTGGCTTGGATATACAACGCGGCCCATGCGGGTGGTGCGGATCGAGGACTTCTCTCTGGAGCAAATACTATCCGCCGCCGAACTTCGTTCGAACTATGGAGCTGCCCTGATCTTCTCTACCAAGTATGAACCCGGGCGGGCGCCCTGGGATCACTGGCGCATTTGGACAGAACTGAAATCCCGCTTCTTCGGCTTTCACCGCGACCTTCCGCCCGGGGCCGTGGCGGAGATACTGGGCGGACGGGTTGTGTTTTCGGAACAACGACAAGGACAGCGGATTGCAGTGATAGAGATGGAAAAGAACGAAGTGCAGAGTGCAGAGGTGAAAACGCAGAAGTAAGAAGTCAGAACGTAGAGGTTCATTCTGAATTCTTACTTCTTCATTCTGCTCCTGAATTCTGACCCTGACTTCTCACTTCTGCATTAAATGACATGAGTAGGTCTTGATCACAAGCCAAACCTCGCGTCCCTCCACCAGCCCCAAAGCATCGCGAGCCGCCAGAGTAACGTGAACTTCCATCTCGACTCCGCAGTTGACACGCAGGGAAATCAGCATGTCACGCCTTTCGAGCGAGAGCACCCGCCCGGGGATTATGTTGCGAGCGCTGAGTCCCTCAGGCTTTGCGATGGCCAGGAGAATGTCGCCCGCTCGAATTCCGACGCGCAAGTGGGATCCCTGCTCGGCACGAATCAGGGGCGTCTCCAGCAGAACAAACATTCCTGCCTCGATGCCTGGCAACCGCCAGGTCATGGTGCCGCGATCCTCGTGGACGAGCCACACCGTGGCATCGAAGATGTTTTCAAACCCTACCAACTGGGCTACGCTCTCATGCGTGGGAGCGCTCAAAACCTGATGCGGGGACCCTTGTGCGATGATGCGGCCCTGCTCCAATACCATCACCCGCTCACCCAAAGCCATGACTTCTTCGCGGCTGTGGGTGACATAGAGAATCGGAATGCGATGCGCCTGATTCCAGAGTCGAAGGTCGTCGATGATTTTCGCTTTCGTTGCGGCGTCCAGAGCCGCTAGAGGCTCATCAAGCAACAGCACACATGGGTCGGTCACCAGCGAGCGCGCCAGAGCGACGCGCTGCCGCTCTCCGCCGGAGATTTCGGCGGGGAGCTGCTGGCGCAAATGGTCAATACGAAATTGGTGCAGCATCGCCAGCGCTCGCTGCTTGCGCTCGGACCGGGGTAAGCGTGCAAGACCATATTCGGTATTCTGTTCGACGGTCAAGTGCGGAAACAGCGCGAGATCCTGCAACACGTATCCCACGCCGCGTTTCGCGACAGGCACTTTCACGTCGTTGCTTGCATCGAAGATCACACGCTCGCCGACGGCGATCCGTCCAGCGTCTGGCATCGCCAGCCCGGCAATGCAGTTGAGCAATGTGGTTTTCCCTGATCCTGATTCCCCAAACAGAATCGTGAATCCGGGCGTGGCGCTGAAATCAACATCGAGTGAAAAGCGGCGTTCCCCGAAAGGAAAGGTCTTGGTGATGCGCGCATTCAGGATTGCGTCGGCGGGTCGTGCTGGCTGGGGCGTAGGCATGTAGGTTCGCTTACTTGACGGGCCCCATCGTCCACAATCTTGCAGATCTGCGGTTCAAGCCGTAAACCACGGTCAAGGCAGCGAAACAGAAAATGAGCAGCAGCAAGGCCGTGGCATTGGCGGAAGCGTAGTTTGAGGCTTGTACCTGATCGTAGATATCAATCGACACCGTACGCGTGACGCCCGGGATGTTGCCGCCAACCATCAGCACCACTCCGAACTCGCCCATGGTATGCGCAAATGCCAGGACGACGCCTGTGACCAGGCCCGGGATCGAAAGAGGAATCACAACGCGAAAGAACGTGCGCAATGGCGAGGCTCCCAGCGTGGCCGAGGCTGCCAGAAGTTTGCGATCCACCGATGAGAACGCAGCGGTGAATGGCTGCACGGCAAAGGGCAGACTGTAGAGAATTGAGCCGATCACAAGTCCGGTGAACGTGAATGCGAGCGTGTGACCGGTCAAGGATTGCCACCAGCGTCCCAGCGGGCTCTGCGAACCAAGCGCGACGAGAACGTAGAATCCGAGAACGGTGGGCGGCAGCACGATCGGCAAAGCGACAATTGCTTCAACAAGAAATTTCCAGTGCCAGCGCGAGAAGGCGATCCAATAGGCCAAGGGCAGCCCTACGCCCAGCAGAATCGCCGAAACGATCACCGCCAGTTCTATCGTGAGCCGAAACGATTGCCAGTCGATGGACATTTTTTACGCCGGTCACTAATTCTTGTCAGGGAGACCAAAGCCGTAGCGTCGCAGCACGGCGACGGCCTCATCTGTCTTCAAATATTGCAGGAAAGCAAGCGCCTCCTGGCGATGAGCGGAAGGTAAGATTGCCACCACGGATTGATCCAGGGGCGGATAGGCGTCGGCGGGCACCACCCAATATTTCCCTTTGCCCTGCATCGCTGGCGCCATCGCGTGCGCCAGGGCAACGAATCCAACCTGCGCATTGCCTGATTCGGCGAACTGCGCGGCCTGCGAAACATTCTCCCCCAGCACAAGGCGATCGCTCAGTTTTTCATAAAATCCGTAATACTTCAGCACCGCGACGGCGGCGCGCCCGTATGGCGCATGCCGCGGATTCGCGATTGCAATTTTCTTCACCGACGGATCCAGAAGCACGCTCATACCTTGGCGCTCGATCTCGAGCGGCGAATCCTTGGGCGCCCACAGTACCAACCGTCCCACGGCATAACGATACAACGTTGACGCATCCACCTGACCTCCCGCGATCAATTGCCTGGGATAGTCCGTATCTGCCGAAAAGAAAAGATCAAAGGGAGCGCCGTTCTGAATCTGTTCGGTCAACGCTCCCGATGCGCCGAAAGAAAGTTTCACGTCAACTCCCGATCGCTTTTTGTAGTCGGCAGCGACTTCCTGAAGCGCAGAGCTCAAATCCGCCGCTGCGGCTATGGTAATGGAGCGATCCGTGGCACGCGCAGGCGGATTAACCATGCCGCATAGAAGCATCAACAACGCACAGGAAACTTCGTGAAGGTGCTTCGACCACTGAGGACACCTCGATTTATTTTCACCATTCATAACAGTGCGTTGGAAATTGTACAGGCATATACCACCGAGCGCAGAAAACGGACACGGCGAACTTCTTTCTAACGTTTGTGAGAACCCGGTGAGGCGTTCCTTTTTCCCGAAATGGTCGGCGGATCATATTTGTACACTTTTTGTTTTGACCCTGCGCCGGCGGGCTCCCATACTCCTGACAGTTGGCGTCTATGAGCTTTCCCAGGTTGTGTCGTGTCGTTCGCACTTCCCTGTTCGTGATGTTTGTTCTTTCGATGCCGAGGAACGCAGATGCTCAGGGAGCAAAGAAGTCTACATCGGCAATCTCCAACGCGGACTCCGATGCCGATCACGAAGAAGAACGCGCTCGATGGTTTTTACGCGGTCGCACCCTACCCGGCAAGTCCGCGGCTGAACTGCGGCATCGCGCTTATCGATCGAAAATGCAATCGCGGGCAATGGGAACGAATGCTGCTCTCGGGGCGCAGGCGGAGTCGCAAGCAGCCTCGGCCTCCGTGGACACCTTTGGGGCCTGTGCCTTTAGCTTCTGACGGCACGGGTCAGGGACTTCAGGATTACCATCAGGTCTCGGGCCGGGCGACGGCAATCGCGATCGATACAGCGGATCCTAGCGGGAACACGGTATACATAGGCGGGGCGCAGGGCGGTGTATGGAAATCCACAAACGCGGCCGCGAGCATCGCCAACAATGTTACCTGGACACCGGTGACTGACGACCAGGCCACTCTCTCGATCGGCTCCATTGCGATTCAGCCGGGAAATACCGACCCTACAAAAAGTGTGGTGTTGGTGGGCACGGGAGAGGCAGACAATTCCGCCGACTCTTATTTCGGTCTCGGCATTTTGCGCTCCGCTGACGGCGGCAATACCTGGACCTTGATTTCCACTGCCAACAGCTCCAACGGAACTCTTCCCTTCAGCGGACTGGGCGCAACGCGCATGGCGTTCAGCACGGCAAGCGGCCAGACCGGCACGGTGGTCGCAATCATGGCAGCAACAGCAGAAGGCGTCACGGACGGTGCGCTGACCAGCAACACTTATCGTGGCCTGTACACCTCCGTCGACGCTGGGCAGACCTGGACTTACGATGCGTTATTCTCGGGCGGTGCGATTGAGGCGACGTCGGCAACTTCAGTGGTCTACAACGCAGCTGCGGGAATGTTTTTCGCCGCGCTGCGTTATCACGGTTTCTATTCTTCTCCCGACGGCTTGACGTGGACTCGGCTTGCCAATCAGCCGGGCGCCGCGGGAGTGCTCAGCACAACGGCCTGTCCCCAGAACTACAGCGTCAACTGTCCAATTTATCGTGGCGAGATCACGGTAGTTTCAGGTCGGAATGAGATGTACACGTGGTTTATCTCACTCGACTCGAACAATAATCCTGTCGATCAAGGCATTTGGCAGAGCGAGAACGGGGGAGCGAGCTGGGCACAAATCAACGAGAGCGGCATCATTACTTGTGGCGACGCCGACGGCTGCGGCGCAGAGCAGGGATATTACAACCTGGAGTTGCTGGCAGTGCCGAATGGCAGCGTTGCTACGCACCTTTATGCGGGCGCGATTAATTTATTTAAGTGCTCGATCAATTCCAGCAATCCGGCATGTTCGAGTTCGCCATTTATAAATCTAACGCATGTGTACGGATGCGATCCCTTGAGCGCGCTCGCGCACGTTCACCCCGACCAGCACGCTCTCGCTTACATGATTCTGCCATCGGGCAATGACTTGATGTATTTCGCCAACGATGGCGGCATCTATCGCACGCTGGATGGTTATAGCGGACTTGCAACCGGCTCCTGCTCCGGCACAAACCAATTCGACGACCTCAACCAGAATCTAGGATCGATGACGCAGTTCGTCGCTTTCTCTCAGCATGCGAGCGATGACAACACTTTATTAGGAGGCGCGCAGGACAACGGTTCGCCGGCAACCGCAACGGCCATGACAAATTCGGGCTGGGGAAATGTGCTGAGCGGAGATGGCGGATATAACGCCATCGATTCGAGCACAGGCAATTGGTTTGCCTCGAATCCGGATTTCCCACCAGGCGGTGGCAACTTAAATGTTCAGGAATGTTCGTCGGGAGTGAACTGCAATGACACTCTGTTTCAAGCAGTCGTCAACAGCAACGACGTCGGCGGAGACGACGGATCTTTCTATTTTCCCTATATTCTGGACCCGCAGTCAGCGACGTCGATGCTCATAGGAACGTGCCGCGTGTGGCGCGGACCGCGGTCTGGTGGCGGCTTCACACCGCTCAGCCTCAACTTCGAAACCTTCGGCACAGCCACATGCGCGGGCACTGAAGTCAATGTGGTTCGCGCGCTGGCGGCGGGCGGACCCACGGACGCGAACGGTTCAAGGGTAATCTATGCCACCACTGATGGCCTGGGCCCGAACGGGGCTCCTTCCCCCTCCGGCGGGCACGTCTGGGTCACCACATCTGCTGCGGCGGTTTCCGGCACAAGTTCCACATTCACCGACGTTACAGGCAACGGTCCGAGCGGAAGCATTAACCCCAATCAATTTCCGATTTCGTCCGTGGCGATCGATTCTTCCGACCCCACAGGCAATACAGCCTACGTCACCGTGATGGGCTTCACTGGCGGACCGGGACACGTTTGGCAAACAACGAATGCGGGCTCGACCTGGATTGATTTCACTGGATCGGGAGCGAACGCGCTGCCAGATTCACCCGCAAACGCCGTGGTGGTCGACCTGAGCGCTCACATTGTTTATGTGGGAACCGACGTGGGTGTGTTTAAGAGCGCTACATCATCCGCCGTGTGGACGGAAGTAGGCCCGGTTTCCGGGCCGGTGACGACTGGGTTCCTGCCGAACGTAGCAGTTACCGCTCTCGCGCTGTTCAGCGCCGGCGGACAAAAATTATTGCGCGCCTCCACCTATGGGCGAGGTGTGTGGCAGTTCAACCTGTTGCCGGATTTTCGCATCGCGGTGTCCAATCCAACGCTTACTGTTTTCGCGGGACAAACAGCAGCATTCAACGGAACTCTCACCTCGGTGAACGGGTATAGCAATTCGGTGGCGCTGAGTTGCATGAGTGGACTTTCTAGTGCGCCCAGTCCGTGCGTGCCGAATCCTGTGAGCACGACTCCGACTTCCAGCGGGATTCCATTCGTGGTGAACGCAGGGCCTGCGGCGGTCGCCGATTATAGTTTTAATGTTCAGGGCTCCGGTTCTGATCCCAGCAATACAACGCATGACGCAGCTCTAACCCTGCATGTGGTGAGCTATGGTTTGACGGCACCCTCGCCCAGCCTGGTAAATGCGCCTCCTGGGGCGACCACCCCTCCAGTTAGTTTTCAGGTCACGGCTCAGGGTTCGTTCAGCCAAAGCGTAACTCTGAGCTGCGGCTTTAGTCCCCCCATTTTCGGCGCGAGCTGTTCCTTTTTTCCGAGTACAGTGGTAACGCCAACAGTGGCCGGACCGGTGAGCATGACTGCAACCGTGACCATTCCTGGCGGTACGATTGCCGGCAACTACAGCGTCACGCTGCAAGCGACAACTGCGGGAGCACCCGCGCCCGTGACGGTGTCGTTCACGGTTGGGGTGACTGGCAGCCAGGACTTTTCCGTCAGTTCTTCCACTGTAAGCCAGAGCGTGACCGCCGGACAAACCACTGCGCCTTATAATCTGACGATCGCACCCTTGCCGAGCGGAACTTCGTTTGCCGGGAGCGTAAGCCTCTCCTGCAGCGGAATCCCCTCTGGAGCGCGGTGCAATTTCAATCCGAACCCGGTTGTGCCGGGAAACAGTTCCGCCGGCAGCGCGATGACCATCGCGACCAGCGCTACCGTCAGCCCGGGAACGTATCCCGTGGTAGTGAAGGGGACCTCTGGTTCCATCTCGCACTCAATCACAGTGTCGCTGGTCGTAGCGCAAAGCTTTCAGCTTTCAGTGAGTCAAGCTTTTGCCAACGGAGCGGATGCGGGCTCTCAGCAATCCGCCAAGGTTTCTCTGGTATCGAATTTCAGCGGCACGGTCAACGCCAGTTGTGATGCCAGCGCCCTCGGCGGCCAATGCTCTGTGAGTCCTGGCAATCCTACCTCGATTGGGGCGGGCACAGCGGTCACGCTGACGCTCACAGTTGCCATCCCCAATACTGCGGCGCCTCAACCCTCCAACTCCTACAACGTGATTTTGACAGTGAGCGGATCATCAGGAGGGCCAACTCAGGCCCTACCAGTTCCGCTGACGGTGATTCAGGATTTCTCCGTAAGCTCGCTTACGCTGGCAGGCCAAACTGTGAGTGCTGGACAGACAGCGACATACAACATTGGCGTAGCGCCGGTAGGCAGCGTTTTTGCCAGCGCCGTGACCTTGTCCTGTTCCGGCCTTCCTGCACTTTCTATCTGCAGTTTTGCTCCCAACCCAGTCACTCCTGGCGGCAGCGCCGCCGCGGTGGTAATGACGGTCACTACCGGGGCCACAACGGGCGCAGGTACCTACGCGTTGGGTTTGGCGGGAACATCGGGAGCACTATCGCACTCGAACACAGCTTCTTCCCTCATTGTGAAAGACAGTTTTCAACTTGCAATCAGCCAGCCTCTCTCCAGCAATGCCGATCCGGGATCTCAGCAGGCCGCTAAAGCATCGTTAACCCCAAACTACACCGGTTCTGTAACGGTGAGCTGCAATGCCACCGTGCTCGCGGGGCAGTGCTCGGTGACGCCCGCAAATCCCGTGTCGATCACCGCCGGAGTCGCGACTGCATTGGCGCTTACGGTGACGATTCCGAACTCTGCGGCTCCACAACCCCCTAACTCCTATAACGTCAATTTGACGGTGACCGATTCATCCGGACAGCCAAGCATCCCGCTCACATTACCACTCACTGTGATCCAGGATTTCAACGTCGGTTCGCTGACTCCATCCACGCAGTCGATCACACCCGGACAATCCGCGAACTACAATTTCAGCGTGCTGCCAGTGGGCGCGTTGTTCAATGGTGCCGTCACTTTTTCGTGCGCTGGCGCTCCTGAGCCACTATGTAGTTTTGTCCCCAGCTCTCTGACTCCAGGCACCAGTTCGGCCGCCGTGGTGATGACAATCGCCACCACGTCAAGTTCCGCGCGCCTTTCTCCGCTCGGGCCAGACAGCAACAGAATTTTCTACGCGTTGTGGTTGACGTTTCCTGGAATCTGTCTGGCTGGTTGGCGCGCTCGGAATCGCTCGAAGTTGGGCTTGACTGGCTCTCTGACTATGCTATTTCTGCTGGGTCTGCTGCTCACCTCTTGCGGAGGAGGAGGAAGCAACGGCGGCAGTGGCGGTGGAGGAGGCGGTGGGGGCGGAGGCCAGCAACAAGGAACACAACCGGGCACTTATACGGTGACTGTTGCCGCAACCTCCGGCGCAGTAAGTCATCAAGCTGCCAGCGTGACCCTGATCGTTACCCAGTAAGATCGTTGTCCGGTAAGATCGTTGGCCAGTAAGACTGTTCATGCCATAATCATCACTCATGTCCGAGTCGTCCTACGACGTCATCATCGTCGGCGGGGGCATTGTCGGCCTTGCCGTCGCTCTCGATATCACTAAGCGCTTTCCCCATCAACGCCTGTTGTTACTGGAGAAGGAAGATCGTGTAGGCCAACACCAGAGCAGCCATAACAGCGGCGTCATTCATTCTGGAACTTACTACAAGCCGGGATCGCTGAAGGCAAAACTCTGCGTCGAAGGCGCACGCGCGATGGTTGAATTCTGCCGCATGCACGGCATTGCTCATGAAGTTTGCGGAAAAGTAATCGTTGCCACCCACGAGGATGAGTTGCCACGCCTTGAGGAATTGCGCCGCCGTGGCGAGACGAATGGCCTTAAAGGATTGCACCTGGTTGGGCCGGAACAATTGCGTGAGATCGAACCTCACGCCACTGGACTTCGTGCGCTGGTCGTACCCTCCACCGGCATCACGGATTATGCTGCTGTTTGCTCAAAGTATGCTGAACTGATTCAAGCGCAGGGAGGGACGATTCAGACGTCCACCGCAGTAACCGGCATCAGGCCCTTGTCTGCTCAAGTAACAGTGGAGACCAACCGCGGAGAATTCGGCACTCTCAGCGCTATCAACTGCGCGGGATTGTTCAGCGACCGCATCAGCCGCATGGCCGGCGACGAACCGGAAGTCAGAATCATTCCCTTCCGTGGCGAGTATTACGATCTCATTCCGCAGAGGTCGGGGCTGGTCCGCGCTCTCGTTTATCCCGTGCCTGACCCGCGGTTTCCTTTCCTGGGCGTGCATCTGACTCGCAGGGTGAACGGCATCATCGACGCCGGTCCTAATGCTGTTTTCGCCTTTCGCCGAGAAGGTTACCGGCGTTCCGACTTCAATCTTACTGACATGGCTTCGTCTCTGGCTTTTCCGGGATTCTGGCGGATGGGCGCGAAATACTGGCGCAGTGGTCTGGATGAGTTTCGCAGATCGTTTTCCAAGCGGGAGTTCGTTCGGGCATTACAGCGCCTGGTCCCCGAAATAGAAGAGGAAGACCTGGTTCCGGGGGGCTCTGGAGTTCGAGCTCAAGCGATAAAGCGCGATGGCACCCTGGTTGACGATTTTCAGTTCGTTCCGTCCGGAAGAATGCTGCACGTGCTGAATGTGCCTTCTCCGGCAGCTACGGCGTCGCTTCCCATCGGGAGCGCAATCTGCGACATGGCTGCGCAAAACTTCGGCTGGCAGTGATTGTGACCTTGACACTTTTAGGTACACTCGACAGACTGTTCTGGCTGTGCGTTGCGGTTTCCTTAGCGTGGGCGAATGGGTGACCGGGCGAATCAGTCGAGCAACTGACGCTGGCGCATTTTCAGCTCTACGGAAAGGTTGACGTTTGTCAGGAAGGCTTTCGACGGTACTGGTGGTCGGCGGAGCAGGCTACATCGGCTGCCATGCGGCTCATGCTTTGAGGCGCCACGGTTACGGCGCAATCCTTTACGACAATCTTTCGCGCGGGCATCGCTTCCTGGCGGAAGGTTTTGAACTCATCGTCGCTGACATCGCAGACCGTGCGCAGCTGTCAAGCGCGCTGGCACGCGTTGCAGCAGTCATGCACTTCGCGGCCGATTCTCAAGTCGGCGAAAGCGTGGCCCATCCGCGAAAGTATTTCAGCAACAATGTGGAAAAGGGTCTGGCCCTGCTCAATGCGGCAATGGATGCAGATGTGCGCAAATTCATTTTCTCTTCCACTTGCGCCGTTTATGGAATTCCAGCCAAGGTTCCCATTACGGAAGACACGCCTCGTCAACCGGTGAATCCCTATGGGATGTCGAAACTATTCTTCGAAGACGCGCTCGAAGCCTACGGCCGCGCCTATGGCTTGCGCTCCGTGAGCCTTAGGTATTTCAATGCCGCTGGCGCGGACGAGGGCGGAAATCTTGGTGAAGTGCACGATCCGGAAACTCACTTGATTCCGTCTGCCCTGAAGGCAATTACTGGCGAGAATGCTTTCTTCCAATTGTTTGGTGACGATTATCCGACCCCTGACGGCACCTGTATTCGCGATTACATTCATGTCAATGACTTGGCTGAAGCGCACGTGCTTGCTCTGAAGCGTTTGGACACCATCAATACTGCCGAGCAATACAATTTGGGAACTGGCCAAGGAGCTTCAGTGCAAGAGGTAATCGCTACCGTTGAAGAAGTTACCGGCGCAAAGGTGCCGCGGAAGATTGGTCCGCGCCGCCCCGGGGATCCGCCGGAGTTGGTGGCTGATCCTTCGCGCGCACAAGCCGCTTTGGGATGGAAGGCGACGCGCTCTCTCCGCGATATAGTTCAGACTGCATGGCACTGGGAGCAGAAGGTTCGCCAACACAGCTCAATCCGATCGAGTTAAGTTAAACTCTGACGGAAGCCAATCCGCACAATCTAGCCGAGGTCCAGTTGAGCAAGAAAACCGTGACAACTACTCTCTCTGGGAAGAAGATCGCCGTGTTGGGAGCCGGCAAAATGGGAGGCATCCTTCTGCAGGCCCTCCTGAAGAACGGCCTGCTTTCGGCCAAAAACACTACCGCGACCGTCGCTCATGAGGATCGGGCCAAGGGCCTGAGCCGGAAGTTGGGCATTCGAATCGGCACCGATAATGTGAAGGCCGCGGAAAATGCCGACATCATCCTGATCGCGGTGAAACCGCAGGTGGTCGTAGAAGTCGCCTCGCAGCTCCGCGGGCACATCTCGACTCGGCAGTTAGTAATCTCTGTAGCGGCGTCGGTTCCCAACAGTCTGATCGAGAAGGCGCTGAACGCCGAGATTCCCGTGATACGGGCGATGCCCAATACCCCCTGCTCTGTGGGTTTTGGAATGACGGCGATTGCAAGCGGCGCGCACGCCACGGCACAGCATGTGGAACTAGCGACCACTTTGTTCGACGTAGTTGGTCGCACCGTTGTGGTGGATGAAAAACACATGGACGCCGTTACCGGCTTGTCAGCCAGCGGTCCCGCCTACATTTACATCATTCTGGAATCGCTGGCGGAAGCGGGAGTCAAGGTTGGCCTACCCCGCGATGTCGCGACTCTTCTTGCCGCGCAAACGACCTTGGGCGCGGCTCAGGTCGTGCTCGAAACCGGAGACCATCCTGCGTTGTTGAAAGACTCTGTGACGACCCCAGCCGGTTGCACCGTGGACGGGTTGATGGAACTTGAGGAAGGTAAATTGCGCGTGACGCTGATTAAAGCGGTGGTGAAAGCCACTCAGCGCGCGAAGGAACTAGCGTATAGCTCGTAAAAGCCCCTGGGATGAGCTGCTGTTGGAGAATTAATCCCCGTCGCCGACGGCTGCGGCATTGGCCTTGAGCCGCTGCAAGAGCGGGCTGTGCTGCGAGAGAAACTCCAAGTGGCCACATTTGGGGCATTCGAGCATCACGGTTCCGCTCTGCCTGCCGTATGGAAGGAAAGTCAACTTGGTAAATACGTAGCTTTCCAGTTCGCGTTTGCAGCGCAGGCATTGAACGCCTGCCGCTACACGCGCCGGAGGCTTTTTTTCCGCTTTAGGAAAACTCGCCCGGCTTGTCTTATCGTCGCTCATGAAAGATGATCCTGGAGAAACTCTACCGCAGAATTTCCCATTTTTCCACCAACCTTTGCACCGTGGTATTGCATAAGTTGAGACTGCCTGTCAGCCGGTTAGCGCGGTAACCTAAAGTTCAAGGTGACCCTCGTCTGCATTTCCACCGGTACACCTTTGATCGCACGCGGCTTGAATTTCCATTGTTTGACAGCGGCAATCGCTGCAGCGGCCAGAACAGGTTGGCCGCTGATCAACTTTACTTGCTGTACCACGCCATCGCGACTGGCGTGCACCTCCAAAACCACTGGCCCCTGAATCTGCTTTTGGAGGGCTTCCGGGGGATAATCGGGCTCTACCCGGAAAAGCAGGCTGCCCTCTGCCGCCGTTGGTGACAGTTCGTAGATTGCCGCCGGCTGAACGACAGATTGCCCGGAACGATCAGACTCGACCCGTGTGTTGGTGTGTTGAGCGTTAGCATCCGCAATATTTTCGCCCTGTTCTGCATTGGGAGGCAGTCGAAAAATCTCTTTGCCGTTTTGATAAACCTCGAGACTGCCAGGTGGCGGAGCCGGCTTCCTCGTTTGCTGGGCGGAAGTCGCTGCCGGACTGTTGCTGGCGGAAACAGGTTGCTTGGAA
This sequence comes from Candidatus Acidiferrum sp., assembly GCA_035602195.1. Lineage (GTDB taxonomy): Bacteria > Acidobacteriota > Terriglobia > Terriglobales > Acidobacteriaceae > Sulfotelmatobacter. The sequence continues at coordinate 41,316 of DATNMU010000224.1, forward strand.
GAATCGCTCAGGGCAGTTCGGGCTGGCTCGGTTGCTGGCGTCTCTTTTCGGGTGGCGCTTAACGACTGGGATGGCTTGTCCGCGTTGTTGACAAGGCCGTGAACATTGGCGCGCGGAAGGGCACGAGCGGATTTTTGCGCAGAAAAGCGTTCAGCGCCAACCACGACCACCAGTACAGCTAAAGCGCACACCGCTGCGGCCAATATCCATGTAGCGATTCTCATCCCGCGGCTGGCCGAAGAATCGCCGGTGCCCGCATTCGCGAGCGTTTCACTTAGCAGGACGGGGGCAACGTCAGCATCATTCGTCGCCAGCTTCACGGTGCTGTCGCTCTCAGTGGTAACGGCCCCCGACAAAGTGTCCGTCACGAAACTTGAGTCGGCTGCAATCTCCTCGTGCGGAATATTCTGAACCGGCTCTGCCAGTGGCACAGGTTCCGCGGGGGCCGGCACGGGCTCGGCAGCCTGTGCAAGATTCTTGAGTACACGCAGCGAGAGCGCCTCCAGGGTCCGCTCGTCACGCTCTCCGAAGGCCGAGGGATGTGATGAAAAGACTTCGAAGACACCAGCTAATTCGTTGCCAAGCAGCAGAGGAAGAACCATCACCGAGCGCACGTCGAGATAGCGGCAAGCCTCAGCATTGGCGCGGGGATCATCCTGTGTATCGTCACAACGCAGCAGTTGCCGGGTCTTTATGCACTCTGCCGTGAGACCAGATTCGCTACCCAGACGCGCACCGAGCTCAGGTGCATTGATTCCGCTGCTGGCGCGGCAAACCATCTCCCCGTCACGCTCCACAACGATCGCCGCTCCGGTGGCCCCGGTGGCCAGACAGGCCTGCTCCACAATTTCGTTGAGCACGACTTCCAGGGCTAAATCGGCAGAAAGATCAGGCGGTAGGTGGCCACCTTCATCCGAGGCAAATCTGGCAGCGAGCTGCGCCAGATCGAATTCGAAATCGCGAGGCGCTTCGCTTCCCTGGGAATCCGCATTACGATTCTGTTCGGTTCCGCTGGGCGAGGCAGGTTCGGGCAGGTCGCGCTCCGGCTCCGGTATGGAATGATGAGCCAAGTTGAAATCTCAGACCAAGACTCAAGTCTGTAGCGGAGTTTCGCCCCAAATTCGGGGGTTGTCAATATGCAATCGCTTTGTATTCAGCGCCGCTGACGC
>DATNMU010000225.1:0-2831 GCA_035602195.1 Candidatus Acidiferrum sp.
TGAAGCGGCGGTCACGGTTGCCTCTCCGATTCTGCGTAATATGGGCACGATCGGAGGAAATATCTGTCTCGACACGCGTTGTCTGTGGTACAACCAATCGCTGACTTGGCGCAAGGGCTGCGGCTTCTGCATCAAGAAAGACGGCGATCTCTGCCACGTCGCTCCTGGCGGAACTAAGTGCTGGGCCGCATTCTCGGGAGATACGCCACCAGCTTTGCTCTGTCTAAACGCTACCATTGAAATCGCAGCTGCCAACGGCACGCGCCAGATTCCGCTTCACGAGTTCTATACCGGCGACGGCGAGAATTACCGCAAGCTGCTTCCGGGAGAGCTAGTCACTCGTATACTGCTCCCGGCTGAATCGGCCGGTTTTCGTGGCGTGTATCGTAAACTTAGGGTTCGCGGTTCCATTGATTATCCTTTGGCAGGAGTTGCCGTGGCCCTCAAACGATCCAACGGCCATGTGCAGGATGCGCGCATTGCCATGACCGCCGTGAACCCCGCGCCTTTGCTGGTACAACGAGCGGGCGAGATGCTGGTCGGAAAGGTAGTCGACGAGGCACTGGCAGAAACTGTCGCCGACATGGCAGCGCGCACCTCCAAACCTTTGACCACCTCGGCGCTCACGCCGGAATACCGCCGCGAGATGATTCGAGTCTTCACCAAACGCGCAGTGCTGGCGGCGGCCGCCAATTGAACGGCTCAGAATGATCACCGACTGCCACATTCACATCCAGCCCATGGAAATGTTCAAGCCTCACGCGCTGGAACTGATGAAAAAGAAGCGCGCGAACTTCGATGAGATCGACGAGTATTGCCGATCTCCCAAAGCCTTTCTAAAATACCTCGACGCGTGCGGCATCGATCGCGCCGCGCTAATCAACTACGTCGCCCCCGAAGTCATCGGTTTCACCGACGGCGTCAATCAATTCATTGCCGACTATGTGAAGGAAAATCCCAAGCGGTTGCTCTCGTGCGGCAGCCTGCATCCGCGCCATACCGCGAACGTTCTCGCCGACATGGAGCAGATTCTGCGGCTCGGAATCCGCATGATCAAAATCCATCCTCCCCATCAGCTCTTATTTCCTAACGATTACCTGAACGGCGTAAAGGAACTGGAAATTATTTATCGCGCCGCAGAGGCCAACGGGGTGCCTGTAATGTTCCATACGGGGACATCAATTTTTCCCGGAGCGAGAAATAAATATGGGGATCCGATGTACGTCGATGATGTAGCCGTCGACTTTCCCAAGCTAAACATTCTGCTGGCGCACGGCGGCCGCCCGCTCTGGATGCAAACCGCATTTTTCCTAATCCGCCGTCACCCAAACGTCTATCTCGACATCAGCGGCATTCCCCCCAAAACCCTCCTCGACTATTTTCCCCGCCTGAACGAAATCGCTCATAAGACTCTCTTTGGCACGGACTGGCCCGGCCCCGGCGTGCCAGATGTCAAAAAGAATCTGGATGAATTCCGCGCACTCCCTCTTTCAGAACAAACCCAAGAACAGATTCTGGGCAAGACCGCATTGAGCATCTGGCCGGCATAGTCCTGCGCTGTCGACTCCACCTACTGGTCAGACTGTATGGAATCTGCGCACTTTTTCGCGTATAAAAGAAAGTTGCATTCCTCGCGAACGTCCTCGCGCGGCTCCCGCAACCAATCCGTTTGAGCGAGAGACTATGTCCAGCATCACCAGCACCGCCGGCCCCAAAGGCATGGAAGGAATTGTCGCCACCAACTCCAGCATTTGCTATATCGATGGAGACCGTGGAGTTCTTGCCTATCGCGGCATCGATATTCATGAACTGGCCGATCATTCGAATTTTGAAGAGACCTGCTACCTGCTTTGGTTTGGCCGCCTGCCCAATCAAAGCGAGTTAGAGGATCTGAAGCAACGCCTGGCCCAGGAGCGCCATCTGGACCCGGCAATCATCGAATTTCTGCGCAGCGTTCCCAAAAATGCGCTCCCCATGAACGTGCTGCGCACTGCGGTTTCCGCCCTCGCGTTTTATGACGCCGATGAAAAGAACAACGATCACGAAGCCAACATTCGCAAAGCCATCCGCCTGACCTCGCAGATCGCGATGATCGTCGCTTCCTACGATCGGATTCGCAAAGGCAAGCCGGTAGTGGAGGCGGATCGTTCGATTTCACATTCCGCTGATTTTCTCTTGCAGCTGAACGGAACCAAGCCTTCTTCTACGGCCGAACGCGCGCTCGATATCGCCTTAATTCTGCATGCAGACCACGAATTAAACGCCTCTACATTTGCTGCTCGCGTCACCGCCGCGACTTTGTCGGATATGCACTCAGCCATCACCTCGGCCATCGGAGCGCTGAAAGGTCCGCTGCATGGCGGTGCGAATGAGGCCGTGTTCCGCATTTTGAATGCCATCGACCAGAAGAAGTCTGATCCTATTGAGCATGTTCGAAAAATGCTTGCGGACAAAAAGAAAGTTCCCGGCTTCGGCCATCGCGTGTATCACACTGAAGACCCGCGCGCCACGCACCTGCGCGTGATGTCGCGCGACCTCGGTCAATCCAGCGGACAGCCACAATGGTACGAAATGTCCGACAAAATCGAGAAGTTTGTGAAAGCGGAAAAGAAGCTGAACGCCAACGTGGATTTCTACTCCGCATCCACCTACCACGTCCTGGGCATCGACGAAGATATGTTCACGCCCGTGTTCGCCATCTCCCGCATCAGCGGGTGGGCTGCTCACGTCATCGAGCAGCTCGATGACAACCGCCTGATCCGTCCGCGCGCCGAATATCAAGGACCGGACTATCCAAACCATTACGTGCCGATGGGGAAACGCTGATCGTT
>DATNMU010000226.1:0-7249 GCA_035602195.1 Candidatus Acidiferrum sp.
CCGGTTCACCGTCAGCGCCGGTACTTCGATCGGCAGTCCCGCCCGCAGTCCCACATGCCGCGCCCCATACAGCGCGTCGCCGGAAGTTTGCTGCGCGTTGCCAAAAACAACATGGTCGACTTCGTTAGGAGCGACCGAAGCTCGCTCCATCGCGCCTTTGGCCGCGACTGCGCCCAACTCCTGCGCCGTAAAATCTTTCAACTTGCCGCAATAGCGGCCAAAGGGCGTGCGCGCCCCGCTGACGATAGCGATATCACCCGGTTTCATCATGATTTTTCCTGCTGGATCGCGTGCTCAGAGCAGATCAAAAATGAGAATCAAACTGCTTAGTGTAGCAGCGGAGAAGGAGGTTTGACCATTAGCAGGTTAGAGGAGCAGGCGGCTTGATCAGGATTTTTTCTTCTTTTTTCTCCGCTTGGCATTGGCCATTTTCGTACAGATTTCAGCCATCCGCTTCGAAACGTCTAGGAAGAAAGCTTTCTTTGGCTCATCTTGAAACTTCTCAAGAAATTCGACGTTCTTTTTCGCGCTGCGTCGCCAGCGTCTTCGTTCCTTTTTTTTGAGGCGAAAGGGGCTGCTCATCGTTTCAGTTGTTTCGCTCTTTAAATTTGAGCGCACTTTCCTTTGCGTTCTTACGCCACAGCCCCCGCCGCCAGCGCCGCCCCCAGTGCCACAACTTTCCCCGGTCCCTGTACCAGCGAAGTCGCCAGCGCGTGCTCGGCGCGGTTGATCACTTCCGTCACAATATCGATGGGATCGTAATTGTCCTTCACCACCGCCTGCGCCAGTCCCGCTGAAAACTCCATGGCGCGGCCTTTCTCCGACCCGTCTTTCGCCGGCAGGTGCACTCCGGCGATAATCTTGCGCAATTTTTCCAGCGCCATGGTCGCTTCTTTTTCCGCCGTGTCTCCTAGAATGATGGCGATCGTTGTGGTGTCATAACGGAAGGCCAAATCATTCGTCCGGATGTTGGCCGCGATCTGCTGCCCAATCTTATCCATCGCGCCTTCAACCGCCGCCTCGCCATGTTCCTTGATCAGCGCCGCGCTGCGACCGAACTGCAGTAGCAGCACGGAAAGCGGAGCAGCGTTCTGCACCGCACGCTTGCTCTCCGCCAGCAGCAGATCCAAGTACGATCCGCGTTTCAGCAGTCCTGACTTCTCTTCCGTTACCGAAAGATTTTTCACCAGTCGCCGCAGGCCGGCATTATTCAGCGCGATCACCATCTGGTCGGCCAGCGTCTTCAGCACGACCGCATCCGTATGAGGCCAGTTGCGCGGCTTATTATGAAGCAACGCCAGCACGCCAACGGAATCCTCACCATTGCTCAACGGCAAAGCGAGCACCGCAGTTATGCCCAACTCCGTCACCGTCTCGCGCACGCTCTTTAGCTCAGGAGCCTTCTGCGCGTCAGCAATAATAACCGGATCATTCCCACATAAGTCCTGCAGTGCGATCAACACTTCTCTGGTTGTCTTGGAATCTCCCGGCTTTGCCCCTTTGCCGCAGAACTCCTGCATCGCCGTCGGGGCCGAGCCGGGATTGCGCATCAGGGCCACGCAACGCGTCACTTCCCAGTGACCACCAATTTCATTGACCGCCGTAGTCAGCACCGCGGGTGCCGTACTTTGGTGATAAAGCTTGCGCGTAATTTCCGCCACCCGAGTAACATTGCGCATCTCGGCTGCCGGGTCAGGCGGCGCCGCCACTGCAGGCGCGGCCGCAACTGCCGCCGGTGCCGAGGATGACGCAGAAGCAGCCGCTGGCAAAGGCGCAGACCCCGCATAACTTGGCGTCATGCCCGCCGCCAGGTACAGACGTTGCAGATCTTCATTCTTCTCTTCTTCGCGCGGAAACAGTTCCTGGATTCTCTGCAGTCGCTCTACGGCCTTGTTGCGCATTCCGTACTGCACCAGAATTTCCGCCTGCAACATCAGGTCCTGCAGCGTCGAGGCTCCCAAAGTTGCCTCATGCTCAATCGCAGCCTCGGCTGCACTCGGCCCTGAGGATGTAAACCGAGAACCAATCGCCTTGAACTTGCCGTCGTCAATCTTGCCTTTTAACATCTCCAAACGTTTAGCGTGGCCCGGCTCGTAGGGGTCCACTTCCGCGGCCCGGTCCAGGCATTCGGCGGCCTTGGCGAAATCTCCCGTGCTGCAATACAAATCGAACAACTTCAGCAGCGTCTGTGAATAATCGCCTTCGCGGTTAGCCGCGTTGAAAAGTTCGCTAAGAAACTCCAGCATCGCCGATGACGATTTGCGCTCCACGGTAAGATCCTGCATCACTGCCAGGAACTGCCGCCGCTCGCCGCGCTTCGCTTGGAACTGCCCGAGCTTCCGCGCCAGTGCCACGGCCGTCTCGTCTTGCTCCGCGTCCAGCAACTGTCCAATCAGTCCTGTCACCTGCTGCATGCGGTTGGGATTCTGTTCAAACAGTTGCCAAACCAGTGGCTCCGCTTCGGCAAAACGCCCGGCCGCCAAAAGAGCTTCGGCATAAATGTCGCGCAGCTCCGGAGAATTTTTTCCCGCATTGACTTGCGGCTCGAGAATAAAAATCGCAGCCCCCACCTGGCCCTGCGACAACAGGCTCTTGCCATACGCCAGCGCGATTTCTTCGTCGGAAGAATCTTCCTGATAAGCCCGTTCATACCACTGCGCCGGATCTTCGCCGGCAGCCGTGGCTAACTGCGCCAGATGTTTGAATGCTCCCGCGGCAGCCTTGCTCTCTCCCAGTTCCGAAGATAGCTCCGCCATGCGCAGGAAATTCCCGTGCACGGGTTCCAGAGCAACCACCCGGCCGAGCACCTGCAGCGCGCCCCGCTTATTTTCCACCTTCGACAGATCGGTCAATGCGGATTCATAAGTACCCACAGCCAGCTTTTTATTTGAGCCTTCCAGCAACTGGCCAAAGCGGAATTTTTGTTCCCACGTGGGATTCCCATGCCGCGCCAACTTCTTGTACGTCAGGCTAGCCCGCGTGGCGTCCCCGCCATTCACCTGCCGCTCAAACAGTTCGCCCAACAGCTGCACGGCGTCGCGCGTCCGGTTCTGCGATAGACACAAATCGGCCGCCAGCTGGCGCACGGTGTCGTTGTCTGAGTCGTCCCGCAGCACCTGCAGATACTCTTCCAGGGCTTCGGCAGCCTTTCCCTTTTGCAAAAGTTTTTCCGCGCGCTCTATGCGCCGGGTTAGTTCGGCTCGGTCGGGTCGCTTTGTGGTCTCGGGCATGGGCGCAGTTCTAGGCAGAGTGCTGCTGCTTCGATTCTAGGAGCCGCTCTCAGACCCAGCAATCAGTAAGGGTCCAACCACGATTACGAAAGTTACTGAGGCGGGATCATGACTCGGAAGGTCTTACGATTTCCGCATCCCTCATGCGCCACCCTCTAAAATGGACCTCGACTGCTCTGCCTGAGACGACCCCCATTTGGGGGAAGCCAGCTTCGTTTGATATCGTTCCGCATGCCTTTAGCCCCCGTTGTCCCGGAAGTCCAGGAGCAGGGCCTTCACCACCAACTCACCGCCGGACAAATGACCATGGTTGCCGTTGGCGGCTCCATCGGCACCGGCCTGCTCCTCGGATCCGCCGCCGCTCTTGAGATCGCCGGCCCCAGCGTCATTCTTAGCTATATCGTCGCTGCCTTCATCGCCTACACCGTCGCCATGGCGCTTGGCGAACTGGCCAGCATGCATCCTGCTGCCGGATCATTCGGCGTCTACGGCGAACTTTATCTCAATCAGTACTTAGGATTCCTTTGCCGCGCCGGATACTGGGCCTCGATCGCCTTCTCCATTGGAGCCGAACTCGTCGCCTCCGCCACCTACATGCATTACTGGCTTCCGGCGGTGCCAGGAGAAGTCTGGGTCTTTGTGTTCTCGGCCCTCCTTCTGATTGTTAACCTGCGTAGTGTCAGCTCCTTCGGACGCTTCGAGTTCTGGTTCGCCATGATCAAATTCGCCACGATCGTCGCGTTCATCCTGGCTGGCGCTGCCTTACTCTTCAGCGGCCGCGTTGCCCCCCAGTACACAGCGCAGGGCGGATTTTTCCCGAAAGGCCCAATCGCTCCTCTGTTATCGATCTTCCTCGCGATCTATGCCTTCGGCGGAATCGAGATGCTGGCCGTCACCACCGGCGAATCGCGTTCTTCGAAGGATATTCCGCGGGCCGCACGCCTGACATTTTTCCTGCTTGCCGGACTTTATCTCGGCGCCATCGTCGTACTCGTTGGCGTCATGCCGTGGAATCACACGGGTGTAGGTGAGAGTCCATTCGTCAGCGTCCTGCGCCTAGCCAAAATTCCAGCCGCTGCCTACTTCATGAATTTCGTCGTTCTCACCGCCGCGCTCTCCGGGGCCAATGCCAAACTCTACGTTGCCTCTCGCCTGCTCTTTTCCATGGGCCGCTCCGGGTGGGCTCCGGCTCGCTTGGGACAACTCAGCTCCTCAGGTTCGCCGCGTCTTGCCTTGTTCGTCTCCTCTTACGGAATCATCACCGCCCTCATCATCGAAAACTGGGCTCCCAAACAGGCATTTCTCTACATCATGGGAGCTGCATTCTCGGGCTTGTTTCTGTGCTGGGTGATATCACTGGCGGCTCACGTGAGCTTCCGCCGAGGCCTCACGCCTCAACAGATCGCAGCCCTGCCCATGCGATCTCCGCTTGGTACCTGGGGATCGATTATTGGCTTCATTGTCGCCGCCGCCTTGGTCCTCCACACTCTTTTTTCCTCGCGCGTAAATGCAGTCGGAGGAATTGCCTTCTTCGCAATACTTACCTTTGCCTATGTCTTGCTGAAAAGGCGGATGCCCCGCGAGTTACCTGGGGTAAAAACTCAATTACCAAGGTAAGCCCCCGCGATCCTTTTCTGCTGCCAGTCGCTCCCCACTCCACTTACCCTCAATATCAGGGTGCGTCCCCAGCCACCCAACGGGCCGAACCTTGAATCTCTCCATCCTTTTACTCCGCTCCTCCGATTCCCGCCCGATTGCCTGGTGCGTCATCGGACTCGTCGCCGGCATTTACATATTCTTTCAAGGTTTCCGCTTGCTACAGCGTCGTCAACTCCTCCTCAATACTCCGGTTTCGAAAATTCGCAGCGCCTCGCTGGGTATGGTCGAACTCAGTGGCCTCGCCATGGGGCCGTACACTGTGGTTGCACCCATCACCGAACGTCCCTGCTACTACTACCGCAGCGTGGTTTGGGAATGGAAGCGCAGCGGCAAGAGCAGCCAGTGGGTCAAGGCCGCCGAGGAATGCATGCACCTGCCTTTCTTTCTCGACGACAACACCGGCAAAGTGCTGGTCGATCCGCGTGGAGCGGAACTCGACCTGCATCGCGATTTCCAGCAGGAATTCTGTGATTCATTCTTCACTACGAAAGAAGAAGCGCCCGGCAATGTGCGCAGTTTTCTTTCGCGCCACGGCGTCAGCACCGCCAACAAAATCAAAGTCGAAGAATTTTGCATCAAGCCAAAGAATGCGCTCTTCCTGCTCGGAACTCTGGACGAGAATCGCGGACTCTCACTCACCCCGCAGCCGGTACAAGACGTTGAGGCCGCCTCGTTGACCGCTGTAAGCGGCCTTTCTTTCTCGCTGTCAGGCAGCGGACTCGCGCAAGCCGCACTGTCGTTCGCCACCAAAGGGCGCGATGTCGTCAGCGGATCGTCATCGGAATCTTGGACTGAAAAGCCGCCTCAGGTTGTTCAGCTTTCCGCCGATGCAGCGCCCGCCAAAGCAGCGGACATGACTCAGCAACAAAAAGTTGCAGCCGCGCTGCTGAAAGCGGGCATTGCCAGCCCCGCAGCCTGGGCCGCGGCACATGTCACTCCCTCCTCTGTCGCTCTCAACAGCAATCCCAATGGCCTGCCGCACCCTGCTGCGACAAGCGGCAATGCCCAAACTATTCCAGCGACTCCGAGTGACGGCTTTGATCCTCATCCGCCAGTGGTAATGATGAAAGGGAAGAACAATCCCACTTTCTTGATTTCATGGCGCAGCCAGCGCGACTTGGCACGCTCGCTCGGTTGGAAATGTACGCTGATGATCTGGGGCGGTCCGGTGCTCTTCCTCTTGTGCCTCTACGGCCTGCATGTTCTTACGAATTGGTTTTAGAAAGTCTATAAGTGTCATCCCGAGCCCAGCGAGAGCCTGCCCTGAGCGAAGCCGAAGGCGACCTTGTTTCGACAAACTGCTGACTCCGCATCAGCCTCCTAACCTCACCTGCGAAAATCATCAACGCATCGTCTAGTACAATGACCCGGTGAGCAACGCCGTTCGCATCGGAATCTTGGGGGACTTCAACCCCGATTTCCGTTCTCACCACGCCACTACCGAAGCCCTGGAACACGCCGCCAACAAACTAGAACTGAAGCTGGAATCTGAGTGGGTGCCCACCTCTTCGCTCACCGCCGGCGGCGCCGAAAAGATTCTGGAAAGCTTCGACGGTCTCTGGGCATCGCCCGGCAGTCCCTATAAAAGTTTCGACGGCATGCTGAAGGGAATCGAGTTCGCCCGCCGCCGCGATTGGCCCTTTCTCGGCACCTGCGGCGGCTTTCAATACGCTCTGATCGAATTCGCCCGCAATGTTCTCGGCATCGCCGACGCTGACAGCGCCGAAAATAATTCTGGCTCTAAGAATATTGTCATCTACCCCGTTGCCTGCGCCGTTCCCGGCCGCAAGGGCGACGCACCGAAATTATCCGGCAAGATTCCGGAGATTCGCCTGCGCCCTGGTTCCTACCTTCAATCTTTCTACGGAAAAGACAAAGAGGTCGTCACCGAAGAATTCTTCTGCAACTTCGAAGTCAATCCCGAATTCGAATGGTGCGCCATGGAAGCCGGTTTCCCTATCGTCGCCCGTGGCCCCGATGGAGAGATTCGCGCGTTTGAATCTCCCACCCATCGCTTCTTTATCGCCACGCTGTTCCAACCCCAACTGTCTTCAACCGAAAAGAAGCCACACCCTCTGGTATTGGCTTTCGTACAAGCCGCAGCCGACTGGGAGCGCAAAAAACTCGACGACAGCGTCCTCGAATAAGGCAGTTTTACCACAGAGTCACAGAGACACAGAGAAGAGTGAAAAAACAGAGAAGAAAGATTTTCTCTGTGCCTCTGTGACTCTGTGGTGAAAAGCGTTCGCACATTACCAAAGTCCCTGCACTCCCCCGCCTCTCGCCTCAGCACCAAACGCATCTACAGCGAATTGGACTCCGTCGCTACACTCTTCCCGGAGCGTAAATAAACGGACGTG
>DATNMU010000227.1:0-24525 GCA_035602195.1 Candidatus Acidiferrum sp.
ACCGGAATCACGCACCCATGCGCCACCTCGCATTGCACATGCTCGAACTGAATCGTGGTGTGGTCGATGCGGAAGTGGACGTGTAAACAATCTTTAACGTCGCGCAGGATGCGTTCGCTGACCGAGGGTGGAATATCGGCAATCGCGATGTGACAAGAGAGCGCTCGAGTTTCCGATCCGATGCTCCAGCAGTGCAGATCGTGCACGTCGTTGACGCCGTCGATCGAACGGATCGCGCTCTCGACCAGTTCCAGCTTCACGCCGCGCGGCGTGCCTTCCAGCAGAATGTTCAGTGTTTCGCGCACGATGCCGAATCCGGACCACAGGATCAGCACTCCGATTCCCAGGGACAGAGCAGAATCGATCCAGGAATTGCCCGTGATCAAGATGGCCCAGCCACCGGCAATGACTGCAGCGGTTGAAAGCGTGTCGCCGACTTCATGCATCAGCGCGCTGCGGATGTTTACGTCGCCACCCGAGCGATACAGCAACAGAGCGATCACGCCATTCATCACTACACCTGCCGCGGCGACCCACATCATCACTGAAGCTTGAACGTGCTCGGGATGCTGCAGGCGGTGGAGAGCCTCGTAGAAAATGAAGAATGCGACCGCAACCAAGGAGACGGCATTCACGAGCGCGGCCAACACTCCCGCGCGATGATAGCCATAAGTCTTAGTGGAGCTGGCCGGACGAGAATGCAAATAAACCGCCGCCAGAGAGATCAGCAGAGCGAGGAAGTCGGAGAGATTGTGTCCGGCTTCAGAAAGCAAAGCCAGCGAATGGGCGCGGATGCCTGCTACTACCAGCAACACGATGTAGGCCGCGGTCACACCCAGCGAAATTTTTAGGACTCGCTTGGGACTCCCGGCGCCGTGAACGTGAGCGTGCATATATTCAGTGTACGGTCGGTGGGGGGCGGCTTCAAGCGCGCGCTGCGGGAAAAAACTCTAGCGCTTGAAAAGGTTTTGCATGTAACGATCGTTGTAGAGGGTGGTTTTGCTCTGCACGAATTCGAGGATGCGGTACATCTTTTCCCGCGACTCGCGGCTCATCTCTTTGAACTGCACTGCTACCCCGGAGCCGGGATGGATTCTGGCGATGGTGCCTTCCGTGGTTAGAGTGCCGTCATCGATGGAAAATACCATCTTAAGCACTGAACCGGGGCTTAGAATTGCGCTGGTCTCCACATAACAGCCACCCAGGCTAATGTCGATCACGTTGCCGAAGACCGGTGCCGCGGCGCCCTGCGGATGCAATTCGATGGTAAGGCGGCACTTCATGCGGGTGTGCAGCCGTTGATCTTTTTGCGTCGGCGTTTTTTGCTTCTCTATATACATGCGGCGGTCGGCCTGAGTAAGAAGCTGTTCGGCGTCATTGCCGTCGTCGGGCGAGACCGCCACGCCCACGCTTAACGACAGAATCTCTTCTCCGCAAACGTCGAATCCAGCTTGCCGCGCCAGTGGACGAATCAATTCGACTTTCTTGGTGGCGGCCTCGACTCCCAGGCCCGGAGCGATCACCACAAATTCGTCGCCGCCCATGCGGGCTACGTAGTCATACTCGCGGCAGCTATCTTTCAACGCCTGTGCGAACAGTCGCAACACGCGGTTGCCTTCCAGGTGGCCGAAGCGGTCGTTGATTTTTTTGAAGCCGTTCATGTCGCAGACCATTAGCGTCAGCGATTCTTTGTCGCGTTTGCAGCGCGCCAGTTCACGGTCCAATTGCAGAAACAGAGATCGGGCATTGGGCAGGCCGGTCAGATAGTCGGTTGTGGCCGAACTTTCCGCCTGTTGATATTTCAAAGCGTTCTCGATGGCCAATGCCATCTTGCCGCTCACCGCCAGCAGCAACCGCAAGTGGTCAGACGTAAAGGCGTCCCGCTCCGCGCGGTAGAGAGCGAGAACTCCGGTAACGCCGTTCACTCCTTCCAGTGGCACCGCCAGGGCGGAACGCAGCGTGCTGAACTTGTCGGGATCGTTCAGGTAGCCGGGCTCAACCGAAGGATTGCCATTGATAATTGCCTTCTTATTTTGCGCGACCCAGCCGGAGAGTCCATCCCCCAACGGAATTCGCAAAGAAGAAAACAGGCGATAGTTGTCGCCATTCACGTATTCCGGCGTGAGGACTTCATCGCGAAGAACGTAGATTGCGATGGCATCGTAGGGGACCATCGGCTTAAGTTTTACCGAGAAGACGGAGAGCGTTTCGCCCAAGCTGAGCGATGCCCCCAGGTCCTGGCTCAATTCAAACAGAGACTGTGCTTCCTGGCGCGCGGCGGCGATGGAAGACAGAAACGTTGCTTCGCGACCGGGCGCATCGAGGACCGCGGCATTTTCGTAGCCCGCCGCCGGAACTTGTCCCTGTGTCATCTTGAGTTCAGACGGAAGCGCCGGACTGCCGCCATGGCGCGCTTGCGCCAGGGCCAAATTTTCCAAGCTTCGGTAACGATTCCTGAGGACATCCACCACCTTAGGGTCAAACGATTTCCCGGATTCCGCTACCAACCGCTTCATCACTTCGTCGAGCGGCATGGCGCGCCGGTATTGTCGGTCCGAAGCGAGCGCATCCAGAAAGTCGACGGCCGAAAGAATTCTCGCTCCGACAGGAATCTCCGCGCCCTTCAATCCGTAGGGATAACCAGTGCCATCCCATTTTTCATGATGAGCGCGCACGATCGGCACAACCGGATAGGGGAAGCGAACTCGTTCCAGAATTTCCGCGCCCACCACCGTGTGAATCTTCATCTTTTCGAACTCTTCCGGCGTGAGTCGCCCGGGCTTGGCGATGATATGTTCAGGCACTGCGAGCTTACCGATATCGTGCAGAAGCGACGCCGCATGCAACGCCTCAAGCTCAGTGCCGGTCATGCCCAGTTCTTTAGCAACCTCGATGGCGTAGATCCGAACGCGCTGCAGGTGATCGTGTGTGGTCTGGTCTTTTGCCTCGATCGCCAAAGCAAGCGCCTCGATAGTTCGCAGGTGCAGGTCGGCAATTTCCTCTACATGCCGTTTCTCGTCCTCGAGTTTCCCGAGGTACAAGCGGTAAGAGCGATAGATCAGGTAAATAGCAGGAACGAAGAGGAGAGATGTTTCCCAATTGAATTCACGATTGAACCAGCTAATCACTCCGGCGATGCCAGCCCCGACCAGGTAGTACGGGAATGACCAGAAATAGCAATCCACCAGGATGCGACTAAGCGGTTTTCCTTCGCTAAAGGAAATAACCGCCGCGATCGAGCCCGCGTTAACAATGAAATAGGTTGTCGCCGCCAGGCACAGAATCAGCGGCCGGCTCTCAATCAATTGATTGGCTAGAGGGTAGTGATAAATCAGGTAGGCAAAGGCGGTCGACAAAGCTCCCGCACACACGTTAAACGCCAGTTGGATAGCAGTGGGTCGGGCGGGGTACAAACTCTGAGCCAGCATCGAGACCGCGCCCAGGGTCAGCGCTTCTGAATAGCTGAGCTCGGAGATGGCTACCAGGATGAACAGGAAATTGACGGACATGGTGCCCGTAACGCCGGGCAGAATGACGCGCAGCCGCGATGCCAGGATCGCGATACCGAGGTAACAAATGAACTCGGCAATGTTCTTGCTGCTCTGGTGTATCGCACCCTCGAGCAACGCCGCCATGCCTCCGGCGATCACCAAGCCGACGAAAGCCCTGGCGCCAAAGGGTAGACCCTTCCACGAGTGTGCGCTGGTGGACATTTTTATCTGGCGGTATCCGCTCGTGCCTCAGCGCGAGATACGCCGTATTCAAGGATAACTAGCTAACAGGTTTAGTAACAACGATTTGTAGGTTTCTCGGCAAACTTCAGTAATGCTAGAGAGTGCCTAATTTGAAAAACTTTAGAAACCCTTTGGCGGGAGCCCAAGAAGCGGCTGGTGAGCGGACTCATCTCGAAGGCCGTGCCGTTCCCCGCTAACCCAAGCGCGGAAAGACCGTCAAGTAATAGAATCATTACAGCGTATGCGCATGATTTTGGACATCTTCGTGCAGATTCTCCGCACTTTGTGGGCTCACAAATTGCGCTCTTTTCTGACCATGTTCGGAATTGCGTGGGGCGTCGGTTCCTTGCTCTTACTGGTCGGCCTGGGTGAAGGTTTTCGCTCCGGCAACAAGCGCGAGCTCGCCCAATACGGCAAAGACATCATGTTTATCTACCCAGGTCGCGCCCCTGCCTTCCAGGGAAATCTAAATTCCGCGCGTAAGTATCTGCTTACCTATCAGGATTTTTTGGACGTGCGACGGGAATCTCCTCACGTTCGTAATGCGTCTCCAGTTCTGATTCGCACGGATGTGCGAGCCGTTAGTGAGTTCGCCAGCGCGAATGGAGAAATTGCCGGCGTGGAACCGCAGTTCAGCGAGATCCGCTACCTTCCCCTCAATCAGGGACGCTGGCTGAATGGTCTGGACGAATCTCAGCGGCGCAATGTCATCGTGCTGGGCGACGAACTAGTCAAGAATCTTTTTCCCGGACGTCCTGCGGTTGGCGCGTCCATCATTCTCAACGACATTACTTTCGAAGTCATTGGCACCGTGCAGCGCGTGGGACGCGGGGACGACAACTCCACCAACATGCGCGGATATTTGCCTTATCGCGTGATGGCAGCGCTGTTTCCCCTCAAAGGGGAAAACCAGGAAAATTCCATTTCTTTCATCAATTATCAGCCGCGCGTCACTGCCGAGCATGTGATAGCGCAGGATGAAGTGCGCAAGCTCGTAGCCCGCAATCACGGCTTTGACTATCACGACAAAGATGCTTTCGAAGGCTGGGACAGCGTCAGAAACTCAGAAGCCGTAGGCAGCATCTTCGACGCCATGAATGTGTTTCTGGGCTCGGTGGGATTAATCACGCTAGCGTTGGGCGCTATTGGCGTGATCAACATCATGCTAGTAACGGTCAGCGAACGGACTCGAGAAATCGGGTTGCGCATGGCTCTCGGCGCCACGCGCCGTAGCATTTTGGCTCAATTTTTTCTGGAAGGGATTATTCTTACATTATTCAGCGGCCTGATTGGCATGGGATTGGCCGCCGGGTTCATGGCAATTCTGGGTACGCAGCAAGGGCCAGGAGGCTTCGATCCTCCAAAACTGGTTCCGGCGACGGCGATCTTGGCGATCGGAAGCCTCACCGTCGCAGGAGTGATCGCGGGACTTTATCCCGCGCGCAAAGCGGCGATGCTGCAGCCCGTGGAAGCGCTGCGGCAAGAGTAACGGACGAATGAAGAATGTGTTTTGAAAGGGCGCGGCTTCGAGTCGCGCCGTGAGGCGGCACATACCAATAGCGGCTTTAGCCGCTGAGGTGTATTTGGCCCGCAATAGGAATTAAAAATTATGTTCCGCGATTTATTGCAGGAAGCTTACGAAGCGATGCGCCACAATCGGCGACGCACTGCGCTTACCATGCTTGGTATGGCATGGGGCATCGCAACTGTAGTGATGCTGCTGGCATACGGCGACGGTTTTGGAAAGGCCTGCGAAGCCATCTTCGCCAATTTCGGCACGAAGCTGATGATTCTGGTCCCCGGCCGCAGTTCCATGCAAGCGGGCGGTCAGAAAGCAGGAATGCAGATTCGCTTCACTCTGGATGATGTGGATACGCTTACCACCAATCTTCCCCAAATCACTCACATCACTCCTGAAGTGGACAAGCAGGCGAACATTCAGTTCGACACCCGAACCTACACCTTTGACGTTACCGGCGATTATCCCAACGTGGATTCGGTCCGCGCTCTGAAACTTGCATCGGGACGCTTTTACAACCTGCAGGACGAGATGCAACACGCGCGCGTCACCGTCATCGGCTCACAAGCCAAGGAAAAACTTTTTTCCGGACGCGATGCGCTAGGCGAACGCATCCGCATTGACGGCCTCAGCTTCCAGGTAATTGGAGTCCTTGCTCCCAAGATGCAAGAAGGCGATGACGATATTAACCGCGTCGCTTACGTTCCATTCACCACCATGAGTGATTTGAAAGACACTCACTATCTCGATTCCATCTGGTTCAATTACGAGACCCCGGAATACGAAAGGCTGGAGCAGTCTGCCCGCGCGATCCTGGCGACCGAACATAAGTTCAATCCAACCGACCGCCGCGCCGTACGCGTGTTCAACCTGATGGAACAAGTGCATCAGTTCGAAGTCATCACCATCGGCCTGAAGATTCTTTTGGGCTTCATCGGCACGCTTACGCTCGGCATTGGCGGAGTGGGCCTGATGAATATCATGCTGGTTTCGGTGACGCAGCGCACTCGTGAGATTGGCGTAGAGAAAGCCCTGGGGGCCCGTCGCGGAGATATCCTGCTGCAGTTCCTGGCAGAAGCCCTTACCATCACCTTTATTGGCGGAGTATTGGGCGTGGTTCTCGCCTACGCAGTATCGCTTTCCGTGGGAAGGCTTACGCTTTATAGCGCGATGGCGACCAATGCGGAGTCCGGCGACATTCGTCTGATTATCGCGCCCAGCACGGTGATCATCGCCACACTGATTCTAACTGTGGTCGGACTGATCGGCGGCATGGTTCCTGCCCTCCGTGCTTCGCGCCTCGACCCCATCGAAGCACTGCGCTACGAATAGCTCCTTGAGCGAAACCGCGGCTCCAGTCAAGGGAAATGCCTGCCTGCGACATAAGTCTAACGGCAACCCCCACCAAAAGGCGTTCATCCAAGAGCTACTAAAATTCGAAGGATGGCCTCATGATGAAGATCGTTTTCGCCCCCCTCCTAGGCTTGACGCTTTCCGCCCTGATGTTGGCACAGGACAACTCCTCGGCGCCGATGTATCCTGCGGATCCACACCCCGCCCAAGCCCCGGCAACCGGGCAGGATGCAGCGCCTCAGCAGATGAACCAGAATACCGGGCAGAACGATCAAATGCCGGTGTTCCGCGTGAACGTGTATGCGCGCACCGCCAAGGCGGTCAATTACCGCCACCGCGGCGGCTCTACAATGGTCGATTTCAGGGGCACCGAACTCATGCCCGAAATTGCAGGTCATGCCAAAGTAGACGGCAAGGCCGGGCGGCTGGCCATCAATGCTGAACTCACCCACATGCGCCCAGCGACGGCTCTTGGGGGGCAGTATCTGACCTATGTATTGTGGGCCATTACTCCCGAAGGCCGCGCGGTGAACTTAGGCGAAGTTCTGCCGGGGGATGACGGCAAAGACAAGATCGACGTCACCACCGATCTGCAGGCCTTTGGCATGATCGTAACCGCCGAGCCCTACTACGCTGTCACCCATCCCAGCAACAAGGTTGTGGCGGAGAACATTCTTCGCCAGGAGACTAAGGGATTTGAAGAACCCATCGACGCCAAGTTTGACGTGCTCGAGGGAGGGCAGTACACCATCGACGTTCCTGCCGACCAACTTCCCTCCACACAAGCGGATGCCCGAGCTCCACTGGATTTGCTCGAAGCCCGCAACGCCGTGGCTATCGCGAAAGCTGCCGGAGCCAAGCAATATGCGGCCGACAGCCTGGCGAAAGCTGAAGACATGTTGCAACGCGCCGAAGATTACCTGCAGCGCAAGCAGGGACGTACTCCCATCGGGACGGCTGCTCGCGGTGCCACTCAGATGGCGGAAGACGCGCGCGTTATAACGCTGCGCCGCAAAGAACAGGCGCGCCTGGACGCTGAAAGACGTGCCACGCAGGAGGCGCAGGAAAAGGCCGAAGCAGACGCCCGTGCAGCTCAGGAGCGGGAGGCGCAGGCCCAGGCTCGATCCGATGAAGATGCCCGCCGCCGCGCCCAAGCAGAGGAGGCCCAAGCCGAAGCAGAGCGTCAACAGGCGGCATCCCGTGCCCAACAGGAACAAGCTCTGGCCGACGCAGAAGCCGCGCGTCAATCTGCGGAGGACGCCGCTCGCCGAAAAGAGGAAGCCGAACGCCAGGCGCAGGAAGCGACACTGAAGAGTCAGGAATCGGAACGCCAAAGACAAGAAGCTGTTCAGCAGAAAGAAGAAATGCGTGCCCGGCTGTTGGCGCAGTTGAATCAGGTATTGCAGACCCGAGATACAGCTCGTGGATTGATCGTCAGCATGCCCGATGTGCTTTTCGATTTCAATAAGCACACGCTCAAACCTGAGGCCCGCGAGCGTCTGGCAAGGGTTTCAGGAATTGTGCTGGCGTATCCCGACTTGAAACTGCAGATTGGGGGCTATACCGATTCCATCGGCAGTGAAGAATACAATCAGACGCTTTCCGAAAAGCGGGCCGAGGCCGTGCGCGACTACCTGGTCGGCTCGGGGGTCTCGATGAACAACGTCGCGGCACAAGGTATGGGCAAATCCGATCCAGTCGCCGATAACGGCACGGCGGCAGGCCGCAAACTGAACCGCCGAGTCGAGATGATCGTTTCTGGCGACGTGATTGGCAACCAACTCACTCCAGGAGCACAGGGTAGCAACCAGGGAAGCATGCCAACCAACCCGCAATAAGGCATGGACGATTGGTCTGAGGGTTCGAGTCGCAGGGATTTGGTGGCGGCGCGTGGACTCGAACCACGGACCTACGGATTATGAGACCGTCGCTCTAGCCACCTGAGCTACGCCGCCACTGTTAAGAAAGCCACGTGATATCAGAGCGATCCAGCGAAGCGATCCATCCCCTTTACGGAAGATTCCAGAAACCCGGACGGCGGGACGCTTGCCTTACGATAAGACGCGCTACCCCAAGTATAGAACAATTGGACGAAAACACGGAATGCCTGCGCTCCCCTTTCACTGAGTTCCGAGCAGTTCTGGGAGATGGCGGTAATCGCAGGTCAGCGCACAAAATAACGGCGAAGGTGAAGACGACGAACCGCAGCCAGTCGCTGTCCGTTACTGCTCAGGCCTGTTCGTCTTTCAGAGCGATGAACATGGTGCGCGCGATGATTTGCAGGTCCAACGCGAGACTCCAATTCTGAATGTAGTAGAGATCGTGCTGTAGCCGCTCAGAGATGGAAGTGTCGCCGCGAAGGCCATTGACCTGCGCCCAGCCGGTAATACCGACCTTGCAGTTGTGCCTCATGTTGTATCTCTGAATGTCATTGCGGAACTTCGCTACAAAATACGGCCGTTCCGGACGCGGCCCCACGAGGCTCATCTCTCCTCGAATAACGTTAAAAAGTTGAGGCAGTTCATCGAGGCTGAATTTGCGAAGCAAGGAGCCAATAGCGGTGCATCGCGGATCGTGTCTGGTCGTCCAAATGGTGTCGCTTTCCTCGGTGCTGCTGCAATGCATGGTGCGGAACTTTAATAGAGTGAAATGCCTTCCATGACGCCCGACCCGCTCCTGCAGAAACAAAACCGGACCCGCAGAGCTCACTTTCACGAGAATCGCGATCACGACGAATAAAGGGCTCAAGAAGATGACGCCGAGAGTGGCAAAAACCAGGTCCAAGGTCCGTTTCAGAACGGTGTAAGCAAAGCTTTCCACCGGAGAAATGGCCAGGTTCATCATCTGCATGCGGCCGACCTGGAATAGCCTTTCGCGCACCGATACCCGCGGCCCCAGGTCCAAGATCGCCCGCACGGGTTTCCCCAGATTCTGCAGACTGTCGAGGACCGCGGAAACCTGCAGGAAGCGGTTGGCTGGTATAGCCACCACCACTTCATCGAAACTCAGCGCATCCATATTCAAAGGATCGGAAGCACTAATCACAGGCGCGTCTTTCACCATCACAGCTTGCCCGGGAAGTTGCACATAAGCTTGTATTTCGCATCGGAAGAACGGAATGCGTTGCAATAGCCGGACGCTTCTTCGCGCATACTGGTCGGTTCCGACGACCAGTATCTTCTCGCATTTGCGGGGCCAGGTTGACGATGCCGAACTGAGGCGAAAGACATTTCTTGCTGCCACCACGCAAGCAAACAAGATGGCGTTGCTGAGAACGATAAAGATACGCGATATGACTAATTGCCTGACGAAAACAAGAAGGGCGGTCTGCAGACAAAGGGTAACGACGGACGCGAAAAATGCAGCGCGGATGCCGGTATATTCCCAAAACAAGTCAGAGACGGATGAAAGTTTGTAGTAGTTGGCGGCGAGAATCCAAACAACTTCCGTAAAGAGCAGCAGCACCAGGTAATACTGCGGGACAACGCTGTCGACGTAAGGCAGCCACGCGTTTCCGAACTTTAGGTACGCCGCCAAGCTGAAGCCGAACAAGGGGAGAAGGTAGACAAGAATGCGCAACAGAAAGTTATAGTAGTAAACTCGTGACATCATTTACTGCTCCTTCAATGTTACGTTTTGCGCCAAACTGGGCCCCCACTCAGTCTCAGCACAGTTCGCTACTCGCTTGCCCGTTAGTACTATCGACCGCCCATCCGATACCGTGAACCCGAAAGCTTCATGCAAGTCGCGCGGTCCCAACTATTTGCCAGAGTTAAGCTTGACAGCTCATTTTTCAATGCTGCACCGTGCCTACCAGCGACGGAGGTTCTCTCAAGGCGCTTAAAATTCCCGCTTCGGAACTCTCCAACTGTTTGGTGCGAACGTCTATATTTGCCCAATAGAACAGCCCTCGATTTTGTTCTGGCGCCAGCGCCAGGATCTTCATCTGTGGATAGCGTCCGACCAGGAAACCGCACTGTGTAATATGCGAGTCAGAATCGTCGAGCGCGAGAATCAAAACATCAGGCTGCGCTTCTTCTATGGTTGCTGAAAGCTCACTCTCGTTCTGTACTTCACCAATCACCTCAATATCAGGCTGATCAGCGAGCACCGCTAATACAAGCTCCCGCATGAGTCGCGGGCTATTGGCAACTAGAACTCGGACTCGCTTTTCAAACATGACACTCTCGTACAGGAGTTGTATCTGTTTACACAGACTTACGCAAGATTCAATTTGGTACTCCGGTAACTTCCGGATGGCCTGACGGGGCTGACCCGAGAGGGGATGCTTTCGGTACTAATGCGGGTACTAATATAAGTACCAAGCAAGTACCGGCTAGGGCAGTTCCCGAAGGACAGTGACCGCGACTTGCGATTTGCGCGCTAACTAAAAATGAAGATGTATTTGCAGCCCATTGGGTCTATGAAAACTTTCTAATCGGAGGGGTTTTTCTGAAGGAACCGCGACGTGAACGCCAGTCCCTGAGAGGAATGCCCATTCGGGGCAATGATCAACCTCCTTAGGGACAAGAACAGTTCGAGGGCGAACACTCCAAAGAGGTCCTAAGCGTTACTAGTTTGCACCGTTTTGTCCGCGCTATACTCAAATGTTACAGGACTGTATCGGATACTTCATGATGCGTAGTGCGCCCTTTTGGAATTTGACCTTACTTCTTGCAATTCTGCCCACTGCGGGCTGCGTGCTTCGCACGCGGCCGGTAGAGGAGAAATATTCCAAAGTTCCCCTGCGGGAATCGACCCAGGCGGGATTAATTGACAGCATCAACCACCAGGCTCAGAAAATTCAGTCGCTGCAGGCGACGGTCGACATCGACACATCCGCGGGTGGAGCAAAAAAGGGACACGTTACTGATTATAAGGAGATTCGCGGCTACGTTCTGGCGCGCAAGCCGGCGATGCTTCACATGATTGGATTGCTCCCGATTGTGCGGACCACGGCTTTCGATATGGTCAGCGATGGGCAGCAATTTAAGTTGTGGATTCCTCCGAAGAATCGTTTTGTCGTCGGGCGGAACGACGTGGATAGCCCCAACCCCGACCAACCCATGGACAATATTCGCCCGCAAAACATTTTTGACGCTCTGCTGATCCGGCCCATCGACACTGAATCCGAGATCGCGGTGCTGGAGAACAGCTACGAGATCTTGCACGACTCCAAGGGGAATCGGGTCCTCCAGGACGACTATGAGTTGGTGGTGATTCGCAAAGACGAGCAAGGGTGGATACTGGCGCGCAAGATCGTTTTCAGCCGGACCGATTTGCAGCCCCATCGTCAGTATATTTATGACGCGCGGGGCAATCTCATAACCGACGCCCGTTACGCAAATTACAAGGAATACGACGGCATCAACTTTCCTTCGCGCATTGAAATCGCCCGACCGCAAGAGGAGTACGACATTACTCTGAATGTACTGAAGCTGGAAATGAACAAGCCTTTGCGCGACGATCAGTTTGCTCTGGAGCAGCCGCCGGGAGCCGAGGTGGTGCATTTGGACAAGCCGCAATCGAGCGGTCACGCCGCTCTCAGACAGTAGAAACGAGCAGTAATCATGCTGGTTTGTCTTTCTTAAATCCATGATGAACAAAATGATTGTCGCCAATCTGGTGCACCGGCCGATCCGGTCGCTGATCAGCATCGTGGCGATTGCGCTCGAAGTAGCGCTCATCCTGCTGATTGCGGGCCTGTGCTACGGCATCATGAACGATTCGAAGACCCGCACCGCAGGCATTGGCGCGGACGTAATTGTGCAGCCACCTGGGTCGTCGAATTTGGCCGGCATCAGCGGGGCGCCGGTCCCGATTAAAGTTGGGGACATTCTGCGCCGGCTGCCGCACGTGAAGGTGGTGAGTCCCGTGATCTGGCAGCTTTCGACGGCGGGAACGCTGGAAGTGATTGATGGAATCGATCTGCCCAGCTTCGAAGCTTTAGGCGGTCGGTTTCAGTATGTGGCTGGCGGACCATTTCAAGGTCCGAATGACGTTTTGGTGGACGACTACATTGCGCGCCAAAAGAACGTGAAAGTGGGCAGCACAATGGAGATTCTGAACCATCCTTTTCGGGTGGCCGGAATCGTGGAGAATGGTCGCGGCGCGCGAAAATTCCTTCCTATCTCTACGCTGCAAGAGCTGATTGGGGCGAAGGACAAGGCTTCGGTTTTCTATGTGAAGCTAGACGATCCTGCCAATGCCGACGCTGTAGTTAAAGAAGTGAAGGGCCAGCCGGGCATGGAGAAATACTCCGTGCAATCGACGGAGGAATATCTCAGCATGATGACCCCCAGCAGCCTGCCAGGGTTTAAGCCGTTCATCGGCGTAGTGATTGGAGTCAGCCTGATCATCGGCTTCCTGGTCATTTTTCAGTCGATGTATGCGGCGGTGATGGAGCGCACGCGGGAGATCGGAATTTTGAAGGCGATCGGCGCGTCCAAGTTCTATATAGTGAATGCGATTTTGCGCGAGACGGGATTGCTAGCTCTGGTCGGCATCGCGCTGGGCATAGGTTTTAGCTTTGCTGCCAGTTGGGCCATCCGGCATCGCTTTCCTCTGGTGCAGGTCGTGGTCACCAGCGATTGGGTGGTTCGCGCCATGTTGGTTGCCGTGGTCGGAGCGATCGCCGGGGCATTGTATCCAGCGTTCAAGGCGGCGGGGAAAGACCCTATTGACGCCCTCGCTTACGAGTGAAACAGTCAAACTAAAGCTGCCCCCAGCTTTAGGAGGTAAGTAAGTGTCCAGCGTATTATCTCCGGGGACCCAAGCCCCAGACTTCACCCTCTCGGTAACTCCCGATCAAAAATTATCCCTTCGCGATTTGCGCGGCAAACCGGTCGTGCTAGCCTTCTATCCCGCCGATTGGAGTCCGGTATGCGGCGACCAGATGACGCTCTACAACGAGGTTCTCCCCGAGTTTCAGAAGTATAAAGCTGAAGTTCTCGGAATCTCCGTTGACGGCGCATGGTGTCACGCCGCATTTGCGAAACATCAACATTTGCACTTCCCTTTGCTCTCCGACTTTGAGCCGAAGGGCGCGGTGGCGAGGACCTACGGCGCGTACCGCCAGAAAGATGGTTTCTGCGAACGCGCACTGTTTGTGATCGACGAAAATGGCGTGATTTTTTGGAGTTACTGTTCGCCTGTCGCCGTTAACCCCGGTGCCGACGGCATTCTGGAGGCCCTGGAGAATATGAAAGGAAAGAGGCAGAGTCATGACAAAGTTGACAGTACCCGTCGGGCCAGCTGACCACGCCCTCGGCGATAAGCACGCGCCCGTAACCCTGGTTGAATACGGCGACTACCAGTGTCCACATTGCGGACACGCGCACTTGATCGTGAAGGCGCTAAGAAAGCATTTCGGCAAGCAACTGAGGTTTGTGTACCGGCATTTCCCGCTGACTCAGATCCATCCTATGGCGGAGCCTGCAGCCGAAGCGGCCGAGTTCGCGAGTGCCCACGAGCGTTTTTGGGAGATGCACGACGCCATCTTTGAAAATCAGGAGAGCCTTGGCCTCCCGCTGCTTGCGGATTTGGCCCGAGATCTGGGACTGTCTTCCCAAGACCTGGTTGGCGCTCTCGAAAGCCACGAGTTCCTGCCGAAGATCAAAGAAGACTTCATGGGCGGGGTGCGCAGCGGTGTGAATGGCACTCCGACCTTTTTTATTGACGGATACCGCTATGAAGGGCTGTACGAGTTTGAGAATCTCGTCGAGGCCATTAATGCAGAACTGGGGAACTCGAAGATTGAGCACCGGCGGGCTGGTTGATGGGCGGGGCTTTCCGGTTCTTGCCTGCGCCGATTGTGTCGACGCTGCATGCATACACCAGGGTTCCTCGTTTCACTCGGGATGACACCTTGTAAGTCATTATTCTCCGGACCGGCGGGCTTCAATCTGAGTTCGGTGACTTTAGCTCTCCGAATGTCCAACTAAGCTGCTGGGTGGTGGTCAGGTTCCCGTGACTCGGGCACAACTGCCGAAACTGCGCCGATCGCGAGGCCCCGGACGATTGACTTGCCGAACGCGGCAACCTAACATGCACTCGTCCAGGGGAAGGTAGGCATGCGGGCGTCAGAGTTTCCAACCAAAATAAATTTATTCTTCCGCACTGAAACCGGCAAGATGGTAGGCCGACCTGCTGGGATTCTCATGCGTCGAGTCGGCGCCGCGTTGGTCTTTTTTTTGCTTGGCGTGTTTCTGCTTGGCGTGGACCCTCCGCCTTCGAAGGCCGCGGCATTGCCTGACAAGGCGACGGAGCGACTGGTTGCGGTCGGCGACGTCCACGGTGATTTCGATGATTTCTGCCTCATTCTCAAGCGCACAGGCCTGGTGGATGACCAAAATCATTGGACTGGCGGAAACGCTACGTTGGTTCAAACTGGGGATCTCGTCGATCGGGGTCCCAAAGGCCTTGAAGCGATGGACCTGCTCATGAGCCTCGAGAAAGAAGCCGCAACAAACGGAGGGCGGGTCGTACCCTTGCTTGGCAATCACGAGGTAATGAACATTCTGGGCGACCTTCGCTATGTCACGCCGAAGAACTACGCTGCATTCGCGGACAGCGACTCCGAAAAGCGCCGCACAGCCGCGTACCAGGAATATGCGGCTTGGTACGCGAACCGCGCGAAACAGTTGGCCACCATCAAACAACCCGCGTTGCCTGCCAAGGAAGACGGGTGGATGGCAGAACATCCTGCCGGCTTTCTGGAATATCGCGCAGCCTTCAGTCCTAATGGAAAATACGGGAAGTGGGTTCGACACCATGCCGTCGTAGTCGAGATCAGTGGGGTCATTTTTTTGCACGGTGGAATCTCTCCCAATTTGATTTCCCTGCAACTTGAAAAAATAAATTCGCAAGTACGGGAAGAAATCGGAGAATTCGACAAGACAAAGCAGGATTTGGTGTCGCGTAAGGTGATTTTGCCGTTTTTCACCATCCGAGAAATTGCCGTTGCTGTGCAGTTGGAACTGATGGCAGAGCGCGCTTCGGAAACACCGCCTGACGCGGAGTACCACAACCGACTGGTCCGGCTTCTCGGCTTCAATAATTGGCTTTGCATGCGGGACGACGGCCCTTTATGGTTTCGTGGCTACGACCAATGGAGCGACGAAGAAGGTGACCAGCAAATTGACAAAGTTTTGGCCCCCTACAATGCATCCCACATTGTCGTCGCCCACACCGTCCAGAAGATGGGACATATTCGGAGCCGCTTCGGCGGGAAAGTTTTCCTGATTGACACCGGAATGCTTTCAACGTATTGGCAGGGGGGACGAGCGTCCGCGCTCGAAATCCACCCGGACGGCAAATTCACAGCTCAATACTTGGACGGACGGGACGTGCTATTGGAGGAAAAACATCCTGTTTCTGCGGGGAAAGCGAATTGACGTCAGCCGGATAACGAATTCGGGCAAGGGTTGATAACATGAACCGCTGGCTTGAACGGGCGCTGAGTATATATCCCGGAGACTTAGGTCGCGGCGCCCCCCCAAGCGCCTGTCTGTTTCTCACCATCAGCGCTTATGTCATCGGCAAAGTTGCCCGCGACGCCTTGTTTCTCACGCAATTTTCGGCTGTCCAATTGCCCTATGCCGACATCGCCAGCGGCGTCCTGGTTGGTTTCGTTGTTGCCCTCTACTTGCAAGTGGGGCGCCGAACCTCGCTGAGCAATTTGCTGGTGGGGAGTCCGTTATTCTTTTCGGCCTCCTGCGCGCTGTTCTGGTTCCTGGCTCACTATTCGCGTCCCGCCTGGCTTTATCCGGTCTTCTATGTTTGGGTGGGCATGTTCGGAGTTCTGGCTCCGACGCAGGTCTGGACCCTGGCGAATTATCTGCTGACTACCCGCGAAGCGAAACGCATCTTTGGCATGGTGGGCGGAGGCGCGATCGCGGGCTGGATTTTCGGCGGCTACCTGTCACAAATTGTCGCCAAAGCCTTTGGCACCGAAAGTCTACTGCTCGCCATGGCGGTTCTTCTGATAATTTGTTCCGCGCTCATGGCGGTTGTCTCTAGAGGGGGCACACTTCGCCTTGATCCAGCGAACGATCCAACTTCAGGCATCTCGGGAACTGGCCAAAAAGATCTGCGGGAGAGCGTACGCTCGGTTGTTTCTTCGCCTTACCTCCGCGCCATCGCTGCCGTCATCTGCATTTCGTCGTTCGCGACCACGATTACAGGCTGGCAATTCAAGGCTCTCGCCAAGCAGTTTTCCGTGGGTAAAGACGCGATGGCGATTTTCTTCGGCGATTTTTATTTTTACGCCGGCGTCCTGGCATTGTTGTTTCAGTTACTGCTTACCACGCGGCTGCTGCGCCGGTTTGGCATCGGCCCCATGCTCTTCGTTCTTCCCCTGATAGTTTTGGCTGGCTCAGCCGGCCTGCTTGTTTGGGGAACGATCGCTGCCGCTTTGTTTCTGAAGGGTGGCGATCAAGTCCTGCGGTATTCCATTGACCGCTCCACGATCGAATTGCTTTATTTGCCCCTACCAAACCGGGTGAAACTGCAGGCAAAGTGGTTTATTGATACGGTTGTATGGCGCATAGGAGATGGCCTGGCGGGGGTCATCGTTCTTATCTTCGCCGCACGGTTCGGCTGGACGCCGCAGCAAATCAGCTGGATTGCCATACTCCTCGTTCTGGGCTGGCTCGCCGCCGTTTATGTCGCGGGGAAGCAGTACGTCATCGTGTTGCAGGAGTCCATCAGCCAGCATCGGCTCGACGCCGAACAGGTATCTACACTCGCCCTCGATCGCTCCACCGCCGACTTGCTGGCGAAAACAATTCTCACCTCTGATTCAAAGGAGATCTTGTACGCTCTCAGCCTCTTCGAGGTAGAACGCCAGCTCGCGCCTCACCCCGTAATCCGTGGTCTTCTCACCCATCCTTCTCCCGAAGTGCGCCAGAAGGCTATCTCGATTCTCTCGGAGATTGGAGACAAGTCCGTGCGGCCATCGATCGAAGGGCTGCTGAAGGATACAGATTCCGGGGTGCGAACCGAAGCGATGCTCTATCTGGTTTATCACGCGCATGTGGACCCACTTACCCTGCTTTCGGAAATCGGCGACTGCGCTGATTTTTCGGTCCGGTCGGCGGTTGCTGCCTATCTTGCGCGTCCCGGGGAAGCTCAAAGCATCGAAACGGCTCGGCAAATCCTTACGGAAATGTGCCGTGAAAGCAGCGAAGAAGGCCAGCGCACCCGTCTGGAACTAGCCCGCCTGCTCGGCGAACTGCCGGATTCCTTTGATCCCTTGCTGGCCACGCTTCTGTGCGATCCTGCTGCTCCGGTAGTGCGCGAAGCCATCCGCTCGGCGGGGGCGCTGCGGAAAGTCTCGCTCGCTGCGATTTTGTTGGAACTCGTTTCCAGACCCGAATTCTCAAGCGACGCCGCTCAGGCCTTAGCCAAATTGGGTGACGAGGTTGTCGCTCTGTTGGGGAGGCACCTCGGCGATTCTTCCTCGCCCATTGACAGCCGGCGGGCGATTCCGCCCATTCTGGTAAGGATCGGTACGCCAGACGCCACTCGGGCGATATTAGACAATCTACTTGAGCGCGACCCAGCGCTTCGCTTTCAAATGATCAGCGCCCTAAACAAAATTCACCGAGTGCACCCGGAGATCGCAGTGGACATGCAATTGGTGGAAACCGTACTGGCAGCGGAAATCATGGGGCACTATCGCTCTTACCAAATACAGGAAGCTCTTTGCCTTGCTGACGACGCCGATGAACCCGTTATGCACGCTCTCCGCGAATCGATTCGACAGGAACTGGAAAGGATCTTCCGCCTCCTCGGACTCTTGTATCCAAATCTGGATTTGCACTCGGTTTATTTTGGATTGCAATCGAAGAATGCGATCATCTATGACAACGCGCTGGAGTTTCTCGAAAATGTCCTTAAATCACAATTGCGCGCCACTTTAGTGCCGCTATTAGACGGTAAGGTGAGTCCCAGGCAGAGAGCTGCAATCGCCGATCGTTTTGTGCGCGCAAAGGTAGGAAATCGCGAGCAGGCCGTTGCCGGACTGCTCGCCAGCGATGATCCGTGGCTAAAATCCTGCGGAGCCTATGCCATTGGAACGTTTGCGATCAAATCTTTGGAAGAGGAATTAGGACCGTGCCTGGAGCACCCGGACCCTCTCTTGCGCGAGACGGCTCGGGTCGCCAAAAGTCGTCTACAGGCTCTCGCCTCGGGCTCTTGACCCTTCCCGGCCGAACGCCGATTCCACATACTCCGGAGCGGTGCCGATTGGAAAAGGCTGGCGCTTCTGCGCCGTCGGCAGAGCTCCGGAACATGACTTCGTGGTCGGGTTTATCGAGGAAGCCTCAGGTCGATTCGCGTAGCGTGCAGCACGCCCTTGTCATCCACATTGCCCACCAAAATCACAAATGAGTTTTGCTTGAACTCGTCCTTCTGCGCGGGCTTCCCCTGCTTCGTCCACTCGGTAGAACTGTCGTAGGCAACCTTCCTCGAGTCGTTCGACGGGGCGGGACCGCCATGGATGTCGATCATCGAATGTTCTTTATCAATTCTGATGACGTGACCCTGCCACTTCGTCTCTTTTGCCGAAGCTTGCGTATCTTTCGCTCCGGCCGCAGCCTGCTGGGCTGCAGCAGGTAGGGTGCTGAAAACCGCTGCCGCAAGCATTAGTGAAAACAAAGTTACCGGCACTCTCATCGCATCCTCCAGGATGAAAAGTTTAACGGCTGATGGATTGGAATCCCCTGCGAGAGGGTAGTCCCGTGGCAGAGAATAGTAAAGAACAATTTGCCCCACCGCTCGGGCTAATGTCCGCACCCCCCGAAGAAAATGGAGTTGTTTCCAGGCGGGGGCTTGCGGTACAGTGTAGGACGATTTAGGAGGGCCCCTCCATGCGAGAATCGCTCCGGTCCTTGACTCGATCGCTCACTAGCGTTCTGACTTGCATCATTATTCCGTTGTCCGCGTCTGGTGTAGACGACGCCGTACTGACAAAAGAACAGATCAAGGTGTTCCTCCAGACTGCCCCAGTCATCAACAAAAAAGCCTCGAGCAAGGGAGTGACTCATCCCTGGCGGCTCACCCTGAGTGACGGCACCATCACGCACGATGCCTCTTTCCAGCCTATCGACGAGCACAAACCTGAGATGAAGCTCGAAAGCGGAAAGGTTGAATTCGGGTTCGTCGATTCCTACAAATACAACATTGCAGCCTACCAACTGTCCGAACTTATCGGCCTGGACGACATGCTGCCGGTTTACGTAGAGCGCAAATGGGAAGGTAAGACCGGTTCGCTCAGCTGGTGGCTCCCGGTCAAGATGGATGAAGCGGATCGAGTGGCGAAAAAGATTGTGGCTCCCGATACCGATAAATGGAACAAGCAGATGTACCGCATCCGGGTTTTTGACGAACTTGTCTACGATACCGATCCCAACCTCACCAACGTGCTGATCGGCGAAGACTGGACCGTATGGCGCATCGATTTCAGCCGCGCCTTCCGCACGAGCAAGGATGTGCGCGACCCAAAGGATCTCGTGAAATGCGACCGCCAGCTCTTCGAAAAACTGAAAGCTCTAAAGGCCGATGAGCTGGCAGAAAAAACCAAACGCTATCTGACCAAAGCTGAAGTGAACGGCGTCATGGCCCGCCGCGACAAAATCGTCGCTACCTTCCAGACCCTCATCGCCGAAAAAGGCGAGAACCAAGTCCTCTACTAGCGGGTGATGTCGGCTACGCGGGACTAACGGTTACCTTCGCGAACTCTGCGTTGACAATCTCTTACGGCCTACGGTATCTTTAAAGCTTTGGGAAGTCTCGCGGTTGCCCGCCTGATGGTCTGGCGTCCTCGCCGGGGAATCAACGAGCGGTCTTCTTTCGCAATCTTTTTATTCTGGGAGAGTTCAGATGTCTACCTATTTCCCCAAACCGGGGGAAATTGTGCGCAAGTGGTACGTCGTGGATGCCGATGGGCAGACGCTCGGGCGTCTGGCCTCGCAGGTGGCGCGCATCCTTATGGGCAAAGAGAATCCGCAATACACGCCTTTTCTTGATACTGGCGATCACGTGATTGTGGTGAATGCGGAGAAGATTCGGACCACCGGCATGAAGTCGGAGCAGAAGCAGTATCACCACTACACTGGCTATCCGGGCGGGCTGCGCACGGAAGATTATCGCAAGCGTTTGGCACGCAAGCCGGAGCGTCTTATTGAAGACGCGGTGCGGCGCATGCTGCCGAAGAACAAGCTGGCGGCGCACATGTTCTCGAAGTTGAATGTGTACAAGGGCGACAAGCACCCGCACGAGGCGCAGAAGCCACAGGATTGGAAGTTGGAAGCGCGGGCGTATTCGCCTTCTGGCGTTAAGGTCTGAGAAGATTAAGATCCTTCGCTCCGCCTGAAGAACGGCCGCGCTCAGGATGACAAGGCACGTTTAGATTTCAAAAGATCAAAGGCTCGCTTCTGGGGATTCAAGCTAGAAGCTAAGAGCTAGGAGCTAGAAGCTAAATGGCAGAATTGGTTCAGTATTACGGAACGGGACGTCGGAAGCGGGCGATTGCGCGTGTTTATCTGCGTCCAGGCAGCGGCGATTTCAAAGTGAACGGTCGCGCGTTCGAAGAGTATTTCGTGACCCCAGCGCAGCGCTCGGCGGCTAAAGCGCCTTTGGCCTCGACCGATTCGGTCGCGTCGTTCAATATTGTCGCCAGCGTATTAGGCGGTGGCGTACGCGGACAAGCCGATGCAGTGAAGCTCGGCATTGCGCGCGCGTTGATGCAGTTCAACGCGGAACTTCGCCCCAAGCTGAAATCCGAGGGCCTGGTGACTCGCGATTCGCGCGGCAAGGAACGGAAGAAGTACGGCCAGAAGGGCGCGCGTAAGCGCTTCCAGTTCAGCAAGCGGTAAGGCTGGTGGCGAGGAAACCAAGGTTCCTCGCTGCGCTCGGAATGACAAGGTCATATCGAGACAAGGCTTTTGATTTGGCTAGAAGCTAAGAGCCAGAAGCTAATAGCTGTTGTAGATGTTCAATTCTTCCTGTGCCTCGCGGCGCGGGGCAGGGAATGGCAATCCGGAGCGGAACGTACGCAATGGATGCAGACTGAATAAGGAGGTTCATTGGCTACTATCACCATGAAGGAGTTGCTCGAAGCGGGTGTTCACTTCGGGCACCAGACCAAGCGCTGGAATCCCAAGATGAAGGAATACATCTTCGGCGAGCGCAACGGGATTTACATCATCGATTTGCAGAAGACGCTGAAAATGTTCAAAGAGGCGTCGAAGTTTGTCCAGGAACTGGCGGCCGACGGCAAGATTGTGCTATTCGTGGGAACTAAGCGCCAGGCGCAGGACGCCATCGCCGAAGAGGCCACAAAGTGCGGCGGCTTCTACATTAACCAGCGCTGGCTGGGCGGTCTGCTCACCAACTGGGTTACGGTACAGAAGTCAGTGAAGCGTCTGAAAGAACTCGATGAGATGGCCACGGATGGCCGCTACGAGCTGCTGCCGAAAAAAGAAGTCATCAAGCTGGAACGCGAGCGTAAGCACTTGCAGGCCAATCTGGCGGGCATCAAGAACATGAGCCGGTTGCCGGATGCGATTTTTGTGATCGACTCCAACAAGGAACAGATCGCCGTGCGTGAAGCCCGCAAGCTGGGCATTCCGGTAGTCGCGGTTGTCGATACGAACTGCGATCCCAGCGAAGTGGATTATGTAATTCCGGGCAACGATGATGCGTTGCGTGCGATTCGACTGTTTACTTCGAAGATTTCTGAGTCGATCGCCGAGGGCGCGCAGTTGATGACCGACAAGCAGGTCGCGGATATGACCGCGGCCACCGAGCAGGCGCAGGCTCGGGAAGCGCAACAGGCGGAAGATGCCGCGGCAGCGCTTGAACTTCGCGCCCAGGAAGCTGCGGCCGCGGCGGACACCGCTGACATTGGCGAAGACATCAGCATGGAAGAAGTGCTGGGGCCGGGAACGCACAAGAAGCCGGTAGCCAACGAAGACGACGTCGAAGTGCCGAAGGTGGAGAGCCAGACGGTTTAGAAACGTGGCGCGTTGTTAGGCGAAGCTTTGAAAGGGCACGGCTTCAGCCGCGCCGCTGAGAGCCTACCAAGGATTCGGGCTTTAGCCCCTGAGGGAACTCTCAAGCGAGCACAAACCGGGCGTATGACACCAGACCCGCGCGGGTCGTCCGGCGCGGGTCAAAGTTTGTAAGGAGTAGTTTCCAGTTTCTAGTAGCGTGGTACTAGGAACATTCACGAGAACTCGAAACTGGAACCAGAAACTGGGAACCAATTCTATGAGCACTACTATGGCAAATATTTCTGCAGCGCAAGTGAAAGACCTTCGGGAAAAAACCGGGGCGCCGATGATGGATTGCAAACAGGCACTGACTGAAGCCAAGGGCGACATGGAGCAGGCGGTCGTGATCCTGCGCAAGAAAGGTGTTTCGGTTGCAGCCAAGAAAGCGACCCGTGTGACCAGCGAAGGCGCGGTAACCAGCTACATCCACGCCGGCGGCAAGATTGGCGTGCTGGTGGAAGTCAACTGCGAGAGCGATTTCGTGGCCCGCACCGACGACTTCAAAGAGTTGGTGCACGACATCGCCATGCACATCGCGGCCAGCGATCCGCGCTATGTCCGCAAGGAAGACGTGACTCCGGCTGACTTCGCTCGCGAAAAGGATATTTATCTCGCCAAGGCCGTCGCCTCCGGCAAGCCGCAGCATATTGCCGAGAAAATGGTCGCCGGCATGATGGAAAAGTTCTATGAAGAAGTTTGCTTGCTCGAGCAGCCCTTCATCAAGGACCAGACCATGTCGATCGCGCAGCTGATCGCGGCGAAAATTGGCAAGCTGGGCGAGAACATCAGCGTGCGGCGCTTCGCGCGATTCAAAGTGGGCGATGCGGGCGAGACTGTCGCCACCACCAAGCCCACAGAACAGAAAGCAGAATAATTCCGGCGCCCGAAGGGGCGCCTTTTTTTTCGCTACAAAAACGACTACAGGCCTACATGACTTCCACGACCCCTGCCTTCAAACGCGTTCTGCTCAAGCTTTCCGGAGAAGCTCTCGCTGCCAATCAGGGCTTTGGCGTGGACACGGCGCGCATCCACGAGGTCGCCGCCGAACTCGCGGACGTGCACAAACTGGGAGTGCAGCTCGCGATCGTGGTGGGCGGCGGCAATTTCTTTCGTGGCGTGGCCGACCAGGCCCGCGACATGGACCGCGTCTCCGCCGACCACATGGGCATGCTGGCCACGGTGATCAACGCGCTGGCGCTGCAGGATGCGCTCGAAAAGCAGAAGGTCTATACGCGCGTGCAGACTGCGATCGAAATGAACCAGGTGGCGGAACCGTTTATCCGGCGGCGCGCCATCCGGCATTTGGAAAAGGGCCGCGTCGTCATTTTCGCCGGCGGCACGGGGAACCCTTACTTTTCGACGGACACTGCGGCATCTTTGCGCGCCATGGAGATCAAGGCCGACGCAATTCTCAAAGCGACCAAGGTCGATGGCATTTACGACGCCGACCCCATGAAGGTGAAGGACGCGAAAAAATTCACCGATATCACCTATATGGATGTGCTGAAGTTGGGTCTGAAGGTGATGGATTCGACCGCGATCAGTCTGTGCAAGGACAATAATCTCCCCATCATCGTCTTCAATCTAAACGAGCATGGGAATATCCGCCGGGTGCTTTGCGGGGAAAAGATTGGGTCGAGAGTGGGCGCTTAATACTTTAGCCACGGATTTGTACGGATTCACACGGATCATTCTTGAGATTCTTGATCCGTGGTAAACCCGTGCAGATCCGTGGCAACGTTCGTTTTGGGTTTATAATTCAGCGTTTTGATATCTGAAAATTTTACGGAGCTGACTGAGATGGCTCAAGCCACAATGGCCGCGATTCCAGGGCTGAAAGAAACCTACGTACAACTCAAGA
>DATNMU010000228.1:0-17042 GCA_035602195.1 Candidatus Acidiferrum sp.
GCGCGCATTGCGGCGGGTGAGAAGTATGCATCGTCGATCATTGGTAAAGCTGGGCAGCAGCTGATGCATGCCGAGGAAGCTTATCGCCAGAAACAAAATAAAGCGGCGATTGAAGCTGCCGCGAAAGAAGCCACAGAAACCGCAGAAGAGGCACGCTTAATGGCGGTGAAGCAGAAGGCCGAAGACGAAGCTCAGGCCGCAGCCGCAGCGCGCGAAGCCAAAGCGCGGGCCGATGCCGACGCTGAAGCCAAGCGCCGAGCCGATGCTGAAAACGCTCGCGCCCAGGCGGAGGCAGCACGTGCTGAAGCCGAAAAAGCCAAAGCCGAAGCCCTAAAGATGAAGCAGGAAGCCGAAGCCGCTGCGCAAGAAGCCGCGCGCCAGAGAGCCGCCGCCGAAAAAGCTACTGCTGAAGCCGTCGCTCAGCAACAAGTGCTGGCAGCCGAAACCGACAAGGCTCGTCAGGCCGCCGCGCAATCCGACTCTCTGCGCCAGCAAGCGGAAAAAGAAAAGCAGCAGGCCGAGTACGAAAAGCAGGAGCTCCGCGCCCGCCTTCTGCAACAACTCAACAGCATTCTGGCCACGCGGGATTCCGCGCGCGGCCTGGTCGCCAACATGTCTGACGTTCTATTCCGCAGCGGCAGCTTCGAGCTGCTTCCCGGAGCTCGCGAGCGCCTGGCGAAAGTTTCCGGCATCGTGCTCGCCTATCCAACGTTGCATGTCGCCATCGAAGGCCACACCGACAGCATTGGATCCGACGACTACAACCAGCAGCTTTCGGAGCATCGCGCCCAGGCCGTTCGCGATTACTTCGTGCAGCA
Organism: Candidatus Acidiferrum sp.; assembly: GCA_035602195.1. Classification (GTDB taxonomy): domain Bacteria; phylum Acidobacteriota; class Terriglobia; order Terriglobales; family Acidobacteriaceae; genus Sulfotelmatobacter. Next base: position 819 of record DATNMU010000228.1, read on the forward strand.
GGGCATTAACTCGGGCGCTGTGGAGGCCCGTGGGTATGGCAAGAACGAGCCCATCGCCTCGAACGATACGGCGGAAGGCCGCCAGCAAAACCGCCGTGTGGAATTGATCCTCTCCGGCGACGCCATCGGCACCGATGTAAATGGAGTTCCTGCGCAAACCGCGGCCACTCAGCGCCAGTAAAGAAGATAGGATTCCGGCAAGACAGCGTCTCCGTAGAGACTGTCCCTTCTGTCTAAGTCTAGGGCACGGGCACGGAACCGTACGCTGGGGGCGGCGACGCGCGGGTGTACACACGACAGCGTCGATAAGTCCAATCTCCTGCTCTCACCATTTCACTTGTTAGGTCCTGCAGGGCGACCTATTATTGATTTCGGAATGTCGCTCCCCACTTCGAAAACAGCCATAGGCCACACCCCTACGAGGAAAATTGCACTTCTTGCCGTGGCCGTGATCCTCGCCGTAATTGGGTATTTCGGCTTCAGAATGATGTGGGGATTAGTGATGCTCGGATATGTCGATTCCGCAATCTTTCGAATGAGAGTTTTGGACGCGGCAGAGACCCAGTTCGCCAAGGAGCATCCAGCGCTCGGTTATACGTGTAAGTTGTCGGAGCTACCGAGCGACGAGGTTCGGCAGTTACTGGCGAAGAGTAGTATTGAAAATGGCTATGCGTTCGAGATCGTCGGATGCCACGCCCCGGGTGCGCAAACGCCGAATCCCGTATATCACGTTACTGCTCGACCCCTGCATTCGCGCCAGCCAGCTTTTTTTTCCGATCAGTCTGGAATCGTAAGAGCTGATTACAGTGAGTCCGTCGAAGTATGCCGTTCAAATGGAGTTCCCCTGTAGTTGGCCGTGGAAGAGCCGGCAGTTGATCCCAAAAGTGCCCGCTCCCTACGTTCCCTGCTAGCTCCGAAACAACGCTTGCCCACTCACTGGAAACCCATTACCCTAATTAAGGCCCGGCGATGTTTAGCCCGCACCCCAATCTCGCCGATGATGTGAATCACGCCATCATCCAGTCGGAAGTCGAAGGCGGAGTTTTTCTCCATGACCTTCCGCCCTCGACCGTGCTTTACATTCAAACCATGCATCACTGCTACACGGCCGTGCTGCTGGGCGGGAGCGAAGCTCTTCTGTCCGGCCATCCTGAATTTTGTCCTGACCCGGTTCAGGTGGCGATCGCCGGTTCGACGTGGGGGGGCTCGATGCTAAAGCTCCAGTACGTTGGGCGTGGCATGCATTTGGAATTTCGCCATCCGGAATACGCCACTCCGATTATTACGTCGCCCATCCAGGAAATCCGGGACACTACCGCTGTTTAGTCCTGATGCTTCGTTCCGACCATTGACTTGCGCTCCTCACCCCTCTAACATTTCACCCGGAAGCCGCCTGTGATGAATATCGCTACCCGCGAAGTCAGCCACGTCACCATCGTTGACCTTGATGGCCGCATCACGCTTGGGGACGAAACCGAGCATCTTCGAGAGGCAGTCCGCCAGCTTGTGGCCGCTGGCAAGAAAAAAATTGTTCTGAATTTGGCGCGCGTCGATTACATCGATTCCTCTGGCGTGGGCGAACTGGTTAGCAGCTTCACTGCTGTCCGCAATGCCGGCGGCGACCTCAAACTCTTCGGCCTGACAAAAAAAGTCCACGATATCCTGAACGTCACCAAACTCTATACAGTGTTCGATATTAAGGAAGACGAATTCACCGCGGTAAAATCGTTCGACTACTTCTTTGCCAAGTGAGATATAAAAGGAACTAGCTTGGTTGCGGAACTGTGCCGCTTTCCGGCTGCATTCAGGAGATCAGATCCGGCAATCAGTTCTCTTCCGGCCTCATCTTTCCAGTGCGCAAATAACGGCTATGCCAGCCCAGGCACTCGCTCATCATGTGCGGCGTATGCTTTCCGAACGAAAGCCGCTCGGCCCGGTTCAGGTATTCGAGTAACAAACCTTTGTAGTCCGGACTCGCGCATTTCTCAATGATCAGCCGCGCCCGTTGCCGCGGCGACAGCCCGCGTAAATCGGCCAGTCCGTGTTCGGTGACCAGCACCTGCACGTCATGCTCGGTGTGATCCACATGCGAGACCATGGGCACGATGGTCGAGATATCGCCGTGATGCGCCGTTGAGGGCGCCATGAAAATCGAGAGATATCCGTTGCGCGCAAAGTCCCCCGAACCGCCAATTCCGTTCTGAATGCGCGATCCCATCACGTGGGTCGAGTTCACATTGCCATAAATGTCGGCTTCGATCATTCCGTTCATCGCGATTACGCCCAGCCGCCGAATAATCTCGGGATGGTTCGAAATCTCCTGCGACCGCAGCACAATCCGTTCCCGATAGTTGGCCATGTCGCCATTTACTTCCGTCATCATCTCGGGGCTCAGCGAGAATGCCGTCGCCGACACCGAGTTCAACTTGCCCGATTGCAGCAGGCGCATCATGCCATCCTGGATCACTTCCGTGTAAGAAGTAAGTCCTTCAAACGGACCTTCCTCGAGCCCGCACAACACGGCATTGGCAATGTTGCCAACGCCGGATTGCAGGGGCAGCAGATTCGTCGGCATGCGTCCCTTCTGTACTTCCCAACTTAGAAATTTCAGGATGTGATCGGCGATGCACTTCGAGGCTTCATCCGGCGCCTTGAACCCAGTATTCCGGTCGGGAGCGTCCGTCAGCACGACTCCCACAACTTTCTCCTCAGGAATTTCAAAATACGGCGTTCCAATTCTTTGTCCGGGACGAACCAGCGGAATCGGGCCCCGATTCGGAGGCGCATCCATGCCGTAGTAGATGTCGTGCATCCCCTCGAGCGCCTCGGGCTGCCACGAATTCACTTCAAGAATCACGCGCTCGGCCTGATCGATCCACGTCTTGTTGTTGCCGACGGAGGAACTTGGCACTAATCGTCCATCTTTGAGAACCGCGCTCACTTCAATGAGCGCGACATCCAGTTTGCCCAGAAAACCATACTCGACGAATTGCGCCACGTGGCTGAGATGAATGTCCATGTAATCCATCTCGCCCGCGTTGATTCGCTTGCGCGTCTCCGGGTCGGACTGATAGGGCAGCCGCAGATGAATTCCGCCTGCCATGGCGAGCGCGCCATCCAGTTCGGGGCCGGTCGATGCGCCCGTGAATACACTCACCTGAAATTTCTGTCCGCGAACGTTCGCTTCCGCGATACGGTGCGCCAGTTCAATTGGGACGACTTTGGGATAACCAGATCCAGTGAACCCGCTCATGCCAATCTGGTCGCCAGATTTGATGAGCGAAGCCGCTTCGTCCGCGCCCATAATTTTTTGCGCCAGCTGCGGGTTCAACACGCGTTCGCTGGTAGGAGCAACAGTAGTAGGCATACACAGCACCTTCAGGGAAGAATCGAAGTATGCGTGAAACTGTATCCCAGCGACGAACACTGGTCTGTGAGCTAGGTCACCTTTTCAAAGAATATTCTTAGACAGATCGAAGCTCATGTAGACACAGCTAGACACTCGGTGCCAGGTTCTCGAGGCTTCTTCTATCTCTTCCCATACTCCTGCACTACTCCATCAACCGCGACGGCAACATATTTGTGCGTCTCAACGTCGCGAAACTGCACCACCTGATGCTTCTCCCGCGCCAGTTGCCCCCATCGGCTTGGTTTCTCACGGTTCTGCTCGATTGCCTCAAAGACCCGCCCATTGAACTTGAACTGCGCCATCCGCAAGCGGCCACTTCCCACGCGTTTCACTCGAATCTTCTGATCTTCCAGGAGCACTTCCTCCCCATTCATCAACTGCGCGGCAACAGATCCCAGCGCCTTTTCCACTTCAGTCATAACAAAGTCCCACTTCCTTCAAGATTCGCGGGGAACGGGACGGCCAATCCGCAAACTACTGCAGAGGCATTCCACCAATTACTATCTCAATTCTGTTGTCGTTCCTGGTTCCCGGGTTATTGATTTACGATTTCGAAACTGCTAGTGGAGGGAGGCAGCATACAGAACATGATTGGCCGTTTTCGGATTGGTATCGGCTGGGAAGGCCGGAGCCGAAACTGCAGACTGCGGCGTTCCATGCCGAAGCAAGCTAAAAGCGGGGGTAGGCGGAACTGCAGTGAGGCCGGGATATCTACCCGTGTCCCGGATTCCTAATCCGGAGTCGCTCCCAGAAAATCTTCGTGGCCTTTGAACACCGCAGCGAGGTTGGTTATGCGGAACAGATCCTGCAGCCGTTGGTTCAGGTTGATAAGCTTGAGCCTGCAGTGCTGCCTCTTGGCCGACAGGAACAGGCCGACCACCATGCCCAGACCGGAGCTGTCCATGTAGCTCACGTTGGTCAAGTCGAGCACGACGCATTGTGTCTGCGGGATAAGTTCGCGGACGGTGGACTGCAGTTGGGGCGAAGTGCCAGAGCTGATCCTGCCGCTGCAACGCACCACAATTTCTTCCGGAGTTCTAACAATTTCCAGATTCAATTCTGAGATTGGAATGGGGTTTGCCGCCATGATGGGCCCTCCAGAGCTAGACGTGAGATTGCGCGCTACCGGCCGCACCCAGGAATCCGAACGGCACCAGTTTCTTCGAACTTCAATCGGCCGTGCAGGGGTAGGCCGGGCTGAACGACACCACGATACTCCGTGCGGCAAGAAAGTCAAGAACTTAAGCTCTGGCCTGACCGTTCCCCCTCAACATCTCGACCACGCGCTCATAATCATCCACGGTTGCGTACTCGATTACGATGCGCCCCTTGCCGTTCCGGTCTTTGATTCTCACTCGCATGCCCAGGGTGCGCTCCATCTCAGTTTGCGCGGCTCGCACATTGGGGTCCATCCAGCGCGCGCCTCGGTCTTTTTTCTCTGATCCCGGCTGACCCGGCGAAGGCGAAAACGCACCGTTGATCTGCATGACCCGGTCTTCGATCTCGCTCCACTTCAGGTGCTTGGCGACCACTTCATCCGCCAAGGACTCGATGTGATCCGGATTTTCCAGAGCAAGAATCAGGCGCGCATCGCTGAAGCTGAGCTTATCCTCCAGCATGTATCCCATGACTTTTTTCGGAAGCCGCAAGAGCCGCATGTAATTTGAAACTGTTTCGCGCGACACTCCCACGCGTTCGGCAATCTGGGCCTGCGTCAGTTGAAACTCCTTGCTCAGCACCCGGAACGCCTCCGCCTGCTCCAGCGGATTCAGGTCTTCGCGAACCACGTTCTCGAGCACCGTCATCTCGGCCGCTTGCTGCGGTGAGACGCGCCGAACCAATGCCGGGATCGTCTCTTTACCGGCCATCTTCGAGGCGCGCAAACGGCGCTCACCAAGAACCAGGGTGTAGCGCCCTTCTTCTTCGGCAGGACGCACTACGACCGGCTGCACTACTCCGTGTTCCTTGATCGAATCCCGGAGCTCAGCGAGAGTCTCCTCATCGAAGACGTACCGCGTCTGATAAGGATTTTTATCGATCGACTCAATCGCCAGCTGCACGACTAAATTGCCGGATGTAGTTTGAGGTGGAACGGAAATCGGCTCGTCGCCAGCGACTGCAATTCCCTTGTCATCACGGGTGAGGCGAGGGATCTTGGTCTCCGCTCCGTGGATTCGGTCGCTTTCTGGAATATGAGGCCTAGGCGCGGGCTCAGCTTTGGCGCCGCTCGTTGCCGGCGGATCGACACTTGGCCGCACGACTCTTGGTCCCGGCAGCAACGACTCCAGTCCCCGCCCTAAAGCCCGCCGCTTCTCGACTTTCTCGTCCTTCTTCTCCGCCGCGACTGTCATTCGTTTTCCTCAGTGAACCTTAGTGAGTAGTTTCGCGATGCAAGCCATCCATACATCGATGTGCATCAATATAGTATATCGACGTACGTCGATATACACTTAAGCGCTGATCGCCGCCGAAGCCCCCGCGGCAGCGGCCAGGTGCCGGCCCATGAGTTCCTTCGCCAGGCGAATGTAACTTTCCGCGCCCTTGGATCGCGGATCGTACACCAGCGCCGCTTTCCCGTGGCTGGGCGCCTCGGCCAGCCGGATGTTCCGCGGTATGGACGAAGCACACAGCTTTTCCCCAAAATACTTCTTCAATTCCGCCATCACCTGTTGAGCGAGGTTGGTTCGGTCGTCGAGCATGGTCAGAACGACGCCTTCAATTTCTAGGGCAGGGTTCAATTCGGCGCGAATACGTTCTATGGTATCGAGCAACTCGCTGATTCCCTCGAGGGCAAAATATTCCGCCTGCATGGGAATCAAAACCGAATCAGCCGCCACCAGAGCGTTCAGGGTAAGGAGATCGAGCGCCGGCGGACAGTCCAGGACAATGTAGGAAAATCGATCACGCAAGGGAGCGAGTGCGTCGCGCAAGCGAAACTCGCGCCGATCCGCCTCGACCAGTTCAATATTGGCACCGATCAAGTTCTTGTGGGCAGGAATAATCCAGAGCTGCTCGAGTTCAGTAGCGGCCAGTGCCTCTTCGCCCAAGGCTTCGCCCAAGAGTAAATGATAAGTCGACACGCGCTCGGGATCTTTGACCAGCCCCAAGCCGCTGGAGGCATTCGACTGCGGATCGCAATCAATGATGAGAGTGTTGACTTCGGCCGCCGCAAAGGACGCAGCAAGGTTGATGGCGGTCGTAGTTTTGCCCACGCCGCCCTTCTGATTGGCAACAGCGATAACGCGTCCCATAAATTGTCGAGGAGCCAGAGTGCAGCCAGCATAATGCGGCTTGCATTTCAAATGCAATGAAGAAACGCTGTGCACGAGAGGAATTTGTGTGCAAAACGAGTCCAATGTTCCCGTGGGAACATTGCTTGTCTATCGATTGAAACGGAAGTGTTCCCATGGGAACATTCGGGATTCTCCTTGCTGTCGAGGAATCTGCCGTTCGAAACCACCAAATTCATAAGTTGTTGGTCAAATACTGCGGAAACGCGTAAGCAACTTGGGACGGGGGTATGCGGGCACACATGATGGTCGTAAGGACCTGTTGTTTACCACTTTACAGCTCAATAGGCCAGCAATCGCCCTATATTTTCCTCAACAGCCCCGCTTTCAGTCCACCTGTTTGCTAGTGTGGTTCATGATCCAAGCCAGGGATCGTGAAATACCGTGAAATAATGTTCCGATGGGAACATTAGGAACAATGCCGCTATTGAGTAAATGCCAGAACCCTGGACTCTGAGTCTGGAACAGGAATAGGGTCGTCCCACTGTAGCGTTGGGACGGTTCGGCGAACCTGGTCGAGTTGATGGGAGGAAATCAGAAGAGCAAGCCGGCCCGCCGGAGCCAGGAGGGCGGCAGCGATGGGAAGCGCAAGATTTAGTCGCTCGACAGCGCGCATGGTGACAACATCGAAGGTGGAAGGAGGAAGTGTCTCGGCCCGGCCGTTATATATATTGACATCCGTCAATGTTAGAGCACGCGTCACCTCGCGAAGGAATACGGCTTTCTTTTGGTGGGATTCGATTAGAGTGAGAACGATTTCTGGAGCCCAGAGTTTTATCGGAAGCCCGGGGAAGCCGGCACCGGAACCGAAATCGGCGACTCTTGTCCTGCTTGTGAGGCGGTCAGTGGCGGGGACAAAACCCTTTACCACAGAGGGCACAGGGGACACAGAGGAAACACTGGGAAAAAGGTGGCGGGCTACGAACAGGGATTCGCCGAAGTGGCGGGTGACAATTTCTTCGGGATCGCGGATCGCGGTAAGGTTGATGCGGGCGTTCCAGCGAACGAGTATATCGATGTACGTCGATATACGTTCGTACAACGAACCGCTCTCGCTGAATGGTGTGCTGTTGGCATCTTCCAGAAAGCGTCGGAGTAGTTCGGCGATACGCGGGGGCCGCATGGATTGTCGATTGTAGATGGGACGACCGCTCCTCTCAACCTGTGCATCGTCTGCGTCAGCCGTCGCGCTAGCTATGTTTGGGCGGGTGTGGCAAGCTTGGGATATGAAAAAACAAGGGTCGGACCAGGCGTTTCATGATCTGCGATATCAGGAACGCAAGCGGGAAGAAGCGGCGCGGAAGCCTGCGAAGAACAAAGCAAGTGGCGAAGAGTCTGAGAGCAAGCGCGCAGAGTTGGATGGCAACGGACCGGAGAATAAGGGGAAGGCTTAACGCTCCTTCATACCGGCTATCGCTTCTTGACCTGCTATGCCAACAACCGACAAGGACATCGCGCCCGCGGTGTCCTTAATTTAGTTCGTTCTCGTTATCAGTATAAAAAAAGGGGCCCGGCAGGCCAGGCCCCTCGCTGAAACCAGATTAAACCTAGTTGCAGCCCGTTGCCGGCTCGCGGAAGCCCGGGAACGGATTCAGGTCACCCATCAAAGTGTAGCGGCCTATGTTCGTCGAGGGGCTCTGCGTTGGCTCCGAGGCGGTGTTCGGAGCGAGCCGCAGGAACCACGGGAAGTGCACCTCGTCTTCAGGATGGTAGTATCCGTCGGCACTCTGGGTGCCATTCGGATTAGCGCCCTGTCCGAAGGTGTTGGTGCCCATGGCGAAGCCGATCGCCACCACCGGGTCGCCAGTCTCGAGAATCCCGCTGCATCCGTACTGCGGCGCGGTTGGCGTGAGCCACGGTTCCACAGTGTTGTTCACGAAAGGATCGTCGGACCATTCGGAAATCTCGTGACTCAGCGCGTGAATATCTTGCAGCGCCCAGTCCGTGCCGCCGTTCGGCCGCGCGTAGACGCCGGGCTGAACCCAAGAAGCCCACGCGAACGTCTGTACTTTGGCGTTTCCGTTGGTGTTTCCGCTGCCGCCGCCGTTACCAACGGACCGCGTTCCGTGGAAACCGATCACACAGCAGTTGAGTACGTTTTTGCCCTCATACAGCAGGACGTCGTTCGTCAAGAAGATTGGCAGGTGGGTGGGGTCAGACTGCGTCTCCAGGTTCTGGATTTGTGACGACCACCAACCAATGTCGACATCCGCGAAAATTACACCGCGGCCACTCACGAGCCGCGTGCCCTGGTTGCTGGGCACGTTGATGGTGACGGCCGGCAAGACATTTGGGTGCAGGATCAAGTGGTATTTGCTGGTTCCGGTCTGGTTGAACTGTGATCGCATCGTCGCATCCTGGAGCTGGAGCTGGTTGCCGGCGTCACCTTGGGAGAGGACGCCACCCGGACCCATGATGAGGGCGGGGGCGACTGGAAACGCGCCAGCTGCGGTTGCGGCGGGAGTCGAGCCATAGTCGTTGAGCGCAAACTCAGGGGAAGCCAGCGTTGCGGCGAGGATGTCGCTGCCGCTGAACGTATGTCCGCCAATATTTACGATGATCGGAGTGATGTCTGCTTCGACCGTCACCGAGCACGCCGTGCCTGAGCAGTTGTTCGGGTCGGCGCCGACCATGTTGTAGCCATAGGTGATTCCGTTGTTCGGGTCGAGCGTCGATCCAAACCAATGCGGGACGGTGCGTGTCGTGGGCAGCACGGTGGCTCCGCCGATTGTCGTCGACAGCGCCTTCAGCTGCGAATCGTCGATCACCTGAGGCGCGGATTGGGCTGCGGATGTTTCGGCAAGCCCAAAAAGCGTGAGGCAAACCAGTACAGCAACAAATGGTAACAACGCAAGCTTCTTCATACGGAATTGTTCTCCTGAGAGGGTAAGTGTTTTTGGTTAGAACGCCAGCATGTCCGATTAGCGGTTTCGGGGGAGGCGACGACAGTCGATCAGATTCGTGCGCACCCATACTACAACAAATTAGAATCGGCGCAAAGGGGCGAATTTACTGGACTCGGCGGCGATTATGCAACAATCTTCACCTTTGGACAATTGCGTTGCATGCGCTACAGCAATTGACGCATATGATTGATTCTGTAACTTCTGTCTACACTGAAATTATTGAATGGCAAGGCTGACCGGAGTTCGGAAGCAATACATTTTGCATTGAGGCGAAAAGGAGGCGCGCTGGATGCATTGGCCGAGCCGCGGGAACTATGGGAAAGATCTGGACAGCAAAAAGGGCACCGCTGTTGCGATGCCCTTAGCTTTGATCCGTGGTTTTCGGCTGTCGTTACTAAGAACAGCCGAGAGCGTCCAGGGTCGGGATGTCGGTTAGTTCGGGTGAGAGCGAAGGGAGCACGGTCTCATCCGGATAGCTGTAAGCGTGGTCGATGGCGCTGGAGTTCTTCTCGAACGCGAACCAGGGCAATAAAGCGATAGTTTGCGGGTGGTAGGTGAAGTTGCCAATCGCGATCGGGAAGGTGGCATTAGGAAGGACTTCCACCACGTCGCCAACTTCAAGAAAGTCCTGGCACTGGTTGCCTTGAGGTCCTTGAGGACTTCCACTGTTCCAGAACGGGGTGATGTTGTGAATTCCGTCGAACGCCACGAACGGATCGTTGAAGATTTCTGCCATTTCATGACTGTGCCCTGTCACATCTTCGAATCCGCCGTTGAAGAGGCCCGGGCTGATCCAACTGGCGTAGTTGAAGACGAAGAATTTTGTAAGGTTGCCGTTTGTGGCGTCCCCAGCTTCTCCATCGATGCTGTGAAAGCCAAGCACACAGCATTGGTTGGGATCATTATTTTCAAACAGGTAGACATTGGGAAAGAACGCGGTGGCGATGTCTTTGGTCGTGATATCGCCGGCCAGTTCGGCCGCGCCGAGTACGGTGGTGTTATCCGCAGCGGCAGGAGGAGCAAGTTTGTTGGAGAATACTGGATCGCTGACCAACACGAAAAGGCAACAGGTGCCGTCGTCATTCAGAGCGAACTCGTAGGTTCCCTGGTTTAGGACCATAGTTCGGGGTGTCACGACCTGCGGAACCAATAATGTGTGCCAGTCAGAACGGGCTTTATTGCCGAACGTGGCGCGCTGTTCCGCGTCATTGAGTTGGGTGGGTACTGGGCTGCTGCTGAAGTCCGCATTGCTATACACCGGTCCGTTCAAGAAGTCCTGCAGGAAGGGATCCGGCTTGGAGATCAGGCGAACGGTTTGGTGGAACTGGTTGACCACAAAGCGGGGATTGCCATTGGCATCTCGCATGTCGATGGTAACCGGAATGATGGGCGCGTTTATCGCGGTAATTCCACCTTTTTCCGGCGGATTGCCGACCATGCTGTATTCCCAGATATGATTTGGGGTGACGGCGGATATGCCGTTATTGTCAAACGCGGTGGGGAGAACGCCCGCATGGTCAAAATGTCCAGTAAAGTTAATCAGCGTGTCCACTCCCGCCGGAAATCCGTGGGGCGTGGGGATGTTGCCCTTGCCGTGAAGTCCACCGGCATGATTGGTGTGCATTGGATGTTTTGTGGATAGGAAATTCGCCGGGAGTTCGTCCTTATCTGCGGCGAATGCTGCAAAAGTAAATGTCGACAGGATCAGCATGCAAAACGCAAACTTCTTCATACAAATCATTTCTCCTGAGAGGGTAAGGGTTATCGGTGAGAACGCCAGCACTCACATCGGAAACAGGAGCCAAGGGATGCCAGTCGATCAGAATCGGACGCACAAACTGCCAAGCGCAGCAATATTACCGTGAATCGGGACGGGCGAACCGGCCCCAATTGTTAAATGTTTGTCACGGCGCCCCCCGGTCGCTGTTGACACTGGACGCTTCGTTCTGTAGATTCTGTCTGCACTGAAAGTATCGAATATGCCAAACCTCACCGGAGTTCAAAAGCAATACATCCTGCACTGGGGTGAGATGGGCACGCGGTGGGGCATCAACCGCACGGTGGCGCAGATTCATGCGCTGCTATATCTTTCGCCGCGAGCGCTGCCTGCGGAAGAGATCGCGCAGACTTTGAGTGTGGCCCGGTCGAACGTGAGTACGTCGATTCGCGAGCTGGAGACTTGGGGGATTGTGCGCGCCGTCCATGTGCTCGGCGACCGCCGGGAACATTACGAATCGATGAAGGACGTCTGGGAGATGTTCCGCCTGGTGATTGAGCAGAGAAAACGGAGGGAGATCGATCCAACGCGGGAGATGTTGCGGCGAAGTTTGGAGGAACTGGATCCGAAGGAAGCGGGAGCGGAGTTTACGCGGGAGCGGCTGGCGGCGATGGCAGGCTTCTTTGAAGCAGTGACTGAGCTCCACGATCAAATGAAGCAGCTGCCAACCGGGACCGTGCGAAAATTGCTGCGGATGGGGACAAAGGTGAGAGGGAAGAAGAAGAAGTAAAGTACCTGGCATCGAGTTTCTCGTTTCTGGTTTCGAAATTATGGTTTCGATGTTTTTCCTTCTTTCTTTCTTTCACCGGTCAGTGCGGTTCGTTTTTGATTCAGTAAAATTGAGAGATTGGAAGTTACAATTTGATCTATTCGCTTGAAAAGGATTCGAATGACACCGGTGGATGAACAGAAAAAGATTTGGGTAACGCTGACGGGGCTGCCCGTCACGATTGCGCTAGAATGGCCGTTTCACCGGTCGACCTCGGGAGCGGATTTCTGGGTGCTGCATGGGGACATCCGGTTGGAGAATTCTGATGGGCTGCACGCTCCGGTGGCGGTGAATTTGTCGGCGACGGTGCGGGAAGTGCTGGCGTCGCTGGAGCCGAAGGATGCGGAGGCTCCCGTGATCAACGCGCTACGGAAGGAAGTCGACCGAAGGCAGATCGAATTCGTGAAATCGGCGAAGCTGAAGCCGGTGGCATTTTCCAGCCGCAATTATGATTTCAAACGGCAGAAGTGGGTCTTCGGCAAAGCCAGTGACGAAGAGATCGCAACGTTTATTGAGCGCAAGGTGTACTGGCAGGCAAAATTGACGCGAGAGAAACGAGCGTGGGTGGGGGATCCGACCGATGCGCAATATTTGGAAACTACGCCAGGACATCTGGTGGAAATTGCGGGAAGGTTAGTGCCAGCAGATGGACTGGTTCGCATGGAAAGCGATTGGGCCGAGGCTACTGCCGGGTTGATGGGGCAGGCAGAACGATTCGAAAGCGCGATGCGGAGTGCGGCGGAAGAAGTAGAGAAGAAGCACGCGTTTGAGAGAGGGTAGGGGCACACAAGTTCCTATCGAACACGGTTACAGATTTTTTGGGAGTATCTTTAGCTGATGCGACAGAGAATGCGACATGCAAAGAGGGGAATGCCAGGTCGAATGGGTGCGCTCGTTGCGACCAGTTGTTTGCTGCTGACGATGGGGCAGAGTTTTGCCTGGGCACAGGAAACCGGGGCCAAGCAGAATCCGCCGCCGAATTCCAGCCAAGCGCCAGCCGGTCTTCCCAACGTACCGGCCAACGCACCGGCCAATGCACCGGGAGAAACCAAGAAAGACGATTCCGGACCGATGCAGCAGATAGAAGACCGATCAAAAGAAGCTGCGGAGAAGACGGAACATTTGGCGACATCCGAGCTGATCAGGGCGCGGAATTGGGAGTCCACGTGGATTGAAGGAGTTTTTATTCCTGCAGACCAGCCGAGGGTCACGCCGACCGGCAAAGAGCGCGAGCAGATTTATTTGCGGCAGACGCTGACCACGCCGGGCGCGTATATGAAGCGCATGTTCGGGGCGGGAATCGACCAGGCGCGCGGAGTGCCGTCACAGTGGGACGATGGCTGGGGAGGCTATGCGGAAAGATTCGCGTCGCGGGAGGGCCAGTTCATTACTGCGAATACGCTGGCCGCATTGGGCAATGCGAAGCTCGGCTATGAGGTTCGATACGACCAGTGCAAATGCGAGGGACTATGGCCTCGAACCAAACATGCATTCATCAGGAATCTGCTCACCTATGACCGCAGCGAGGAGCATTTGCGCCCGCAATGGGCGCTGTATGGAGGGGCGTTTGGCGGAGGAGTGATTTCTACCGCGTGGAAGCCAAGCCCCAAGAATGCATTCGCCAACGGCGGTTGGGGCGTGTTGGGCCAGGTGGGATACGGCACTCTGCTGAATTTTGTTACGGAATTTTCCCGCGAGATTAATCGCAAGCAAGGAGTTCGTCCCTAGGCACATTCCCGACCGCGAATCCCGCCGTGAGTCGGCTGAATCTTGACTTTCGCCTAGTAGTGTAAAACCTCGCGTTCCTTTCCCAGCTAGACTGCAACTTCTGCGGGCTCGTCGAGCGCCATCTCCTCACTTTTCTCCAGCCGGGTATGGGTTTTTGCGACCAGCATGTAAATGGACGGCACCACAAAGAGCGTGAAGATCGTACCGATGATCATGCCGCTGACCAGCATGATGCCGATGCTGTTTCGCGCTCCGGCGCCGGGGCCCTTGGCCAGAACGAGTGGGAAATGGCCGCAAACTGTGGCCGCCGTCGTCATGAGAATGGGACGCAGTCGCGTGTTCGCGGCACCAATAATCGCCTGAAGTTTGCTGAGACCTGTTTCCTGCAAATGGTTCGCGAACTCGACGATCAGAATTCCGTTCTTCGCAATCAGGCCAACGAGGGTGATCAGACCGACCTCGCTATAGATATTCAGGGTTGTGAAGTTTAGAAACGAAAACACCAGGGCACCCGAGATGGCCAAGGGCACAGAACCGGCGAGAACGATAAAGGGATCGCGGAAGCTCTCGAATTGCGCGGCAAGAACGAGATAGATCAGAATGGCTGAGAGCATGAAGGTGCCAAGGAACTTACTTCCCTCCACGCGAAGCTGGCGAGACTCGCCAGCATAGTCGACCGTAAATCCCTGGGGTAGGATCTGTTTAGCCTGGTCCTCCAGAAAAGTCAGCGCCTTATCGAGCGGAACATTCGGGGGGATCACACCTTGAATTCGCACGGCATTCAGTTGCTGGAATTTGTTCAATGATCTCGGCTCAGTCGTGGTTTTAAGCGTCGCGAACGTCGAAAGTGGGACGAGTTTGTCTGCGGAGCCCTTGACGTAGATCTGCGAGAGTTGCTCCGGCGTCAGGCGATCCATTCGCCTTATTTGCGGAATAACTTTATAGCTGCGACCCTGAATGCTGAAACGGTTTACATAATTTCCACCCAGCATGGTGGAAAGATCCGCTCCGGCCTGGCTTAAATCCACTCCCTGAGAACGAAGCTTGTCGCGATCAAAAACAACTTCTGTTTGCGGCTGATCGAACTTCACGTCTGTATCAGCGAAGATGAACATGCCGCTGGCCATCGCCTTTTGCACAATCTGCTCAGCAAGTTGACTGACTTGTTCCGGCTCAGCCGCGGAGACAATCGCAAAGTCCACTGGGAAGTTGCCGCCTCCCGGAAGCGGAGACGGAGTCAAGGGAATCACGCGGACGCCAGCGATTTTTGACAACGGACCCGACGACTCCACCAGCAGTTGTTGCGCAGTCTTCGTTCGCTGACTCCAGGGCTTGGTCACCATGCCTCCGAATCCGCCCCCGGCGTTCGTGATCTGGAATATGCTTCCGCTCTCGGGGAAGGAATGGTAGACGTCATAGACCTGCTGTGTAAACAGATTCGTCTGGTCAAGAGTCGAATTCGCGGAGGATTGAATGACGCCGAATACAACCCCCTGATCTTCGGCCGGAGCCAGTTCCCTCTGGGAGAACATGTAGAGGGGAATCATTAGCACGGCGACGACGATCCAAACGGTGAGCACCACCGGACGGTAGTTCAACGTCCCGGTCAGCATGCGGACGTACAGATTGCGGACGCTTTCGAAGCTCCGGTTGACGACGCCGGCAAAGCCACGTTCCGTATCGCCGGCGCGTAGCAACTTCGAACCCATCATCGGGGATAAGGTTAGCGCCACGACGCCTGAAACAACGACAGCGCCAGCCAAAGTGAACGCGAATTCGCGGAATAACGCCCCAGTGAGTCCTCCTTGAATTCCGATTGGGGCATACACGGCCGCCAGAGTGATGGTCATGGCGATGATCGGACCGACCAACTCGCGCGCAGCATCCTTCGCGGCCTGAAATGGAGTCTTGCCGAGATGAAGGTGTCGCTCGACGTTCTCCACCATGACGATGGCATCATCTACGACTAATCCGACCGAAAGCACAATCGCAAGCAGAGTCAGAAGGTTGATGGTGAAGCCAGCCAGCAGCATCAGGAAAACAGCGCCAATCAGCGAAATCGGAATCGCGATCACGGGAATCAAAACGGAGCGGAATGATCCCAGAAACAGGAAAATGACGACGACCACGATCAGTAGAGTTTCGACGAGAGTGTGTAGAACTTCGTTAATGGCGTCTTGGATGTACTCCGTCGAGTCATACGGAACACCCAACTTCATACCCGTGGGCAACTGTTGCTGAATCGCAGGCAGTTCCTTGCGCACATTACGAATTACTTCCAGAGAATTCGCCGTAGGGAGCACCCAGATGCCCATAAAGGTCGCGACTTCTCCGTTAAAGCGAAC
>DATNMU010000229.1:0-5057 GCA_035602195.1 Candidatus Acidiferrum sp.
CACCGGCCTGCAATCCGACGATTACGGCTATGCCCAAACCGGTGTGATCCTCGCAGAACTGCTGGGCTGGCCGCATGCCACCATCATCATGCACCTCGAAAAAAAAGATGCCGGCATTCGAGTAAAGCGCGAGCTTGAAGCGGGATTCTTCCAGTTCGTCGACATGCCGTTGCCTGCAGTATTAACCATCCAATCCGGCATCAACAAGCTGCGCTACGCCACGCTGATCGGAATCAAACAGGCCAAGAATAAGCCCATCCGCAAGGTGTCGCTGGCTGAACTGCAGTCTGCGATCGGCGATAACCTGCAGAAAATTGAACGCCTTTATGTGCCGCAGAAAACAAAGAAGACTGAACATATCGAAGGTTCGCCCGCGGAAATCGCAAAAAAGCTGGTCGATAAAATGCGCAACGAATTGCGTGTGCTGTAGAGCTGATCGTGTCGTGCCGGAAACTCTTCGTGGCACGCTAGGAGCTAGAAGCTGACCTTTATGCCCGATACCATTTTAGTAGTCGTTGAACAACGCGAAGGCAAACTGAACCGCGTTTCCTGGGAAACCATCACCGCCGGCCAGGCCATAGCCGCTGCCACCGGATGGACCCTTGAAGCAGTTGTCGTTGGCGGAAGGGCCTCTGCTCTAGCTGCCGAAGTCGCGACCAAAAAACTAGCTAAGGTACATGCGGTCGAGTCCACCAAACTGGAGCCCTACACGCCCGATGCGTTCGCCGCAGGGCTCAAGCAGTTCCTGGCGAACCAGAAGCCCAAGTTGGTGCTCATGCCTCACACCTACCAGGTGCGTGATTTCATTCCCAAACTCGCCACTGCCATGGGACGTACTGTCATCAGCGACTGCATAGGATTCAAGCACGAGAATGGCAAGCTGTTATTCACCCGGCAGATGTTTCAAGGCAAGCTCGCCGCCGATGTCAGTTTCACTTCTGACGCTCCATGGTTTGCGACGTTCCAGAATGGCGCATTCCGCGGTGATCAGGCTGAAGCCAGCGCCTCACCCGCACCCGTTGAGAATGTAACCGTTGACATCGCTGACGGGGTCGTGCGCACCAAGCCGCAAGAAGTTTTCAAGGAAGTAAAGCAAGCCGTCGACCTGACTCAAGCCGAGATTATCGTTTCAGTCGGCCGCGGCATCAAGGAACAGAAAAACATAGAAATGGCCAAGCAACTGGCCGACGCACTGGGAGGTGAGATCGCTGCCTCCCGACCTATCTGTGATTCCGGCTGGTTGCCCATGGACCGTCAGGTCGGCTCCTCCGGCCAAACCGTTGCGCCCAAACTTTACCTCGCCCTGGGCATCAGCGGTGCCATTCAGCACATCGTCGGCATGAAAGGCGCCCGCGCCATCATCGCCGTGAATAAAGATTCCGAGGCTCCCATCTTCGAAATCGCGGATTATGCCGTGGTGGGGAACTTATTCGACATCGTGCCACCGCTGATTGAGGAAGTGAAGAAGGCGAAAGCGGGAAGCTAACTTCTTTGCCACGGATTTTCGCGGATTAGCACGGATCGATCTCGTCATTCCGAATCGCCCCAGGCCGGGAGAAATCTGCAGTTGCGACCCCAGATGGACATGAGGCGCAACCAGCTTTCAGTTCCTGACTCGCTTCGCTAGTTGCTTCCCGCGATGAAGGCGCTGTATTAATCTCCCGAGACCTTCGCCTTCCCAATCGCTGCCGCCGCAATCTGCGCCACATCGAGCAATTCTGGAGGCGAAGTCGATGCAGCCGCCAGCCCGTCGCGCAACATCGAGTTGCAGAAGGGACACGCTGCTGCCACCACGCTCGCACCCGTTGCCACCAATTCCTGCGCACGCTCTAGATTGACGCGCTTGCCGGTTTCTTCTCCAAGGAACATCAGTCCTCCGCCGCCGCCGCAACAGAATCCACGTTCACGATTCCTCAGCGGTTCCACCACCTGCCCATAGCGCGCAATCACCTCTCGCGGCTGGTCGTACACTCCGCGATATCGTCCCAGATAACAGGCGTCGTGAAACACCACGCTCTTCTGCTCTTCGCCGCTGAGCGGCAACTTGTCCTGGAATCGCGCCATCAGCTCCGTATGGTGCTCAATCGCAACATTGCCGCCGTGTTCCTTCCAATCTTCGCCAATCGTCCGCACGCAGTGCGGGCAGATGGAAACCATTTTCTTCACTCCTCCTCGATCCGCACCGGCCTCGCGAATCTGCTCCAGATTTCCCTGCGCCAGTTCGGCGAACAAATAATCATTGCCCAACCGCCGCACCGGATCGCCGCTGCACTTTTCCTGCCGCAGCACTCCGAACGTAATCCCCAAGTGATTCAAGACCTCAACCAGCGCGAGCAGAATCTTCCGGCCATTCGGATCGAACGATCCCAGGCATCCCATCCATAAGCAGTATTCCTGCGAACCGTCGAAATACGGCAGGCCATTCTTCTCGATGAACTTCTCCCGATCCGACGGCGGAAATCCCAGCGCGTTCCCCTGCCGCTCAAGCGTGACGAACATCTCGCTGCCGTAACTGTTCTCCCATTTGCCGGTGTTGACCGCGCCGCGCCGCAGTCCGATGATCTGCGGCAAGTGCTGAATACCCACGGGACACTGGTATTCGCATGCCCCGCAGGTCGTGCACTCAAACACCGCCTCCATCGATACATGTTTTCCCAACAGCGGCTCTTCACTCTTTGGTCCAAATTCGTTTAGGTAGCGACGGGTGCCCAGAATAATTTCCTTGGGATTCAGAATCTTCCCAGTATTGTTCGCCGGGCAATGCTCGGTGCAGCGTCCGCACTCCACGCAGGAATAATCCTGCAGCGCTGCAATCTGAGTAAGATCTTTTCCCGTCACCAAGCCAAAATCTTCGTCGCCCACCAGCGGCGGAATCTTGCTGAAGCCATCGCGCTCCAGAAAAATCGTCAGCGGGCTCAACACCAGGTGCATGTGCTTGGTGCTGGGAATCAGAGGCAGAAAAGCCAGCAAGGTAATCGTGTGCGCCCACCACAACAGCCAGCCTGCCGAGCTGCCTTCGGGAACCCAGAACGTAGCGAGATAGGTGATCATCAACGCGAAGATCAGGAATGCAATCAATCCCGACTCCGGCGAGAGCGGCTCCAGCCATTTCGGACGAATTACAAACCGCCGATACGCCAGCCCCGCAATCGAAATCGCCACGGCAACGGCGAATATAGCGGCCGTCCAGAAGTAGAATCGCCCGAAGGTTCCATCTCTCGATAAAAATGGGTGACCAAATGTTGCAGCAAAATGATTCAACGTAACCAGCGAAAACACACAGAAACCCCAGAAGACGAACGCGTGCGCCAGACCGGGCAATGGCCGCTGGGCAATGACTAATCCTTGCGCTCCTACCTCCCACAGCACTTTGCGGATGCGCGGCCCGATCGGCCGCAAGTGGAAATCGGAGTCGCGCTTCGCCGCCAGAATGATGCGCAACGCCCGGCCAAACTTGCGCGAGAACAGAAAAACAGAAACCAGGATGGCGATGAGCAGGGCAACTTTTCCCGGCCAATTCATATGAGCTAGTTCTCCCGAGAACCTGACAGTCTAACGTAGCTGCAGCGTTGTGTGGGGTTCTAGTCGTGCTAGCATTTGCGACATGCGATATTGCGTGCTGATTTGCGCCGTTGCGTTCCTATCGGCTCTCATCGTGGCAGCGCAGCAGCAGGCCGCCATCCCTTCCACCGGCGCCCCGGGCCTTGATCAATATCGCGCCTCGCGCATCGCCATCTACACCGACGACTTCGGCGAACTGTCTCGCTATCGCGACGCCGACGCAAAGCTGAAGCCGCTCGTGGCTGGCGAGAATCGAGTCGTGTTCCTAGGCGACTCCATCACGGACTACTGGAAGTTGGCCGACTATTTCCCCGGCAAGCCGTACATCAACCGCGGCATCGACGGGCAGACAACTCCGCAAATGCTGGTGCGTTTCCGCCAGGATGTGATCAATCTGCGTCCCACGGTGCTGGTTGTGCTGGCCGGAACCAACGACGTCGCCGGCGTCACCGGGCCCGCCCGCAACGAAGACATCGAGGCCAACTACGCGTCCATCGCCGAGTTGGCGCGCTTGCACCACATTCGCCTGGTTTTTGCCTCGCTACTCCCAGTGAACAACTATACGGACGGAGCGAAGGAGTCGTTTACCCTGCGTCCGCGCGAAAGAATTCTGGCGCTGAACAGCTGGCTTAAGAATTTCTGCGCGAGGAACGGGCTTGTGTATCTCGACTATTTCTCAGCCGTTGTCGATGACAAGGGCCTGTTGAAACGTAATCTATCCGATGACGGCCTGCATCCCAATGCTGCCGGGTATAAGATCATGGCTCCGCTGGCGGAAAAGGCGATCGCCGAATCGCTCGCAGGACGGAAATCTTGAAGGGGAAAACCTTGAAACCTTTTCCGGGCTCGCAAGCTCTATAATGTGAATGAGTTTCCGACCGCCCAGGCCTTCGGGCATACCCAGGCCGCGGCGGCGAGGTGGTAGCGCCGGCATCTTGCTTGCTATTCCGTGCGGCCGCCGGGACGGCGGCGCTACTCCCGAGGGTGCGAGCAGAAATGCTCGCGCCTCCCGTGCTTCGTAAGAAGCGCATTGGAAAGGAAGCGCCTGCCGGGGTATTCCCGCCTGCGTATTTTTTCCAAAAAAGTCGTTAGTCGTTGGCCAAACCAGCGATGGACGGGCTTAACGACCGACGACGAACGACCAACGACGTTTTGATCGTGCCCCTCACCGACAAATTCGGACGCCCCATCACCGATCTGCGGATCTCGATTACCGACCGCTGCAACTACAGGTGCGTCTACTGCCGCACGGGTAACGAAGGGGCACTTTATGGCGATCTCCCGTTCGACGATTATCTGCGGATGGCGCGGGTGCTGGTAGGGATGGGCGTTACGAAGATTCGTCTCACCGGAGGCGAGCCTCTGTTGCGAAAAGGTGTGGTCGATTTCGTTCGGAACCTCGCTCAACTGTGTACGCCGAATAATGGCCACGGCGAACCGCTCGACATTGCGCTCACCACCAATGGCCACCTGCTCGCCGATCTCGCGCAGCCGCT
>DATNMU010000230.1:0-4442 GCA_035602195.1 Candidatus Acidiferrum sp.
CGAAGCTGTGAAGAAACCTCAATGAGGCGCGGGACTCAGGATTTAGTGTGAGTTTTCTGGAATGCTAATCTGCTACTTCGATTGAGTGCCTCGTTCCTCCTCTCTATACCTCTTACTCTCTCACGTGACTGCTGGTGTTGCGCGAAGCTTGCTTAGGCGGATCCAATGCTGCAGGTTGTATGTGAGGCAAGCCCACAGCATTTCCATCTGTGCCTTTGCGAGACCCCGCACATGAAATTGCCGCAGCCCCAGTTTGCTCTTGATCCATGCGTGACAAAACTCCACGATTCTTCCCCGGCGACGGTATCTCTGCTGGGCTTCTTCACTGGCCATCTTCTTGCGGAATGCGATCACCACCGGGCTTTCTTCGAGCTGCGCTACCGAACGGCCGTGCGTTTTGTTGTCTGGACAACACTCCGGTTTGCGAGCGCAGGTTTGGCAATCCTCAAACCGTGCTTCGTAGACGTGGTAAATCATCCCGGCCCCCACCTTGCGTTGTCTCTGCTTATGCAGGACTTTGCCCTCGGGGCAAACGCAGCGATTCCTCTCCGGCTGATAGAGGAATGCACTCGGCGGAAGCTGGTTCGGTAGGTTGGCTCCGCGTGGCACATACCGCATGGTCCCCAGAAAATCGATCTCTCGCCTGGCCATCTTCTCGATATTCTCTCGCGTGGTGTAGCCGCGATCGGCCACCATCTGTTGCGGTCTTTTATTCAGCCGCTGTTCTAGGCGATCTACTGCTGGCAATAACTGCGCGGTGTCGTTGGCCGCGTCTGTCACCGCCACTCCCACAATCAGTCCATGCGCAGCATCTGCGGAAATCTGCGCGTTGTAACTGAGCGCGAAACCCTCATCAGACTGCTTCATCACCCGCGCTTGCGGATCGCTGGTGCTCACCCGCGTCTCACGCTTGGCCTTTTCTCCAACCTTGCGTGCCTGCAACTTCTGCAACTCTTCGAGCGCACTCTCCAGCCGCTCTTGTTGCTGGCGTCGCGCACGGGCCTGCGCTTGCTTTGCCTTCGGACTGCTCTCGTCGTTTCTAGGATCGCCCATCGCCGCCACCCGCTGTCGCGCCTGCTCCAGATGCTCGCGAATCGTTTCCTCCTGGCGATAACTCCTGCTGCTCGCCAGTGCCTTAATCTTCGTGCCGTCTTGCATCACCTGCTCCAAGGTGATCAGTCCTTCCTTGCTGAGCGCCGCCAACACCTGCGTGAACAGTTCGTCCAGCTCCTGTTGCTTTTCCACGCGGAAATCCGCCAGGGTGTGGTAGTTCACTTCCGCTAACCCTGTCAGCCACTGGAACGCCGGATCGTACTCACAGCGTCGGGCCACTTCTCGTGCCGAGCCAATCCCCTGGCTATACGCGTACACCCACAAACTGATGAGCAGTTGCGGATCGAACGCTGGTCGCCCGCCTTCTTCCACGCTGCTTTCGATGGCTCGATAAAACGGACTCAAGTCCAAGCGGCCAACCAGTGTCCAAATGGCTTTCGCCGGATGGTCTTCGCTAATGAGTCTCTCTACATCCACAGCTCGCCAACTCATCTGCCGTCGGTTCACGTAGCGGATCAAGGGTTGCTTGTCGGTGATATTTTCTTGGCTCATGCCGCGAGCTTACGGCAGGCTTTTTATATTGCAAGACGGAAATTCAGTGAGGGTTTCTTCACAGCTTCTCACCCATGTCTCCGGGCCGGACCCTTCCAGAATGGCGGGGACGACGAGACTCGAACTCGCGACCTCTGCCGTGACAGCTTTCACCCGCGATCGCGGGGATAGTTTGGTGTCGAGTTTAAGATTTTAACAATCGCTCCGGTGATGACGGGAGAAACCGGGGTTCGGCTGAAACAAATTCTTGAAGATGCCAGGTTAGAATCACCTGTCAATTCCTGAACTACGTAGCAATAGAATGATTCAATCCGACTGATTCTGCCACCGTGCGACGGGCAAATGCCATCCTCGGTATACCGCCATAACTCGCAGCCAAAAGCACAGGAGTGCGCCCACGGTCATCATCAGAAAAGCCGGGTAATGCAAAATATATCCGATCACAACTACGACCCCAGCGGCTAGCGCAGCAACAGCATAAATATCCGCCTGAAGCACCGTCGGCGTTTGGTTGACAAGTACATCACGCAGTATTCCACCACCAATCCCGGTTAGCACTCCCATAAAAATCGCCATCACCGGATTGAGTCCCGCGATGAGCGCCTTTTGTGTGCCGGCGACGGCAAACAAACCGAGTCCCGCGCCGTCGAATAACAACACCAGCCTGCGACGTTTGTCGATGTCGGGATACCAGAAGAACGTCACCAATCCTGCCAGAAGAGAGACCCCCAGGTAGCGCCAGTCGCTAATGGCCGCTGGTGGCACCGCGCCAATCAGCACATCTCGTGTGATCCCGCCGGCATTACCGGCCGCGAACGAGAGTGCCATTAGACCGAACAGATCGAACCGGCTTTTGACACCCGCTGCCGCACCGCTGAGTGCGAAAACGAATGTGCCAAGCAGATCCACCGCATCCAGAAAAGGACCGGCTAGTTGATGCCCGTGCATAAGGAAGTTGTTCACGAGGCCAGCCATGCATGCGCCGCAACAACCAGGGCGTTCACACCTGTTTCCAGAGTCGGATGAATGATTGGTGCAAAGGCCGGGTTATGATTGGTTGGAAGCGAGCTGAGTTTTCCCTCTTTCTTTGCCTTGGCGTATACCGCTGGATCATCTCCGCCGAAGAACCAGTACACTGCCGGAACATCCCACCCAGCTCCAAAGCAGCCGAAGTCCTCGCTTGCCATGGTGGGCTTTGTCTGTTCGATGGAACTGGCAGGAAAGCTCTGGAGAAGTGCATCGACGACTTTCTTTGTCGCAGTGGCATCATTCTTTACTGACGAATACTGATCGAGTGGTGTGATTTCCGGCGGTTTTGGCGCTCCTGATGCCGCTGCCTCGGCCGTCGCAATGCGTTCAATCGCTGCGAGCACACGTCTGCGTACGCCCTCATCGAAGGTACGCACATTCAATTTGATCAATGCCTCGTCCGGAATAACGTTCTCTTTCGTCCCAGCCTGAAGTACCCCAATTGTCACTACAGCCGAATCCGTGGGCGAGACCTCCCGGGAGACGATCGTTTGCAGCCGCATTACGGTCGAGGCGGCCATAACCACGGGGTCGATGCTGGACTCGGGCATCGAGCCGTGCGCACCGCGCCCGAACATGCGAATCTGCAGGCTATCGGCCGAAGAAGTGACAATGCCCGCACGCCAATCGATGTTCCCGGACGGCAAGCTCATGACGTGCTGCCCTAACACAACGTCCGGTTTTGGAAATCGTTTGAACATCCCGTCATCAATCATCGCCTTAGCACCTTGCGCGGTTTCTTCGCCTGGCTGAAAGACCGCCATCAGTGTCCCTCTCCACGCGTCCCGGCTCTTTGCAAAAAGACTTGTTGCGCCAATCAAGCAGGCAACGTGCATATCGTGCCCGCACGAGTGGGCTATAGGTACGGTCTTGCCGCTAGGGTCAGTCCCCGTGACGGTGCTCGCGTACGGAAGGCCAGTCGCTTCTTTGATGGGTAGAGCATCCATGTCCGCGCGCAGCATGACAGTGGCTCCATCCCCGTTACGCAAGATACCTACGACCCCAGTCTTGCCGACGCCCGTGGTCACCTCAAAGCCCAGAGCCTTCAGATGATTCGCAGCAACACCAGCCGTCCGCGTCTCCTGCATTGACAATTCCGGATGTGAATGTATGTCCTTATAGATAGCCTCTAGTTCTGGAAGCAACCTGGCAAGACTTGCAAGGATCTCTGATGGCTTGGTCTCGCTCATGAAATTAGTCTCCTTAAGTCAAATCGCCACACCATGAGTCGTGTCGCGAGCTAGCGACAACTGCTGTTGCTAGCGTTGGCAATTGCCAGGAACGTAATGCTGGTGGGCGCGAAACTGATACGACCTGTGCGCGTTCGCTGACCCTCGAATTCTGGGACGTCGCTATCGCTGTTCAGTTCAAGCGTCTTCCCGTTAAGCTGCACTGCTCTGTCTTGAAGTTGCTTGGCAGTCAGTGTGTAGCGTTCTGCCTCAGGGACCAATCTGACTTCATGGACTTGCTGTCCGTCGGCATTGATGACCAAGAGCGCGACGCCGCCGGGATGGTTCCGTAGACAGTGCGCATAAACATAAAGATTCGGTGTTGGTGATATCTGTGGATCGAGAACCGTCACACCCATGAGGCGTCGCCAAAGCAAAGCGGCCCAGTAATTCGGACGTGGTGCGAATGTATTTTCGTCTAACAAGCCGTAGTCGCTTGATGCCAGTGTGTTGTGCATGATCACTTTCACGCCACGCTGGGCGAGGCTTGCGTGTTGAACAAGATATCGGAAGGTATCCAGAAAAGTCGACGCCCAGGGGTTTCCACCGCAGGCCGCATCGGCGGTTTCCGTAATCCAA